>CAYOMO010000029.1:0-13884 GCA_964405065.1 uncultured Gammaproteobacteria bacterium
ATAACTGATTATCCGGCTCAAGCTGTTGTAGTCGAACTTGGTCAAGATTTTGTTGAAGCTGCCACTATCATTCCAAAACCTCATGGACTTGATATTCTAGGTAGCATTGGCACAATCTATCGGGCTGATATCGGCCCAATATTGGATCGCTGGGAACTTCCTAGAATTCATTCAGCACTATTAAGGAATCCTCGCTTTGCCAATGCAAATTCAAAAATTCAACAAGCGTTAGTTGATACCTTGCGAAGTGAATCTACTAAACCTCCCACTTTGCTTCGTTAACTGTCATTCTGAGTGAACTATGTATATGCACACTCGTCGTGTGTACTAGATAGACACCTTCATTTTAACTGTGATTCTGAGAATAAAAATTCAGCTTACATTGTGCTACTATAGCTTGCATGGCAAACTCTTTTTCAAGTATTCAGATCACTACCGCCTCTTCAATACTGGGGCTATCTGAACAAGGTGGGTATATTACCGAGTGGAAAGTCCGGGATAGTGCCGGCAACTGGCGGGATATTTTGTATATCGGGACAGAGTTGAAACGCACAGGAATACCTATTTTATTCCCGTATTATGGACCGTCCGAATCTGGGATGGGTCAACATGGGTTTGGTCGCAATCTGACCTGGAAACTTCTCAATAAAGCTGAAGAAGGCGCGATTTTAGAACTTACTGAACAAAATCTACCCGCTGATATTGCCAAACTCTATCCTTACCCTTTTAAAGTTCAAGTGCAAGTCCAGGTGCATGACCAGGCTTTTACCTACACTCTTTCAGTGCAAAATACTGGTTCCGCCCCTCTTCCGATCGCCCCAGGATTACATCCCTATTGGGCGATCAGCCATGATCATAAAAAAGAAGTGGTGGTGGAGCACTATCCTGAGATTGTTTTAACCGAGACGAATTGGGATAAAAATCCGCCTGATGATGAATATCCTTTTAAAAATCCGGTTACTATCACCTTTCCAACTCATCAGGTGGTGATGGAAGATCTGTCAGAAGTTATCTCTAAATTGGTAGTTTGGTCACAACCTGTCGATGCTCCCGACCATGATTTTATCTGTTTTGAACCAGTTACTTTAACCAGAAAAAGTTTTGATAGTACTCCTATTATGGTGCCACCTGGAGAAAATTGGACTATGAGAATTCACTTTCAATCTACAGGTAATTAAATTGCATTATCCCCCAAGTTTGGAATTTCAATAATGTGCCTAAATTTGTTCAAGAAAATTGGATTTGTACTGACCACTAGTTAAAAATTCGACTGGTGGTTTTAGAAATGGTTCAGATGGCGGTTCAACCAATCTCCATGCTCGGTCTTGAAAAACTAGCGGATTTTCTCCAGCTAACATACCAGTTACCTGGGCTTCTGTATGGATATCCTCTGATTGTCTTGGTTGGATTCTGTTTCTCATCTGTTGCAAAACTGCCCAAAATGGATAGCTGAGAGCCAAATCCAGCTTTCCAAGGTGTCTTACTTGCTCAAAATGTTTTCCATTTTTTTTGGTTTTAATTACTCTTTCACTTCGCCAACTGCCATCATTGGGATCATAAGGATGGGGGTATTGCCTATACATTTCGGTTAAATATCTACGCGAATTTGGATAGGATGCCAAATTATCCGCCACACCAAGCAAAGCCATGACCAATCTCCGTGCTATTGGGTCAGGATATACTTTACCGAGTTCTTTCAGTCTGCGTTTATAAAAATCTATATCGTTTTGATCAGGCTCGGCGAAATTCCAAACGGGAAATCTAGGGCGATCATCTTGATAATCCATCGCACCCCGAATAATTTGTCCTGCCAATACAGTAGAAATATCCCAACTCTCATTAAAGCCTGCACCTTCAGAGGCACTTAATACAGCCCCCTTATATGGCTCTTGGTCCAATAAACCCATTCCAGGTCTTAGTACATAAGGTCCTATAACTCGTATCTGTTCTCTCGACATTTTGGGAATTATAAAACAAATTATTTATTTACGCAATCAAGGTAATATCATGAGCAGTTTTTGGCCATCTTGGCGCATGCCAAGTTCGACAAAGCCGGATTTTTTATAGGAATTAATTGCGGCAATATTGTCTGGCGAGGTGGCAAGCCAGATATCTTCATCTGGATGATTGAGTTTATAGTCGTCCAGCGCCAACTTGGTGAAAGGACTGGAAAGACCTTGGCCGCGAGCTTTGCCATAAAGCCTGATAGCAAAGGTAGTGTGATAATCGTTTGGATCAATTGCACTGACCTCGATGTTTTTGGGTAGTTCAAACTCTGGCAACTCCAGCTCCTCCAACCAGATGATTCCCATCAGCCTATTTTCTTCATCAACTAAGGTATAAAAAACTGCCTCTGGCTTTCTCCAGGCATTAAAAGTCTCACGACTAGCAAATCTTTTGGGATCTGAAGTAAAGTTCTTCACCCCATCATCGGTCTGGGCATAGTGAATCAGCTGGTCAATCTGTCCATCGGTAATCCCTTTGTGGAAAAAAAGAGCTTCACCATTAGGTGTGGTTAGTTGATCATTCATGCGGGTATTATACATGAATTTTCTTGCTTATAGCCACCATCTGACGTAAAATATGCACACGCGCGAATAGCTCAGTGGTAGAGCAAGTGTCTTATACACACTCGGTCCCTGGTTCAAATCCAGGTTCGCGCACATAGAAAGTGTCTTAATTTTTGAACGAAGTGAGAAAATCAAAGTTTGAGCGTAGCGAAAACTTTATACACAATTGGTCCCAGGTTCGAATCCTGGTTCGCACACATTGTTCAGTTGAGAAATACACACTCGGTCCCTGGTTCAAATCCAGGTTCGCGCACTTATAATCGCGCTCTCTCTGCAATTGTAGCTTCAACTAATGTTCTGTCTCTTCCATACGTCAGGCGTGACAACTCCCGGATAGCTTTACCAATATCTGGTCGCCGCATCGCCTGCCAGGCGTCAAAATCGGGGAAACGGACATTAACTGAAAATGGCGGGACAGGCTCACCATTGACCTGCGTTTTGACATAGATATTTTGGGCTTCGATATTGACCAAATCCTGATCGTTAAAGACAGGCTGAAATTCATGTTGTAAAAAGTTGGCGTCTGTCACACCGACCCGGAAAGAGACGATAGTACCCACATTTCCAAAGACTGCATTTTTCAGCTCTTCACCAATCTGACCAATAAACTGATTGGCCACAATCAAATTTAAACGATACTTTCTGGCTTCGGATAAGATCTCAGCAAAAGTATCGGTCGCAAAATTTTGAAACTCATCGACATACAAAAAGAAATCCCGGCGTTGCTCGATCGGGATATCAGCCCTGGACATCGCAGCAGCTAAAATCTTTGGCACCAACACCAGACCTAAAAAGTTGGAGTACTCATCACCAATTCGACCTTTGGATAAATTGACGATCAATATTTTTCCCTGATCCATCACCTGACGCAGATTAAAAGAAGATTCTGACTGACCGATGATATTACGCATCATAATATTGGTGACAAATCGGCCAAATTTGGAAACGTTGTAATCCAAAATTTCTGATTTATGAAACTCGGCAGTCTGGGCGATCTGATCGGTCCAATATCTTTTCACAACGGGATCCTGAATATATGGCAGCAGCTCTTTAACAAACTCCGGATCTGTCAGCACCCGCACCACTTCCAAAAAAGTACCACCTGGCTTTGACATCACAGTCAACATGGCATTACGGACACTGTGTTCAAAACGCGGACCGATGATACCGGTTTTATGCGGATCGTAAAGTTTGTACATCAGACCAATAATTGATGCGACTACGAAGTGCTTTTGTTCCTCACTCGAAGCTTCAAGCATATTGAGTCCCATTGGCCGATCTGAGTCAGATGGGTCAAAATAAATCACGTCCTGAGCTCTGGAAGGCGGAATTCTTTCTAAAAGATCTTCCGCAGCATCACCATGCGGATCGATAAAACAGAGCCCTTTTCCGGCATATATATCCTGAACCATCAAGGACTTTAACAGCTCGGTTTTACCAGTACCGGTACGTCCAATGATGTACATATGGCGCTGACGATCCGAATCAGCAATAAATACTGGTCGCTCTGTTCCCCGATATTTGGATTTACCCAGATACAAACCTGAATTGGGGATTTTTTCAGGGGCGGGAGCTGACTTGGCTGGCAGCCACTGGATATGGGGAGTTTCAATCGATTTATTGGGATAATGATATACCGAAGCTATCTCATCTGGCGTCATGACAGACATAGCATCGAAACGGGGTAAAAATCGATAAATAAAATCGCGAATAAAGCCTTTTTCCTGCGGCACTTTCATCGAGCCAAAGCCATTGTATGGACCATTAAATTGTTCAAAAGCGGATTTAATATTGGCTAAATGCGCTTTGGCTGATTCTGAACTAGTTGAGGAAGTGACAATTCTGATCACAAAAGCAAAGCCGTTGCGTTGGATTTTATTTTCCACTGCTTCCAGCTGCTTACCATCTGGGGCTGGCTTGGGTTTATCGGCAGTTCCGGGATCCCGCTCTTTTTTCAAAAACTTTTTACCGGCGTCTTTCCAATCTGTTGCATCGGGAGCCAACAGCATCTGAATCACTGCTCCCTCTCCTGGCTGCATTTTGGCCAAAGCAGAGGTAATGGAAGACAAAGGATCGGTTGGCAGCTCTTTGTAGGTTTTGATCGGAAAATGGCTAGCCGCCCGCAACTTCATTGCAGCATAGGCGACTTTGCCTGTCTCAGTAAAAATATTGTATTCAGGTACTTCTCGGACAGCGGCGTCAGGATAGGCACCATTGATCTGTTTTTCGATCAGATCCTGATATTTTTTATGACAGGCGACATAAAAACGGATTGACTCTGGAGTCCCAACAATCTCAAACGAAATATGCGGCTGGGGTTTCATATTTTTGAACATTCCCATAAAGCCGCCGGCACCAATTTTGATCGAAGCCAAGGCATTAATAAATTGCTCGGCTGCATCGATTTTAATTTCATTTCCGCGAGGAACTGTAATCTGAAGCAAGACAAAACCCAATGAGTATTTTTCCCGCTCTCGGTATTTATACAGGTTGGAAAAATATGGATAAAAGTAAGCTATCATTCCGGCGATCGATCCTAAAACGATCAACACCACCAGGAGGACTACTAAAATGACCGTCAGATCTACTCCACCGCTGGAGGCGGCGGCCGTCACTGCTGCAGATGCTTGTGGTGCTGTTGTTACTTCCATTGATTTTGAACAATTCTACCTTACTAGATCAGTTTTATAAATTACGTTACCGAATCGTCCATTCGTAACGGAATCTATTTAAATAGCAAATTTTTTAGCTATGCTACCCTTAGGCGGCTTTATCCAACTGGTTTTCTTGGGCAACTTGTTGTTGGACAGCTTTTTTAGCATCCTCCCTTTCGGCCTGTTTAGCAAGAAATTCATCTGGAGTAGTCATACCGTCTTTGCCTAATAAATTTCTATCCCAAGTATTTCCAAATCCTGTTTTTACTGTTTCATAATCCTTTGGTAATGTTGCATCAATCTCAAGTTGACGAGCAATTAATTTATTCTCTTGTGTTGGACCTTGAATGACCATTAATGGATTACCTGGAATTGTATTGGCTGTGGGTATTGAACTGCCGGGCACAACTTCTTGATTGGTTGCTAAAGCAGCATTTTTTTCAATCTCTTGATGATGGCCAGCCAGCTGTTGGTCAATAACAGTGATCGGATTAACTTCAGGTGTCACCACCTGAGCTGGAGGAGGTTTTTTTTCAAACAGTTTAAAACCGAGCAGTTCCATATTCCTATTATACAGCGGGTAAAGCGGAGAAGCTAATCGGTTGTGACACGCAATGAGTCGTTACACGCCTCTTGCTTCGCAATAAGCAATACGGGATTATCCAGAGGGATCTTTTTTATCTTTTTGCTTCTGTACTTATCACTTCTGTACTATTTCAGTATCCACACTGCTTTCCCTTTAACCTGTCTATTATTGATCCAGCCGAAATTGCGAGAATCAGTACTTTGCTGTTCATTGTCTCCTTTTAAATACACCTCGTCATCCCGGACGAGCATTACTCTTTTGATAATTTCCAGGTCTTTGATTTTGGCTATCACCAAATCCCCCACTTTAGGTGGCGTTTTATGGTAAGCCCAAAGGTAGCAGATCACTTCATAACCTTCTTTGAGTGTGGGAAGCATCGAGTCACCAAATACCTTATAGCGCGCTAGTGGAAAGATTAGTTTCATTAGCTTCCAAGCTTACCAAACAAATGCCATTCTGGCTACATTAAATTCTTTGAATAACCATTAGGATAACCCCTGATCAGAACCTAACTTAAGCACGATCATTTGATGGATCCCCGCTTTGATTCGACTCCACTCACCACAAGTAGCGAGGATACGAGGTCATTTATGGGTAACTATCTCTCCCTCGGTGGGGAAACCAGAAGGAACTCGGATGGGCTCTAAGCCTTTGGATTGGTAAAATTGTTCAGCTAGTTTTTGGACTGCTACTAATAGCTGATTGGCAGCATCAATGTCGATTTCTTGTTTCGTTTTGGAAGCTAACTTTAAGATATTCCAGACATCAGTATGGAGATCTGGAAATTTTTCCAGGTGCTCTGGTTTAAAATAATCACTCCATAAAATGCTGACTTCTCTTTTCAGAATCTCAGCATGCTCTTCTTTGACAGCTGTTAAACGAGTCACTTTATGCATATCTGCTCCAGCCTCTTCCAGCATATCAGTCATCCTGATCACAGTATGAGCAGCGATCTGAGCGGCGGTCGGATCGTAGATCTTACAAGGGATATCACAATGAGCGTAAACGGGTCGGATCGGGAGAATTTTAGCTAAAGTAGAAAGCAAATTCATTAACTACATTATGGATACTTAGCGAAAAAATGCAAGTAATAATTTGATCAAAACAAATTTTTGTATTTACTTGGTCATCTCGGACAGGTGTTTCTTTTCTAAATAAGACTCTACCTCAAAGCAGGCTTTGGTGCCGGCTCCGGCGGCTGTGACAGCCTGGCGATACCGATGATCTGAGACATCACCGGCGATAAAAACGCCTTCGACCGAAGAGAATACTTCGTCTTTGACCACAATATAACCTTGCTCATCTAAATCGAGCTCTCCTTTGAGAAAATCAGTATTTGGTTTATGTCCGATGGCCACAAAAACGCCATCAATTGGGACCTCTTTAACCTCTTTAGTTTGAGTGTTTTCTACTTTGACTGCTTCCACTTTATCTTGACCGAGGAATTCAACTATTTGTGAGTTCAACATGAATTCTACGTTCGGTTTTGTTTTTAACAACTCCTGAAGCGCTGATTGGGCCCGAAGTTCGCCTCTTCTATGCACAACAGTAACTTTGTTGGCAACCTTGGACAGATGTTGAGCTTCCCGCATCGCCGTATCGCCACCGCCAACTACCATCAGATTTTTACCTTTAAAGAAGAAACCATCGCAGACAGCACAGGCTGAAATTCCTCGCCCTCGTAAACGATCCTCTGAAGGTAGCCCTAGCCACATAGCAGAAGCACCGGTGGCAATGATAACGCTATCAGTTTTAATCTCTTTGGTTTCGGTTTTGATAATAAAAGGTTGTGATTTAAAATCAACGGAGAGCACATCTTCTTCAACAAATCTGGTATCAAAACGCTCGGCTTGTTTGCGCATATTCATCATGAGCTCAGGACCTTGGATACCTTCAGGAAAGCCAGGAAAATCATCGACATCGGTTGTTAGCATCAACTGCCCTCCGGCTGCTCTGCCGGCAATCACCATTGGGTTAAGATTACCCCTAGCAGCATAAATAGCAGCCGTCAGACCTGCCGGACCTGACCCGATAATGATGAGCTTTTCTGTATTGGATACAACTGGATCTTTTTGGTCTCCCATTGGATATTCAAGATAGCACGTCAGACGACTATCCTACAAGTAGTAGTACTTTAGTTAGTAAACCACAATTTTCACTATTGAGCTGATGCAGCTGGAGAGGCACTTGCTTTTGGAGAAGCAGATGCTTTGACTGAAGCTGATGCTTTTGGTGAAGCTGAAGGTTTGACTGATCCTTTTGGTGTAGCACTTGGACTAGCTGAAACTTCAGCACTGGCTGATGCGGAAGGAGAAGGCTCCATACTTGGCATCATCGATGGTTGCATGGTAGCCATTGGTGATGGACTCATGCCGATAGTGGACTGAAATTTATTGCGTAGCCAAACTAAATAAACCGCTAGTAATATAATGATCAGTAAGATCACGACTATTGTAATATTTCTACTCATTGATGATCACCTCCAGGCTGAACAGATGCGGTTAGTATAGCACGCACCCAAGGATAATCAAGGGGAGTGAATTTGCAATTTGCAATTTACAATTTACATAGATTAATGAAATCACAATTCGTAAATTTCCAGCTTAAAAATTTATTGTTAAATTGTGCATTGTAAATTGATCTAGTCTGTGCTCTTGATTCTTTTCTCCAGCATGCTAATTTTAAAAAGGAGGCCTGTTATTAGCAAAATTATTTATTACCCAGTCCAGCTGTCTGACTATTTTTTATTTTTTCTGGTATCTTTCCGGCCATTTCGATTTGTTTCCTGGCTAACAAAAACTAATTCACCCTATTGGGGTCTGATTTTTTTTAGTTTTAATTTTTGTTTGGCTCTTGCCATCTGGACTTTAGAAAATATTATTGAAGCTCCTCAAAAAAAAGTATTTTTACAAATTTTTTCTGAAATGCTTTTTTTCTTTCCAGCAGCTTTTATCGGATTTTTGTTTTTTACCATAGCACTACATTTGTTTGCGATACTGCTAGGTGGAAAAGGATCGTTTTCACGAACGTTGTCGGGCATGGGATTGTCTAGCTATCCGATCATATTATTGTTTATCCCTTTCCTAGCACCTTTAGCTCTTTTATGGTGGAGTATTTTGCTAGTTTTAGTTTTTCAGCAGATTCATCGGTATCAAATGACCTATGCGGTGATATGTGTCGTCTGTCCTTTCTTAATGATTTCGGCATTTATGTTTGCAACTGGATTTATTAAATTACCCGAATTTTTAATAAACTGGAATAATTTTTCTTTATGAAAGTCGCACTGATATCTACACAACAGCTGACATCCACTGTTTATACATTTACCTTGCAACCAGATCAGGCTATTAGTTGGCAGGCTGGACAATATCTTCGCTATCATCTGACACACTCTTCTCCGGACGAAAGAGGTGAAAATCGTTTTTTTACTATTTCTAGTGCACCTTACGAGAAATTTCTTCAGATTACTACTAGGATAAATAGCACAAGCAGCTCATTTAAAAAAAAGTTATTGATGCTTCAAAAAGGTGATACTTTTGAAGCGTTTGGCCCAAACGGGACCTTTACTTTAGAAGACCCGGCAAACCATTATGTCTTTATTGCTGGAGGAATTGGTATCACCCCGTTTCGTTCAATTATTCAAGATTTAGATCATCGGAAACTTCCTATCAATATCACCTTACTCTATGCCAATCGGAATGAGGAAATAGTTTTCCAGAAAGAGCTAGCAGAAATAGCCACCAGGCATCCAGAATTTACCATTCAATACTTCATTGGAGAGAATCAGCTTGATATAAATTCTCTCCAATCGCTCACCTCCATCCCCCACCCTCCAAATTTCTACATCTCAGGACCTGAACAGATGATGAAGCACTATATCCAGATGCTCCAGACGCTAGGTATTTCTGAAGAAAACATTAAACACGACTACTTTCCGGGATATGAATAACATCTTTCTCGACCAAGCGGAGCGGGTGGAGAAATACTTTAATTATTTGTTATCAGTTTTAGTATCTCTTGAGCAATTTTTATTGACCTCTCGGCACCTGGTCTAGTCGGATTCAACTCTGAAAGATCAAATGAAATTTTCTGATGTTGGGCAATTATCAGTAAAAGTTCAAAAATTTCAGCTTTCATCCATTTACCATCTTCTGGAATACCAGTAGCTCCTGCGACCGATCGATGAAATACATCAATATCAAAATTGATATGAATATATTCATAACTATTTAAAAATTTCTTTAAATATTCATGAAAAGTAATTTTATTTTTTCGATATTCTTTAAATGTCAGGGTTTTTAATTTTTTGTGTTTAAAAAATTGCGGTTCATCTCCATCTAAAACCATATCACCAATAAAAATCCCCTGCTCTGGTTTCATTTTTTGTCGGACTAGATGATCGATCTGTTCGATATCAAAAGTATCAAAAAAAGGTCTCATATACATCCCGTGAAAGTTTTTACTTTCACTGCCTTCATATGAATTTGATTCTCCATGAGAGTCAAACTGAATATAACCAATTTTTGAGGTATCTTTAACTCTTTCTAGCAGGGCTAGAACTGAAGCAAAAGTCACGGTATTATCTCCTCCGACTACCACCTGCATTTCAGCTTTTTCCAACCTGTCATTAATATATTCTTTAAACCAAACCATCTCTTTGACCAACTCAGTAACATACTCTCCATTCGAAATCTTCTCAGGGTCAGAAAAGAAAAAAGTATCGGTCTTAGAAAGTGGCAACTGCTGCAAAAATTCCGGCGTCAAAATAGCATCTGCACCATCTTCGACTCCATAGTTGTATTCTTTTTGCCTCGCTGGCGGATGAGTCAATCCGATCCGACATTTGGCTTTAAAAAAATGTGCTTGCTTCATAAAATAATTATCTAAGTTTTGTTATCATAGATTTATGGATGATCATAATGCAAGTGAATTACCCAAAGATGTACAGCCTTGTCCGGTTTGCAATTTACCAATTGGTGCTTTGGCAGGATCAAAGGATGCTATCTGTCAAAACTGCGGCTTCAAAGATCCCTGCTGCGAGTAACAGGGATAACAATTTAACAATTTAACAATTTAACAATTTAACAATTTAACAATTTAACAATTACTATTTTCTGATTCTTTTGATAATTCTTGTTGTGGAATGATCTTTGATTACCGGAGTCACATAGAGCATTTTAGCTCCGACCTTTTTAGCTTGTCTTTTTTTGTGATAATCATATTCATCACCTTCCGTCGTGGCGATGATAGAAGGATGAAGAGCCATGAGAAGTTGATCATATGCCTGATCTGAATCCAGGGGAGGCAACATTAAAACAAAATCTACCGATTTTAATTCGGCCAATATCTGAGCTCTGACTTCCTGCGTATGGATCGGTCGATTTTTACCTTTCAGCCTTTGAATGGTTTGATCACTTTCTAGCAAAACTAATAGTACTTCTCCTTGCTCTTTAGCTTTTTGTAAAAATACGATATGGCCTAAATGTAGTAAGTCAAAGCATCCTCCAACAATTACCAGTTTTTTGAAATTTAGCTGTTTAAATAGTTCATGTATTTGATTGATGCTAAAGATTGTCATGCACAGATTTTACCAGAAAGTCAGTTGGGAATATATTTATTCGCTAAATTAATCAGATCAGTCATTTCAAACGGTTTATCCAAAAAGTCATTTACAATCAAAGGATCAATTTTTTTGCGATTGTTGGGATCTGCGGAAAACATCACAATAGGAATATTACGAGTATTTTGATTTGCCCGGATATCTTTGGCAACAGACATCCCATTTATTCCTCCCAGAAAAAAATCTAATATTATCAATCCTGGAACCGGCTGGGTCGAGGTTAATAAACTGGTAGCATCCTTAGCAATATCGACCTGATAACCTTCCATCTCCAGAATAGTTTTTAAAGCATCGATAATACCTTCATCATCATCAATTACCAATATTTTTTTCATTTAATTCATCCAGTGGCTCGTATATTATCACAACAACATAATTTTAATGTAAATGAACTCATTCTAAAGCGGCAATCTTGGGATATATTCAAATGAAATAGTTATTGAGATTGTTTTAATTTGAAGATTTCGTTTGCAGTCAGTTCTCGATATTTCCCATAGGAGAGCTCCCCTAGCTCCAGTGATCCAATCGAAATACGTTTTAATTCGATTAATTCTAGTCCAACTTTAGCCAGCATTCGCCGGACCTGGTGGTTTCTTCCTTCATGGATAGTGATCGTAAAAATAGTTCGATTTGGCTTTTCTTCCAGTATCTCTACCTGAGCCGGAGAGGTAACACCGTCTTTGAGAGAAACCCCTTTTTCTAACTGATTTTTCTGTCTCTCCGTTATTTTCCCTGGGACTAAACACCAATATGTTTTATCAATATGAAATTTAGGATGAGTCAGCTGATTGGTGAATTCACCGTCATTAGTCAATATCAAAGCGCCCGATGTTTCGGCATCTAGCCTCCCGACCGGATAAATTCGTTCCTGAGTAGAGATCAGATCGACTACTGTTTTACGACCGTGTTCATCTTGAACTGAAGAAATTATTCCTTTTGGTTTGTTAAGTAAAAAATAAACAAAATTGTTTTTTAGTTCAATTTTTTTACCATTGATCATCACTTTGTCCTGGTTGGGATTCAATCTTATCCCGGGCTCAATCGCCCGTTTATCATTAATAGTCACCACTTCTTTTTGTAAAAAATCAGCAATTTTTCTTCTGGCATCAAGTCCAGCATTAGCTAAAAAACGGTTAAGACGAATATTACTCATAACAGGAGTAGTATATCAGATGGAGCCTGAGCCAGGTGTTATGGACCAACCGATCCATAACACCGAAACTCAAATTTACTTAGATTTTTTGGTACTTTTGGTGGTCTTAACTCCCTGAGTAGCAATTTTTTTCATTTCTGCTGCTTCATTTTGTACAACCTCCATTACTTTGAAACCCTGTTTTTTCAGCTCTTCAACAGTTTTTCCCAGTTTCTGGCGGTTTTTTTCATCAGCTAAAATGATTGCACCTGCTGCAGCTGCTGCACCTACTACTGCACCGGCCAGACCCACTGCGATCGGATTTACTCCTTTTTTATCATCAGCCATTAAAAGTCACCTCCTTTTTAATTGTAAATTTACTATAGCATATTTCCTTACATTCAATGTATGGAATACGCAAGAGTTTGGATCGGATGAGATCGGATAAGCGGAGCTTGATACTCGCTATGCTCGTATTAGATCAGATAGATTTGAAGGGTTATTTGATGATCATCATGCCGGCAGCCATGCCGACTAGGAGCAGACCAACTAAGCTCAAAGTAACAGTGTTGTCCAATAAACCTGATTTTGGCAACTCTGGAGGAGGAGTTGGCTTGGGCGGAGCCTTGCAGCAGGAATCAATAGATGGATTGTTAATACAGGATTGCTGATAGGCTGGATTCGCACAATAGCCCGTACCAGTCGGCATTTTTAGACAGACATAGCCGGTTTGACAATTGGCGCTAGTAGTACAAGACATACCACAGGCGACTGGCGATGGAGAAGGTGTGGGTGTAGGCGTTGGTGTGGCACTTGGCACCGGATCAAGAGTACCATCAACTTCACAGATAGCTTCCCCTACTCCAGCCGGGCCACTGGTGCCACAAGCATTGACTGCGGAAGTCTCGCAGCGGTAAGTTTTCCCTTGAGTGACTGGAAAAGTATAACTGGTAGCCGAACCTCCAGCTGTGACATTTTTAACTACAGTACCAGTCTCTACTTCAGTGATTTTTACAGAGTAGTTAGCAGCCCCGGAAACCGCATCCCAGGTACAGTCTGCTTCGACAAAAGAACATTGGGCTCCTGCACAACTAGGATAATTGACCTCAACGGTACTGACCTGAGGGGGTGTTGTACAAGACTGGGCTGTAACATTGCTGACAATAGCTGGAAGAGAAGATGGTGTTGAAAAGGAATCATTTTGCGATGTCGATGCCAATTCCTGGGCTTTATTACTTTGAGAGAGTAGTAGTACTCACAGACTGACGCCTCCGATAAAACCAAAGGTAAGTAAAACGATAGCAAAGATGGCAGTTTTATTA
>CAYOMO010000030.1:0-13792 GCA_964405065.1 uncultured Gammaproteobacteria bacterium
GAACCCGTGATTACTGGGATGAAAACCCAGCGTCCTAACCACTAGACGAACGCGCCGTGTGTATCTTAAGTATTTTACCAAAAAACAGGCACAAAAGCTAGATTTAGATGAATTATCCATTAATAATGTTTTTCATCAGTCCATACTCAAAAGTTCCATCTGGATTTTTATCCATAGTCACTAGGTCAAACCTGTATGGTTTATCTCCCCATTCGAATCTTCTGATATAAAATAAGGCTGTTTTTTGCAATGCTTGGATTTTCCAAGGAGTAATTGATTCAAGTGCCGAGCCAAATGCTGTATTACTACGCATTTTGACTTCCACAAACACTAAAATATTACCATCTCTGGCTACCAGATCCACTTCCCCACCCCGAATCGTGAAATTCTTGGTTAATATTTGATACCCTTTACCTGCTAAAAATTCAGCTGCTCTTTCTTCTGCTTTATAACCCACAGTTCTAGTATTGAAGCCAAACATGGCTGGATAATACTGTATAAAGGTGAAGATGTCTATTAATAAAAATTATAAAAATTTACTAAGATTAAATGATGTTCGATGCAACGGAGACAATCCTTTTTGTTTAATTGCACTCTGATGAGCTTTGGTGCCATACCCTTTGTGAATACCAAACCCATACCCGGGATACTGATCATCCAGTTTTTCCATCAGTTCATCTCTATAGACTTTGGCTATTATGGAAGCTGCCGCAATCGATGAACACATTTTGTCTCCGCGAACAATTGGGTGTTGGTAATCTTTACTCAATCCTTCTATAAAAAAAGCATCGATCAGGATCTGATCAGGTTGATGGGTAAGTGATTGGATTGCTTTTACAAATGCCATTTGAGTAGCTTTGCCGATCCCAAACTGATTGATATCTTCTACTGACACTTCCCCAATAGCCCATGCTAAAGCGGTTTCTTTAATCTGATCTACCAACTCTTTCCGCACTTTAGGTTTTAAAAGCTTCGAATCCGCCAACCCTTCTGGCATCTCACATTCATCGGATACTAAAACAGCTCCAGCCACCACCGGTCCAGCAAAACACCCTCTCCCCACTTCATCCACTCCACAAACCAACTTAAATCCCTGCTGCCAGAGAGTAAATTCAACAGAAAGATCTGAATACACAAGAGGCATAAGAAAACCAGTATAAGTAATCAAGAAACAAGCAACAAGTATCCAAACAAACTACAAAAAAAACTCAAACTTGTCATGCTGAACTTGTTTCAGCATCTTCCACGGTAATGGCTAAATAAATAAATCTGATAATCATTAAGAGTTAGGGTTAAATAAAGTTTGAAGATCCTGAAATTAATTCAGGATGACAAAAAATGGAAAGGTATTGAACAAGGAATTAAACACGGGTAGCCATTTTACCAGTCAGATCTCGGAGGTAATACAGTTTAGCTCGGCGAATCTTTTTAGGCTGTTTAACCACTTCTACATCAACAATTGATTTCGCATTCAAAGGCCAGATTCTTTCTACCCCCACACCTCGATCACCGATTCTTCGCACAGTAAAAGATTTATTTTCATCTCGACCACGCATAGAAATGACAATACCCTCGTAGGTTTGAACACGTGATTTACCACCTTCAACGATGTTGTATTTGACTCTAACAGTATCACCAACATGAATAGTTTTGTCCTGAAAGTTCGCTGATAACATAACTTAGGTATTGTACCTCATATTTGAGCCTAAAAGCAAGCCCAACGAGGCGAAGTAGGAAAAGTATCAAAAGTATCAGAAGTATCAAAAGCTATGTATAATCTTTTTCGACCAAGCAGGATCATATTTGAATTAACGCGCGTGGAGAAATACCTAACTTATCTTGATTGATCCAGGTCCTAAAAGAGATTCTATCGTTTGCACTAGTTCAAACCCGGGCTCAACTGTAAAAGCTAAATTCATTTTCTTAAATGTAGTCCCTGCTTGATCTGGAATCAAAATTGAAATCGGCGCACTACCTGGATATCTTTTTAAAGAAACATTCACCTGCTGTAAAACTTTACTATCAATATTTCGTGGAATCTCTACCTGAACCTCGGTCAAATCCAGCCTTCTAGCGTGTTCCGGATCAAAATCTTCGACGGTATTTACTAAAAAGGAATACTCATCTTCCCGCTTATCTACTTTGCCGGATAATATCACGACTTGTTCCACAATCAGCTGATCTTTTACCTCCACAAATAGCTTGGGAAATACCACACAATCAATATTCCCGGTCCCATCAAACAGTCTGACAAATGCCATCTCCTGATTGTGTTTTTTGGTAAAGATCCGTTTGACTTCCTGAATTACCCCACCAATGATATGAGTTTTTTCAAAAGATATATCGACTACCTCCTCTTTCAACTGACTCAGCTGAAGCGAGGTATAGTCTTTTATCACTCTAATATGCGCCATATATGGCGGTTCATGCAGATAAAAACCCAACAGCTCCCTTTCAAATTGCAGCAGCTGGTCAAATGGCATCTCTTCCGAAGTTGGTAAATCCAGCTCAATGGCTACATCGACATTGTCCTCAGCAAAACCATCAAATAAAGATCCCTGGCCATTAGCAGTAAGCTTGGCAGCTTTGTGAGCATCATCAAGTACTTTATCCATCACTAACAACTGCGGTGCCCGGGCTCCAAAGGTATCCAAAGCACCAGCTTTAACCAAACTTTCCAGCGTTCTTCGATTTACAAGCCGGGTATCAATTCTGCCGGTTAAATCAGCTAAGTTTTTAAATGGCCGTTTTTCCCGGGCTTTCATAATCGACTCAATCGCCCCGATACCAACATTTTTGATGGCCGACAAGCCAAACCGAATGGCTTGTTTAGCATCTTTGCCATCACCAGCTTTGGAAATTGCCCGATCTAGCTGCTCTTTTGGCAGATCAGCTACATTTTCAATGGTAAAACCAATTTCTGAATAATTAACATCAGGTGGTAACACCGCAATACCCATTCGCTTGCATTCATCAATCGCCCGGGCGATCTTTTCAGTATCTCCATATTCAGCTGTCATTAAAGCCGCCATAAATTCAACCGGATAATTGGCTTTCATAAAGGCCGTCTGATAAGCCACTAACCCATAAGAGGCTGCATGTGCTTTATTAAATCCATAAGCCGCAAAAGGCTCAATTAGTTTAAACAAATCCTGGGCTCTTTCCGGAGTCAAACCATTTTCTACAGCTCCTTTCAAAAATTTATCTTTTTGTTTAGCCATCTCTTCCGGAATCTTTTTTCCCATAGCTTTTCTAAATTTATCAGCCTCTTCCCAGTTGTAGCCGGCGATATTGATTGAAGTTAAAAGTACATCATCCTGATAGACCAAAAGACCTAAAGATCGCTCCAGATAATCTTTCATCCGGGGATCAAAATATTCTATTTTGGCTGGATTTCTTTTTCTGGCAATATATTCAGGGATAATACTCAAAGGGCCTGGCCGATATAAAGCCACCATAGCCGATATATCAAAAATAGTGGTAGGTTTTAGCTCTGTTAAATATTTGGTCATTCCCGCACCCTCAAGCTGAAACAATCCCATTGTTTCCCCTCTACCAAGTAGCTCAAACGCTTTTGGATCATCCAGGGGAATCTTTTTAATATCCACTTCAATATCACGATTGATTTTCACATATTCAATTGACCGACCTAAAATAGATAAATTGCGAATACCCAGAAAATCCATTTTGACCAAGCCGATCTCTTCTGCTGCATGAAAATCATATTGGATCACCCGTTTGTCCCCTTTGGCTTCCCGCTGCAAAGGCGCAAAATCAGTCATCTCCGTAGGTGCGATCACAATACCAGCTGCATGCACCGAAGCATGCCGAACAGTCCCTTCAATCTGAACCGCTAAATCAATCATCTTTTTATATTTAGGATCGGAATAATACACGGTTGCCAGCTCTGGAACATCTTTGACATGTTGTTCTAATGAAGTATGAAAACCTTGCTTTGGCGGTGGTACCAATTTAGCAATCCGATCAGTTTCACCGATAGGTATCCCCAAAACTCGACCAATATCCCGAATCGCCGCGCGTCCCAACATTGTTCCAAAAGTTACAATTTGCGCAACTTTCTCTTCACCATACTTTTGCATACAGTAGCGAATCACATCATCTCTCCTATCATCAGCCAAATCAGCATCAATATCGGGTAAAGAAGGTCTAAAAGGATTTAAAAAACGTTCAAATGGTAGCTTATAAAAAATCGGGTCAACATCTGTTACTCCTAAAGCATAAAGTACCAAAGAACCAGCGGCTGATCCTCGGGTATTGGTTAGAATACCCTGACTATTGGCCCAGTTCATAAAATCTGCCACAATTAAAAAATATGTTGGATAATTTTTCTTTCGGATCACATCAAGTTCATAATTAAGCCTCTCAGTCCTTTCCTCATCGAGCTCCATTCTTTTGGCTGCTCTTTCAAATGTTAGTTCTTTTAAATAATCATTGGCCTCTTTACCGTCTGGAATTTCAAAAACTGGGAAATAAGCTTTACCCAACTCAATATCAATGTTAACTTTTTCTGCCAATTTAACAGTATTCTCTAAAGCTTCAGGTAAATCTTTGTATGCTTGAGCCATTTCTTCCGGTGAAGCCAAATAAAACTCCGGTGTATCACCCATCCGCAAACGATCAATGTCAGTTACTTGTTTACCTGTTTGAACACAAAGTACTGCATCATGAGCTTCCGCATCTTTTTGATTGACATAATGCAAATCTTTAGTTGCCACAATTGGTATTCCCAGCTTCGGTGACAACTCTTTAACTGCTTTAAATGTCAGATCTTCCACTTGTTGCATATGCAGCAAACGTTGCTTAATTTTGGCATCAGGAGCTTTTTCTGCATGTTTTGCCCAGTTGTGACGCTGCACCTCAAAATAATAATTACCTTCGCCAAATAGCTCCAAATAGTCCTTGGCTACTTGTTCCGCTTTATCAAAATTGGGCTGATCCTCCAAACCACGAATAAACTCACCCGCCGGACAAGCTGATAGAGCAATCAAGCCTTCATGATATTTTTTTATCAATTCACGATCAATACGAGGCCTGTAATAATATCCATCCAGCCAAGCAATTGAGACCAATTTCATCAAATTCTTATAACCCTGATAATCTTTGGCTAAAACAGTTAAATGGTATGGATCAGCATCGACTTTACCTTCCTTGGAAGTATGATCGCGTGGTGCAACATACATCTCACAACCAATAATTGGCTTGATGCCTTCTTCTTTACAGGCTTTGTAAAACTCAATCGCTCCATACATGGAGCCGTGATCAGTGATAGCCAAAGATTCCATTCCCAACTCTTTGGCTCGTTTAACTAACTTCTTAATTTTAGAAATACCATCAAGTAAAGAATATTCTGTATGAACGTGAAGATGAACGAATTGACTCATATAAATTTTCCTTTTTCTGAGTCATCCTGAATGTAATTGAAGGATTTGGCCATAAGATACAACTAGCAGATATTTTCTGCAAAACAGTTTCCTGTTGTATCTCCTAGCCGTTTCTAGAGTTTACCAGAATGACCAAAAGTTAATAAGTGGAAAAAATGTACTCACTGAGAAGCACTTGCTTAATTAAGCTAACAATTTTTCTAGTATAGCTTTGGTTTTTGCTGGATCAGCTTTACCGCGGGTTTTTTTCATCATTCCGCCCACCAAAGCTTGGATCGCATTTAGTTTTCCCTTTTTGTAATCAGCGACTGAGGCTTCATTTTCTCCAATCACTTCCTGAGCCAATTTTTCTAGCTCAGATTCATCATCAATAATACCGCTCTTTTTTTCTAGAATAGCTCCAATGATTTCCTCAGCTGATTTTGAACTTGCTTCAATTTTTTTATTTACAATTTCATTGGCAATTTGCTGCGCTTCAACCTTACCTTCAGAAGCTTTTAGAATTTCCTCAAAATATTCAGCTAGTTTTTTGCTATCTGTTAGCACTCCAGCATTATTTACACTCACACCAAGCTCTTTGACATAACGATCCAGTTTCTGCATCGGCAACTCTCCTAATTCACTAGTTAACTGATTCACTAATTCACTACTTGTGGTAAATTCTGGCAAGTCTGGTTCTGGAAAATATCTATAATCATTAGCTTCTTCTTTAACCCGCTGAATATAAGTTTCCTTTTTGACTTCATTCCAACCTCTAGTTTCCTGTCTCAGTTCATCTTGTCTACCGGCTTCATACATTTCAGTCTGTCTTTTGATCTCATACTCTACTGCAGCTACCATATATCTAAAGGAGTTAATATTTTTTAGTTCTACCCGGTAAGGTGACAACTCTTTTTGACCAACTGGACGGATCGAAATATTTGCTTCCAGTCGCATATCACCTTTCTCCATATCAGCATTGGAAACACCTAAGTAACGAAAAATTCGCTGGAGCTTTTGGGCGTAATCTTTGATCTGAGAAGGTTCTCTAAAATCTGGTTCAGTTACAATCTCAACCAAAGGCACACTGCAGCGGTTGTAATCAATCAATGTTTCCCCACCAGCATGAGTTAATTTACCGGTATCTTCTTCCTGGTGAACTCGGTTGATCCGGATTTTAGTAACCTCTCCTTTATCATTTTCAACATCAATCCAACCATCAACATTTAATGGCCACCGAAGCTGTGAGATCTGATACCCTTTGGCTAAATCTGGATAAAAATAATTTTTCCTTTCAAACAGTGATCTATCATTGACACTACAGTTGAGAGCTAAGCCAATTTTTATACAATCTTTGATAGCCTCTTCATTAATTACTGGTAAGGCACCAGGTAGTCCTAAACAGACTGGACAAGTCTGAGAATTTGGAGCTTTCCCAAAGTAGTCCGCACTACAAGCACAAAACATTTTGGATTTGGTATTAAGCTCAACATGGACTTCAAGTCCAATCACGGTCTCATACTTTTGGTTCATAGCTTGGGTTTCTCATTTCGCCAATTGGTCTCTTTTTCATACAGCTCACCAACGGATAAAACGGTATCTTCATCCATATATTTACCTAAAATCTGCAGGCCTACTGGTAACCCTTCAGAAAAACCAGCGGGAATTGAAAGACCTGGCAAACCAGCCAATGAAGCCGGGATCGTATAAGTATCTGACAAATACATCTTCAAAGGATCATTCATTTTTTCACCGAGTTTCCAAGCTACTGTCGGAGAAACTGGCCCCACTATCACATCACATTTTTCAAAAGCTTGATCAAAATCCTGTTTAATCAAAGTTCGCACTTTTGCAGCCTGAATAAAATAATCATCAAAGTATCCGGTAGAAAGCGCAAATGTTCCCAACATGATTCGTCTTTTTGGTTCAGGTCCAAATAAATCTCTGGTTCCGCCAAATCTGATACCATCAAACCTGGCTAAATTGGAAGACACTTCCGAAGCCATAATAATGTAATAAACAGCTACAGCATATTTAGTATGCGGCAATTCAACTTCAACTATTTCAGCACCCAGATCCTCCAATTTCTGAATTGCCTCCTTTACTACTTTCTCAACTCCACTATCCAATCCCTCCCCAAAATATTCCTTCGGAACTCCAACTTTTATATTTTTTAGATTTTCAATTTGTTTGGAATTTCGGATTTCGGATTTCGGATTTATGCAGTTACTATCTTTACCATCTGGTCCAGAAATCCAACTCATCACAATCCGAGCATCTTCAACAGTTTTAGTAAATGGACCAATCTGATCCAGGGATGATGCCATGGCAATAGCTCCATAACGAGACACCCGACCATAGGAAGGTTTAAATCCAACAACTCCTGACAATGAAGCTGGCTGCCTGATTGATCCGCCAGTATCAGTTCCCAGTGAAAATACAGCTAAATCTGCGGCAACAGCCACAGCCGACCCAGAAGAAGAACCACCAGGAACTTTACTCATATCCCAAGGATTTTTAGTTGCTCCAAAGGCTGAGTTTTCACCTGAAGAACCCATCGCAAATTCATCCTGATTAGTCTTACCAATAACAGACACTCCTTTTTCTTTCAGTCTTTCAATCACTGTCGCATCAAAGGGAGGTTTATATCCTTCAATAATCTTTGAACCAGAGGCTGTTCGAATATCTTTTGTCGAAATCAGATCTTTAATTGCCACCGGAATACCCAGACTATTTTCCTGAATATCAACATAGGCATTTAGTTCTGGGTTGTATTGTTTAATCCGTTTTAAATAAGCAGCAAAAAGTTCTTGAGTCGTAATCTCTTTTTTTTCTAAAAGTTCCAATGTTTGTTTTAATGTTAATGATGTTAAGTCCATAGCTTAAACTAGTTAGAGTTGTCATGTTGAGTGAAATGAAACATCTCTCAACTTGTTTGAGATTCAAAGAACCATTAATGTCGCATACGCGACAGATTCTTCGCTTCGCTCAGAATGACAGCTACTCCTCTGCAAACACTCCTTTCGTGACAAAGTATCCATCTTTTTTATTTGGCGCATTTTTTATGGCATCTTCCTGAGACAAACTATCACCAGCGACATCAGAACGCATAATATTTTTTTCCGGAATAACATTAAAAGTCGGTTCAACAGAAGATGTAACAACAGAATTTAGCAAATCAATATAATCCAAAATTGCTGAAAGCTGTTCAGCATACAACTCTTCTTCCTGCTCTGTCACTGGAAGATTTGCCAATTTGGCTACTTTTTTAACTTGTTCAGTCGAAAGGTTCATAAATATTCTTGGATTATACTGGTTTAAGATGGATATGTTAAGAATGAAGTTTATTACCCACTGTTGGACTATAATTTTGAGCGATTTCAATCATTCTTCTATTAACTTCACCTCGGAAACCAGATTGACTAAACCCGTATCTTTCTGCCATTAGATCAGACAAACGATATGCTTGCGGCAAAGAAACATCACCGTTTATAAAGGGCATCACACAGGCATCAACTCTAGCTCGATAAACTTCTTGATACCATAGAACTCTAACTTTCTTTTTTAGATTTTCAATTCTCCGACTTATTACTTCTAACATAAAGCGATAGTACAAAATATTTTTATAGAATTCAATCTGCTTCTGTTTAATACAAGTTTGACATATGAAAATGGATATTCAGAATTTTTTATAATCCTTCCATCTCCCTCAAGGCTTTGACTCGCTCCTGGACAGGCGGATGGGTTGAGAAAAGTTTTGCGAAGGAGTTCAATGCATCCTGGCCTTTAAGCGGATTGGTAATATATAAATGTGCAGTTCCTCTATTTGCCACCTCCAATGGTTCTTTATCACCAGAAATCTTGAGTAAAGCACTTGCTAATGCATCCGGATTGCGAGTTAAAATAGCACCTGAAGCATCGGCTAGAAATTCTCGTCTTCTGGACACTGCCATCTGAATGAGCGTCGCTATTAATGGCGCCAAAATCGCGGCTACAATTCCTAAAATCATAAAAATGGCATTACCTTTATTATCACTGTCTCTGTCATTCCCACCAAACCACAGTGAATGCATATACCAGTCAGCAATCAAGGCCACTGTTCCCACAAGTACTGACACAACTGTCATGACTAAAGTATCCCGATTGCCAACATGAGAAAGTTCATGTGCAGTCACAGCTTCAAGTTCTTGTCTATTTAATTTGTCCAAAATTCCAGTGGTAAAGGCAATCGCTGCATGTTTGGGATCACGACCTGTTGCAAAAGCATTTGGGGCTGAGTCTTCAATAATATAGATCTTTGGAGTAGGTAAACCAGCTGCAATCCCTAGATTTTCCACCATATGATAAAGTTGCCTGTTACTTTGAACCGATACTGGCTTAGCTCCTGAGATACTTAAAACAATTTTATCTGAAAAGTAAAATGAACCAATATTTAAAATACCGGTAAAAATCAACGCAATTCCTGTTAATCCTAAAGCACCTGTTGAGTTGTAACCCCAAGCTCTGGCAAAAACATAAATCACACCCACTACAAATACGGAAAACAAAAACATGATCAGCCAAGTCTTGAAGATATTAGAAGAAACATGATCCCAAGCAGTATTCACAGTTGCCATAGAGAAGCTATTCTACCATTTTTATGGCTAAAATGCCAACAATTATTGAAGTTCTCGACTTCGCTCGAACAAGAAATGATGATGGATCCCCGCCTCCCGGGGGGATACGAATAATCTTTTTCGACCTAGCCCTGTACCGGACGGTACGGCGCTCGTGGAGAAATACATTATTACCTCTCTAATCTGGCTTGAAACCAAAGCTTTGATTTATCATCCGGATGCCCATTGTAATTCACTACAATCTCCTCATCTTGGGAAATATCTTTGATCGCCACAAAGCGTAAAACTGATTTTTCAACATCTTTGACATATTTGGCATTTGGTTCAAAAGAATGGTTGTACAAAGAAGCAAATCCGAGTCCAATCGCCGCTTCTGAAAATTTATGCCCCCAGGCAAAATAATATTCCAGCAGTCGAGTTTTTGTCAGATCTGACAGCTGATCCTCCGGAATCAAAATTAATGGAGCTTCTTCGATCACTTCATCTTTTTTAATTTCATGTCTGGCAAAAACCCCCAACCCTTCTATGGATGATTGATTGGCGTAAATATTTTGTGAAGGGAAAATAAGTGCCATGTTTATTAGTAAGTGATTCTAGAAGGAGTAATTCTGTGTCTACCTCTCACATCATTAAAATAAGTTTTCAAATCTAAACCCATCTCTACAACACCCGGCGCCATCAGAGAAAAACCAATTATTGAAGCAAAAATTGCTGCATCAGGTGATTGAGCAGATATTCCCCAAGCTATCATACCTACAACAAATCCATGGCGAAGATATCTTTCAGGGAAATCAGGAGTCACAGTTTTTTCAACTTTTCTCATTAGGAGAAATTCACTTTAACGTCTTTTCGTTCTTCTTCGGTGGCTTTGAAAAACTCTTCTGCTTTAAATCCAAAGATACCTGCAATCCACATAGTTGGGATAGTTTGCAAAGAGTTGTTGTAGTCTAGTACATTGGTGTTATAAAACTGTCTAGAGGCTGCCACTTTTGTCTCAGTATCAGAGAGCTCATCTTGCAGCTGTTTAAAATTTTCGGATGCTCGCAGATTGGGATAAGCTTCAGCTACAGCAAATAAAGATTTTAAAGCCCCTGTCAGCATATCATTGGCAGCAGCTTTATGAGCTGGATCAGATGCTCCCATCAAAGCACTGCGGGCTTTGGTGACATTTTCAAATACCTCTTTTTCGTGTTTAGCATAGCCTTTGACAGTTTCAACTAAATTTGGAATTAAAGAAGACCGACGTTTGAGCTGAATATCAATCTGCGACCAGGCTTCGCGAACTCTGTTGCGTAAAGTGACCAAACCGTTGTAAGTAAAAAGAAGCCAAAGAAGAACTACACCTAAAACAATACCACCAATCAAAAGAGGACTCATATGAGAGAATTATACTATTAAATGTCAAATACTACCAATGTCAAATGACAAATGCCCAAAACAAATCACTGGACATAAGACATTTGGCATTAGACATTTGACATTATTTTACATATCAAACCACTCTTTCACTTTCTCCCAACTCCAAGTATTTACGACATCTTCTTTTTCAAGCCAGCCTCGACGGGCTAATGACACACCATATTCCATATTATCCATCTGAGAGATCTCATGAGCGTCGGTATCAATGATAAATTTACAACCTTGTTCCTTGGCCTGTCGAATCAGATCATCGCGTAAATCCAACCGATTGGGAAAAGCATTCACTTCAAGCAGCTTTTTATGTTCAGCACAGTACTTAAAGATTTTATCCCAATCTGCATCATATGACTGTCTTTGATTTAAAAGTCTCCCAGTTGGGTGAGAAATAATATCCACATACGGGCTGGCCAATGCCTTTAATATCCGCTCTGTCATCTGGTCTTTGGGCATTTTATGAGACGAATGTATCCCAGCGATACAGTAATCTAAAGTTTTGAGTGCTTCATCTGGCATACTTAAAGATCCATCTGTCAGAATATCGATCTCGAGTCCATTCAGTACTCGAATACTTTTTGTATTCGATTTTAGTTTTTGGATATATTTTGTCCTCGTTTCTATTAGCTGAATGATTTTTTCTTTAGAATTTTTGGTAAAACCCGGTGAATGATCTGATAAGCCAACAAATTCATATTTTAAAGAAATAGCTTTTTTAACTATTTCATCTAATTCATTGGCCCCAGGACCATGTGAAGGTTCCATCGGAAAACTTGAATGCAAATGCATGTCGCCTTTGATATCTTCTAACATGACAAGTTTAGGTAATTGATGCTTAATAGCCGCCTCAATCTCACCGGTATCCTCCCGCAGTTCTGGATCAGGAGTTTGCATTCCCAGCATGGCATACAACTCTTTCTCCTCTTTAATTGGCTTCACTTTACCTGTTTTTAGATCTTTAACTCCTCTTTCAGACAGTGAGTAGCCTTTTTTTTCAGATAAGGTCCTCAGATGAATATTATGGTTTTTACCTCCAGTAAAATGTTGCAGCAGAGCGCCATATGTATCAGGATCCCCTACTAAAAGATCCACATGCATCCCATTTGCCAAAACTACCATCGCTTTATAACCGCCCTCTGAAACAACATGTTTCACCCCTGGCATCGAAGTAAAGTGTTCTAAGGTTTTTTCCGGATTTTTAGTTGCAGCGGCAAAATCTAGATCTCCCACCGTGACTACTCTTCTCCTTAAACTACCTAAGAAATCAGCTTTTACAACATTCGGATCTTTTTTAATGTACTCAACAATTTTTTCTGCCTGTTCTCCAGCTACTGGAAGTAAAATTCGATTACCTAATCCTTTATATTCCACCACTCCCAGCTTTATTTTAGCGGCAATTTTTTCTGAGAAACCTTTTTCAACCAAGGTGCCTTTTTCTAACTTTTCCTCTAAATCATTTAAATCTTTTACTCCCAATTCAGCTAATTCCTGAGCAGTTTTGGGTCCTATTCCAGGAACTTTAATTAGTTGATATATAACTTTAGGAAAATCTCCCATCAAAGAGTCAAAATGTTTGACTTTGCCTGTTTTGAATAGTTCGTCTAGATGTTCTTGCAGTCCTTTGCCAATACCAGGCAGATCATCCAATTTTTCTTCATCCCACAAATCTCTCAGATCCGCTGTAGAATGCTCAATCGAATCCGCTGCATTCTCATAAGCTCTAACCTGAAAAGAATTAGCTTTTTTAAGCGTCAAAGCAGTTGCTACATTGCGCAAAAGATCAGCCACATCAGTATTTGACATGTTCATAATGACACTATATCACTCTTTCGTTGAATTATGCGTAAATAATTGTTACAATACCTTCCTAGTGACTTAAGATTGGTCCCAAATAACTGCGGAGCCACATCTTAATGAGATTCAAGACCTATATAGTAGTTATTACTCCGACTGGATGATTCGGTAGTATTACTAAATGAATATATAGAGGTTGGTAGAATCATCCATGCTTTTTGGGGCCGTAGCTCAGTTGATTAGAGCGCTTCCCTGTCACGGAAGAGGTCGCGGGTTTGAGTCCCGTCGGTCCCGCAATTTTTTGTTGAAATTCGACTCTGATATATATATAAAGAATAATTCTAAAATTGATCTAGTTTGTAATAGTTGACTTATCTTCTGGAATACGTTAAAAATGTTTTCATAGCAATTGGATAACCCCATAAGGTTATTTCACTTAACAAAATATATGGCAAAACGAAATACGAAACCAGCTCGAAAAACAGCCACCAAAACTAATACCACCGTCAAAGTATCTCGACCTGAAGAAAAAACTACAGAGTCTAATTCAGGACTTTTTGAAAAAATCCAGTATGATCTGCAAAATAA
>CAYOMO010000031.1:0-13243 GCA_964405065.1 uncultured Gammaproteobacteria bacterium
GAAGTCAGGCGTCAATGGGCAGACGAAAGAGCCGCTTATATCAAAAACCATATTAAATTTGCTCAAGAGCACAACATTCCTCTTTTAGATCTGTACACTAAATCTTTAAATAACGGCGAAGGAACTATGGATTATATAAATAGCAACGATTTTATTCACCCCTCAGTTACCGGAGTAGATTTTATCTCCAAGCAGATGGCTGACTGGATTTATGACAATCGAGTATTACCACTATAACCATCAGCATCAGCAAAATATTTTGATGAGCCTCCACGTCTTAGTGCATTGATCCGACGCTGTTTAGATTCTCTAACTGCAACCTTGATTTCATCTGAAGCAATAGACGTCTGCATTATCACAAATCTAGTTTCTGCCGGTTGATTATTTTGAGGAGTAAGTAACACTCCTTTATATAAAACAAAGCTAGCCTCTTCAAGTCCAGTAAATCTACCATTTGAAAAGCCATCTGGTATCTGATCTGAATAAAGATTGTCTATTAAATAATCCCTTGTATTTGGCATTAAATAATCTGTCTGATCAGGACTAAGAATTCGCAAATTACTACTATCTAAAGCAACCAAATCATCAATTGCCTCTGTTAAAGAAATAGGCGACCAGATATTTACTCTTGGCCGCAAAGAAGTAACAATTAATCTACTAACAACTCTTCTTGGATGTGGCTCTAAATCTTTAGACATCTCAAATAATACTGCTTATTTAAAACCGCTATAATCTAATTTAACATTCCCCAGATTGCAGCACTACCTGCAACGACCATCAGTATTGTTATAATCCAACCAAAAATCGTTATTACCGGATGATTAACCCATTCACCCATTACTTTTTTATTGCTACTCAAAAGAACTATCAAGATTAATATTACTGGCGCAATCAAACCATTAGCAACTGCCGAATATATCAATACTTTAATTGAATCCAAATTTAAAAAATTTATCCCCAAGCCAATCAGTGTTGATAAAATAATCACACCATAAAATGAATTTGCTTCTTTCAATTTTCGATACAAACCAAATTTCCAACCAAAACTTTCTGACAAAGCATACGAAGCAGATCCCGCCAATACAGGCACAGCCAACATCCCAGTCCCGATTATCCCCATTGCAAAAAGCAAATACGCATTTTCCCCCGCAATCGGACGAAGTGCTTCAGCTGCTTGAGCTGCCGTTTCAATTGTGACTCCTTTTGTCCCAAACAATGTCACACTACAAGCAGCAATTATAAAAAACATCACTAAATTTGACAGAAACATACCCGACCAAACATCAGTTCGCATATTTTTGACTTCTTTTTTACTAGTGTCTTCCTGACGTAGTTTGATTGTCGTTTTCCCAACCAAAATCTGCTCTTCTACTTCCTGAGAGGTTTGCCAGAAAAAAAGATAAGGCGATATTGTCGTTCCTAAAATACCGCAAATTAAAAAAATCTGCTCTTTAGAAAAAGTAATCGAAGGGATTACTGTACTTTTGATGAGTGCTTGATAGTCAAGATTGACACTTACTGCCGAAAAAATATAAGCAACTAAAACTAGAGCTAACCATTTTAGATATTTAGCATAAGATTCATAACTAATAAATATTTGTAAACCTAAAGAAATAAAGGCAAATGCCAAAACTAAAAATTCAAAATTCAAATTTGAATTTAGTAGTTGAGCAGCCTTAGCCATAGCCCCCAAATCCGCTCCAATATTTAAAGTATTTGCGCCAAAAAGCAGAATTGTGCAAATATATAACACCCATTTTGGATAATAAAATCGAATATTAGCAGCTAACCCTCGTCCTGTAACCAATCCGATACGAGCACACATCTCTTGGATAATAGCCATCAGCGGAAAAGTTAATGGAGCTAACCATAACAATTGAAATCCATATTGTGCCCCAGCCTGTGAATAAGTTGCAATCCCTGAAGGGTCATCATCCGCAGCCCCTGTTGTAAGCCCCGGACCAAGTGATTTCCAATAAGCTTTAGCTTTTTTGACATGAGTCTGGTTACCTATCACTACTACAACTTTATTGGAAGCATTAATAGTTGCTTCAAGTACCGCCGCCGGTGAACCTAAAACCCTTTCAAGCAACTTCTCATCCATATAAGCTAAGCGTACCGAAGTATCAAAAGATGAGTCAATAGAGCAATTTATATTTCAATCATTTTTTTATGAGAATTAGTTAACTGTCTCAATCCAGCTTTTTCAATAACGTATAAATCTTCAATCCTAACTCCACCAAATCCAGAAATATAAATCCCCGGTTCAATTGAAAAAACCATTCCTTCAATAAGTTCGTCTTCTGATTTTGGTGAAAGTCTTGGAAATTCATGTACTTCTAGACCAATTCCATGACCAAGAGAATGTGGTATTGAGGGAAATCCTTCAGAAATAATATAATCTCTGGCTACTTGATCAACTTCTTTACCAACTACCTTCAAACCTTTCTTAATTCGATCATCTAAAAATTCGGCTGCTCTCTTTTGCGCATCTAAAACCACTTGATACATCTTTTTTTGTTTTAGATTTGCCTTGCCAAAAAAAACTGTTCTTGTCATATCCGAACAATAATTTTCACTTTTAATCCCAAAATCCAACAAAATAAATTGGCTTTTATTATTTAATTTAGTTTGATCAGATCCATGATGCGGTATCGCAGAATGAGATCCAAATGCCACAATCGAATTAAATGACATTCGACCTCCTTGTTTACGAACAAACATTTCTAGTTCATCTGCTAATTCTATCTCTCTAATACCTAATTTGATTTTTTTTAAAACAAATTTAAATGCTTTATCTCCAAGGGCACAAGCTGCTTTTATCTTTGCAATCTCCGACTTCTTTTTAACTCCTCTGATCTGATTCAACTTCACTTCCTTCAAACACTCGAAAAAAATTTCAAATCGTTTCATCTCTGAAACAGTTAAATTGTCACCTTCTATACCCAAATTCTTTATTTGATGTTTTTTAGACAAATTTTCAAGATGATCCGCCATTGTATGATCACTAGAAATTTCTAACAGTTCGTATCCATCAATATTACATACAGCTTCTGAATACCTTGCATCTGTCAAAATATATTTTTTATCCTTTGTTATTAGTAAAAAAGCTTCTCTTTCCTCTGAAGAAAAATTTGAAAAACCCGTTAAATAACTAATCTGTGAAACCGAGGAGATAAGTAAAGCTTCCACACCAAAAGATGATGAAATTAAATCAGAATTCATTTTTTGATTTGCTTTTTAATAATTAAAATTCCAATTATTCCTATAATCACAATTACTCCAATACTAATAAAAGGCCAATAATCTGTCCCTATCTCTATTAATGAACTAGCACCTTTTGATGATTCGTCAGAATTTTCAAGTTGTAAAAATGAATCATGAATAAAGCCGTTTTTATCTTTGACTCGTAAAACTGGAAAAACTTGAAATCCATCAGATTCATAAATATGACTTGGATTTGCTTCAGTACTTGTATTACCATCACCAAAATCCCACATATATTCCACTACTCCACCCATTGCAGATGACTCCGATGAGTCAAATTGAACAGCTTTTCTAAAATCAGTTTTTACAATATCCGTCAAAGGATCTTTGCTCGCTTGTCCATTGACTAATATTTTTGATTGAGGCATCTGGTAATTTTTATCAGGCAAAACATTGATTAAGGTTGACTGAATTAATTGTGGTTCATCGGTTCTGTATTTTGCCATGATAGTTAAGATGTAAGAACCATATTTATTGTATGTATGAGAATTTTTTAAGCCCTCCCCTTTTACTCCATCACCAAAATCCCATTCAAACTTAGTATTATCAATCACTTCTGGCAAAATTGGTAATTGATTTACATCCATATCCATATTTAATTGCTCACCTACGAGATGATTTTGTTTAGCCAAATCCTGCGGTAAATTAAAATTTGTTACAGAGGAAGTAGGGACTGGGTACAAATCAGAATATTCCCCATTAATCTTAAAAAAAGGCGGCTGCCCCACCATATGAGCAGAAACCACTTGAGGGAATACCAATAAGATTAATAAAATACTAATAACTATTTTTTTCATTTGCTTATTATAATCCTATTCATTCAAAGTTAAACGTCTTAGATCACAGTATTCACAATCTTGATCATCACAATACCTATCCCAAAAAGCTAACTGCCTGATTTCACTAGCTACAAATTTTATTTGGTTTTTTAGAGCTTCAACTTCTTGATCTGTGATCTCAAAATTCTCACTTTTAAATTTACCTTTTTCATCAGGTTCAATAAAATCAATCACCCCAGACATCATTTTCATTTTTCCTTCATGATAATGATCAACTAATATTTTATAAAAAGTTAGCTGTCTTAAATAATTACCATCTGAAGATGCTGTTAAACCAGCAATATTATTTCTGGATTTTGACTTCCCAGTTTTGAAATCATGAACAATCACATCACTTCCTCCATTTATGGTTTCAATCATATCTAAACGCCCATTTAAAATTGTTCCATCATCCAGTTTCACCCCTTTAATACTCATTTCACCGATCAAACTTTTGTCTTGCCAGATTGGTATCAATTCATCAATTATTTTTGGTATTGAGTTTTGACCTTTTTTCAACAACTCTTTCTTTTCATTTTCAGGCAAAGGACTTTTCATCACCAAATCCCTAAACAACCCCATCATCTCTTCCTTTCCCCTTTCCCCTTTACCCTTCACGCTTATCAATCTATTCATCACCAAATGCATCAAAGTCCCATATATCTGATTTTTATTTTTAGCATCTGGAAAAGACAGTAAGTTGCGATAAAAGAATTTCCATGGACAAGACAAATAATTATCAAGGCCTGTAGCAGACAATCCCCTTTTAATAAAAAGATTACTAAAAAAAACTTTATTCTTTGCATCTAGTACTTGTTTTGGAGCGATATCAAAAATCTGTTCTTTATTTTTAATAAATTCATTTTCAAAATCTTTAACATTTAATTCCTGAATTAAATCCGGATTTATTTCAGTTACATACTGAGAAGGGATCTGTTCTTTACCATCCATCGAACTAGCAGAATAAGTGATAAAAATATCTTTTCTAGCTCTTGTCAAAGCCACATAAAACAGTCGTCTTTCATCTTCTCCTTCTTCGGTTTCTAGATTGAGTTTTATTCCCAATATATCCCAAGGGATTTTAAATCCTTTATTGCGTTTTTTAGAATTACCCCAATGTCCATCGAAAGCATTAATAATAAATACATAGTCATATTCAAGACCTTTTGACCTGTGAGCTGTCATCAAGTTTACTGAGTCAGTCAAAATAGTATGAACCTTGGTTTTTAAAGAAACATCGTGTTTTTTCAAAAGTTCTAAGTATAAAATAAAATCGTTTAAAGAAAATTGCGGATTTCTGATTTGTAAAACTTTGACCTCCTCAAATAAAGCAATCAATTTATCCAAAATCTCATATCTCCTACCAGAAAGAAGTAGGTGAGTTTTGAAGCCTGACTCATTGATCACTTCAACAAAAAAATTTTCAAAAGCGGTGTTATGAGAACGTTTTTGCCAATCTCTGATTTTAGTGTTAAATTGTTGTATGCTTTTAAAGCTCTCCAACTTCAACTCTTTGGCTCTACTCTCATCAAGTGCTGCTAAATAATCGTAAATATTTTCATATTTACTTGTTACTTGTTGCTTATCTCTTATCACTTTATAAATATCAACCGGTTCGATACCAAAAAAATCAATATGCATAGCTTTGAGCAAATGAATGTCCGAACCAACTTTTGATATAGCTTCAAACAATGTCACAAGTTTCAATATATATATGTCACTCAAAATACTGGCATCACTATTGATAGTAAAAGGAATACTATTTCTTTCAAATACATCTGCCATGAGTTGCAGATCTTTATTATTTCTTCCAATTACCACAATTTCCCCCAAAGGAGTTTTTTTGTCCTGAATCTCTTTAATTTGATGAATTACAAACTGCAACTCAGCAAAGTAATCATGCAGAACTACCAGTTTAATCGGTTCACTTTTCAATGGTGAGCTTGTCGAACCATTTTGGGCTCGCAACTTAACTCGATCTGGTAAAAGTAAATGGGATGATAAATTTTTCTCAATCAAAGAATCAGCGGCATCTAAGATCTTTTGATGTGAACGATAATTTTGAACTAAACTAACTAGTTTTGCTGTCGGATAAAGTTTTCTAAAAGCTAAAAAGTTTTCCAGTGATGCTCCCTGAAATCGAAAAATTGCTTGTTTCTCATCACCTACTACAAAAATATTTGGTTCTTCAAAAAAGTCTCCCAAAAGCTCTACTATTTTATTTTGCAAAGCATTAGTGTCTTGATGTTCATCTACCAATATATATTGATACTTCTCCTGAAGAGTCAATAAAAAACTTTTATCACTCTCCATCATGTCTTTGACTTCAAAAAGCATGTCATTAAAATCATAAAGTTTAGCGGTTTCTAAAAATTCCTGATAAGCTTTGTACAAAATATTTAATTCTTCATTTTTTGCAATCTCTTTTTTGAGATCCTGATACTTACCTTTCATTTCTCCTTTATAACGACCTTTATCATGATAAAGGTCTTCAATGCTATCAAAATCCTTTTTCTGTTGTTCAATAGCTACATCCAGATCTGCCGGATTAACCGCTTCTTTTTTCAGATTATTTATTTCAGATAAAACATTTCGAACATAATACAAAGGATCTCCAAAAGGCCGCAGGTATTGCAGCTCAGTTTTTAAAATCAGCTCTTCCATAAACTGGATCTGCTCAACTTCAGTAACTGGTTCGGACGAGATCATATGTGAAAAAGCTTCTGGATAGTTTTTAATTACATCATTACAAAAACCATGAAAAGTATTTATTTCGACTTTATAGCCATCTGTCCCAATCATTCCAACCAACCTATTTCTCATCTCTGCAGCTGCAGCTTCAGTAAATGTGAGCGCTAAGATATTGGAAGGATTAACTTGAGTTTTGAGTAAAATATTAGCAATCCTCAGAGTTAGTATCTGTGTCTTCCCAGTCCCAGGGCCAGCAATCACCATCACCGGACCTTCAATCAGATCAACCGCTTCTCTTTGTTCAGGGTTTAAACGCTTGTAGGATTCTTCAAATTTAGGAGTAACCATTTGTAGCCATTCTACCACTTGAATTAAGAGATATTACATACTAATATTCAAAAATAAGCATGTCTCTACCAGAGTCACCAAACACCATTCCTAACTTCAAAACTAAATTAAAAAGAATATGGACTCCAGGACCTACAGAACAAGCATGGGATAAGGAATTCATGCTTTCTTATGCCTTCTATCAGCTAGGAAAAGATGTACTTTGGAACATACCCCGAACGATTGCTTTAACAATCGGCCATGTCGCTCGCAGGCAAAAGAAACAAACAAATCAACTACTATAAAAACATATCAACTTTCTTCAATAGAAGAAGCAATCGTAGTCTGTACAACAGTCGTCGTAGTTTCAATCATTTCAAAATCATCCATCTCTAGACTTTTAATCTCTGGCAGACTGGCTCCCATTAACCCCTGCAAATCCCCGTGCATTCCAATAGTTTGATTGATCACTGTATCAATCAGTTTTTCATCTCTTGACCATTTTTTAGCAAAGTATTGTCGCTCTTTTTCAAGGCCAATTTTCATCATGTTGAAAGCCTCAACAATCGCTTCAACCCGTTGTTTAAATTCATTCCCTGTTACATAGTTCCACAAGATCTCTTTCTGTCCTTTTACACCATCTGTTGCCAACTTGGCATAGCAAATTTCAATTATTTTTAGCCGCATTATTTTAGCCACCGCCAAAAAGTTTTCAAAGTTTGTCACATAGATCCCATCTTTAGGACCAAAATTATTTATATCCTTTGGCAAATGATTGGAAATTAATATTGCTAGATCAGACTTGGCTGCTCGCATATCGGATTTAAGTTTGGCTACCCATCCTTCTTCCCAAGACTTAGTTCGTTTACTTTCCCAGATAATTACTCCACAAACCCGTCCAGTTTGATCTCGCACTTTCTGCATCGTGTCTGCTCCAGTAATTCCTTTTGGAACTGGTGTGATCTCATCAAAAGGAAATTCTCTTTGCAACACTTCTTCCAATTCCAACTCTTGCACTTCACCTTGCAATTGTTGTGAACTTTGGGTTAATTTTTGTTTCAAATCTTCATTAGCTTTCAAAGCATCTGACAACATTTTATCTTTCTCAGCAATTGATAGTTGAAATTCTTCTTTGATTTTTTTCTCAGCAACTTCTTGAAGTTTTAGTTTTTCTTCAGACAACTTTTTTTCCATCTCTAACTGAACATTATCTTTTTCTTCTCTTACTTTTCTGATTTCCCGTGTCATTTCAGTCAGTTGATCCATCAGTTTTTTGTTACGAGCTTTATTTTCTTCCACTTCTTCTTTCAGCATTTTTTGATCCAACTCGTTTTGTTCGGTAAGCTGCTTTTTAACTTTTTCTTCCAGTCTTTGCTGACTTACTTTTTGCTCTTCTTCCAACTCTTTCTCTTTTTTTTCTAAATATTCTTTAGCTTTTCTTCTGATTTCATCAGCATCAGCTTTGGATTTTTGTTCATATTCCAGCTTCATCGAAGCCTCAATCTGATGCTTCAAAACTTCATCGACAGAGATCTCTTTTTTGCAATGTGGACAAGATATAATATTTGGATTCATAAACTTAGGTGAAAAAAGATTCTACGACTTTTACGAGGAGACCGCAATATATCAGACACAAAGAAAACCCGTAAATTACTTTGCAACCAACATATCAAAATCAGCTTGGCCAACTTTGGTATCTTCAGTCGAAGCATAGGTGAGGATTTTCCAAGTTGTTTCCATATTCCCAACAGGAACTGGGATAGTAACCCGCCCATCCAGACCAGTTCGCAGCTTTTCATTCCAATACAGAGTATCGACATCTTTACTAAATACATCACCACCACCACCTCCGCCGCCACCACCTCCACCATTGTTATAGACTCCAATCAAACTGAGTGATGACGAATCATTAGTTGTTCTAGGTCTAAAGAAATAAAATGACGAATGAATTGGTGGAGTACTATTTTTTCGCAAAGCATAAATCGCTTTATCAACTATCCCAAGACTTAAATCAGCAGCTACAAAGTTACCTGCAGCATCTTTGGTTTCAACTGTCACTAAAGCTGTATCTCCAGGAGCGTATTGCAACTTATCAGTAAAAACATTTACAGTAAGTAGTTTATGCAAAGCTGGAACATTCAAACTCATTCCTTCGATGTAGTAAGACCCTTGATAAATAAACCCAAAGGTTGGACTTATAGATGGTGCAAATGATTCTTCCACATTGTAAGTAAAAGTATTTTTACCCTTTTTAAGCGACAACCATTGTGGTTTATATACTCTGCCTCTATCAAATGAAACTAAGCTGGTCATATTTTCCGGAGCATCAATATCCAAACTAGCCTGAGTTCCCAAAGTCAAATTAGCTTTAGAAGAAACAATTTTTAAAATGGTAGTACTATTTCGGAATCCGCCAGAAACTTTTGGCGCATTTTTCTCAGTAAAATAGACATACTTTTGAGTTCGAATAATATTACCCCGACTATCTTTTTTAGACACTTCAACAGCATAGGAGCTATTTGCAAAAGGAGGTGTAAAATTATCGACGATTCTTCCCACCCCATCACTATTTGTTTGAACTTTATTTTGTTTAAGGTATGTTTTGTCATACTGAGTTGAAGTTGAATTGTAGTTATTTTGGACAACTGCATAATCAAAATCACTGTTACTTAGTTTTTCACCTTTAGCATTTTCAGCATAAAAACCTAAATTAAATTGTTCTCCAGACACTAAAACATTAGTACCTGGAAAAAAGAAAATATTAAACTCACCAGCATGCACTACAGCATTTTTAGCCGAAACTATTTGATTAAGATTGGCCGAATATGGATTGTCACTGGAACGAGCTTCTTTGGAATAATTTTGATTGTCTTTACTCACAACCAAAGTAATCTCTTGTGACAAATCACCTGTCAGTTTACTAGTATCAAACTCGACTTCTGCTTTTCCTTGAGCGTCTAACACAATATACTGTCTTTCCCCCAAAAGTACTCCGTAATACTCATTCAATCCACCCGATCCACACATTCCACCCCAACCATTTAAAGCAAAAGATTTATTGTAAACCGCCTTTTCTGTTTCATAAAAATCTTTGTTATACAGCTGATACGCCACATCCTGATTGGCCAAAGGTTGTCCGTTAAAATATTTACCTGTGATAGTGGCTTTGATCTTGTCACCCTTAGTATAATCACCCTTTTCCATATCGACAGTTAATTCAAAGTCCGGTTTAATATAATCGGCAATATCAAATGAAGCAGTAGTTTGCTGAGTATATTCATCCTTATTTAAAGAAGTTGTCGCATACAGATAAATTGAACCACTTTTAAATTGGTCAGTTAACTTAAGCTGTCCGGCAAATACACCACCTTCATTAGTAGTTACTGTCTGATCAAAAACTTTTTGTGAGGATGAATTGGAATAGTCAGTCACATAAACCCTGACTTTAGTTCCAGCAGGAACATTTTTATACAAACTATCATTATCAATTCGAACCAGACCCCGATAAAAAACCGTATCACCTGGTTTATAAATCGGTCGATCTGTATACAAAAAAAGTTGTTTATCATTATTCAGATTACTGAGCGGTCTGACATCAGCTTGGGTATTGGGAATAGCAACAGGAACCACCATCACATCATCACCTTTTTGAGCCACTATCAAATCCAGCCTTTTCGTCCCATCAAAAGAATATTCTTGAATATCATTTAGAGCATATTGGCCAATTTGTTTTTGTGAATCTTGTAAATTAACAAATTTGACCTGATAGCCACTTGTAGGTACTTGGGTATAAATATCTTGAGCTCCTAAAACCACTTTTTGATCATCTTGCCTAAAATAGATCATTGAGTCATTAAGAGTGACCCAGGTATTACTAACATTCACATCACCATCAAATCCTTGGAGTAAATACAAACCAACTTTTTCTTTCAAAGATATAACTTGATCAGTCTCGACCGTTTCATAAGCAGCAACTGGCAACATTTTAGAAGTCTCTGTATAACTTTCAACATAAGTCCCATACCCAGGGTAATCATTTGTATACCCATTTGATGTTTCAACTTTATACACCATTCCATTTAAAAGATCTTGTGAGATCGCTTTAAATATTTTGACATTTGGTTTACGGATATCGGTTCCGACTTTTATTTTCAGATCAGCTCCACTACTCTGAGGAAAACTCATAAATTTCCCCTCAACATCATTTTTTGCAAAAGTGATCAGATCTCCTCTCCCTCTGACTTTAAAATAATATTTATAATCTTCAATCAATTTTTTGCCATTTGCCGCCGTTAAACCAGCTTTCAATAAAACCTTATAACTCACACCTAGCCCCAAACGGTCGGAAGGTTGAAACACTACCTGTGTCGGGCTCTGTCCCTGTTTCCATTCCCCTTTGATATCTGGGGTTAGTTCAACAAACTCACTCATATGATGAGCATCCACTTGATAATTAAAATTAACAGTTAACTGAGCATATTCAGATTCTTCAACTCCATAAGGATACGCCCCTTTAACAATCAGAGTCTCCGCAGTCTTACGGACAGTGACTGGCTTAAACTGGTTATAAACCATCCATCCCAAACCAATCAAAACCAGTAAAATAAACAGTCCAAATAATTTTTGCTTTCCAGAATAAGGGTGTTTGAGAGAAGGTGGTAGACTAGTTACTTTTTCCGCTACAAAAGCTTTTACTTTATCCATAGATCAGTCAATCATATGTTGAAGTCTGCCTAGTGTAAAGGGACAAACATACTTTCCACAGATCAAGTATTGACACCAAATAAAAACCGAATATAATAGCCTCAAGTTGATCAGAATTTTATTACTGTTATCAACTGCCCTCATACTTCTTTTTTTACCACTACGCCCTGTTCTGGCCCAAATCACTTCAGGAGATATTTTGTTCATAGATGACTTCTCAAGTGGGAGTCTTGGAAGCTGGATTATTGAGACAGGCAACTGGCATATTCAAGAAGGACAATTAGTTGGTAGTGGTTACGGCAGAGCACTAGGTGGACGAACCGGAACAGGTAATACAGAATGGGATAATTATATTTATGAATTAGATGTTGTAAATAAAAACGGGATTGATGAAGGATTAGGTTTTAGAAGATCCCTAGATGGTGGCACAAATAGTTACGAAGTTATAGTCAGACATGGTACAGGTGACTACAACACCCCAGAAATTATTCTAGCTAAAGTCCAAGAAGGTCAACTCTATATTTTGCATGATACTCATGATATTCCACTAGTTAATAATCAGAAATATCATTTTAAATTCTCCGCAGAAGGCGAACATTTGCAAGGGTGGGTTAATGATTCTTTAATCTATGATCTTTATGATTCAGGAACTTTAGTAAAAAAAGGGCCAATCTCACTTTCATATAATTCTGGCGATTTTGGGATTGCCGAAGTTTATTTTGACAATATCAAAGTTACCAGCCTAAATCCTTCAACATCACCTAGCCCCTCCACTTCACCTACACCTTCTCCAATTGGAAAAACCCCTTTAGTATTTATCCCCGGAATAGCTGGCACTGAACTCAAAATCAACGAAGATGTCCCTTGGGTAGCCGATGATGGTCACGGCGGCGTTTATACACACACCTACAATAAAGATGAAGTACTTTGGCTAAATGGTTCAGAAGCAGCCAAGCCAGGTAATGATGATTATTTTGATGCTCTACGTATGTTGCCTGATGGAACAAGTTCACAAGCCCATGTAACACCGACGGGAAAATTGTTATCTATTTATGATCCTACCATCAAATATCTAACCGATCAGGGATATGTGATTGGGCAAAATCTTTTTATTTTTGGATATGATTGGAGAAAAGATTTAAATGATACATCACTTAGCTTAAAAAATTTTATTGACGATGTTAAGCAACAAACAAATATCTCAAAAGTAAATATACTAACTCATTCAATGGGAGGCTTAGTTGCAAAAAAATATATCGACAGTCCCGAAAATGCCAATCACATAAACAAACTAGTCGCAGTTGCACCACCTTATCTTGGATCACCAAAATCATTACTGTCCCTCTTATATGGAAATTGTCTTACTACTGATAAATTAGAATCTTTCTCTTATTGTTTTGGGATTCCAAGTAGCGAAACAAAAGATATTGTTCAGA
>CAYOMO010000032.1:0-12783 GCA_964405065.1 uncultured Gammaproteobacteria bacterium
TACCCACGTTTGGGAGACCAACGATACCGACTGCTAGAGTGGAACTTGACATTATCGAACACCTCCTTCATTTGAATATATCCTCGTATAGTTAATTTGCATTGTTCTCCTATTATTGTATCAACTGACTTATGGATTATAGCTTGTTTCTGAGGAAATTTCAGTCTTTCGTGTAAGACAAACCTTGCTGCATCGGTAAATTCTTTCAAATAGTCATCAGTAGGCACGATTACATCATCAACATCCTGCTTTTGACTCTCCATATGTCCAACCTGTCTTTCAAGAATCCCCCTTCTACCCTTTAGGTCTGTGATTGCCTCTTTAAACTGTTCTTCGCTGATAATTTCTGCACCATATGCTTTGATGTAACGACCCTCTTCTTTCTTTAGTTTTTCAATCTCTCTTTTGAGTTCATCAGCCTCAGTTGAAGTATTTGCGACAGCTGTCGTTTTATTACCAGTAAATCTCAATGCTTGTTCTTTGAGAAGTTTTGAATCACTCATTAAGTCACTTATTCCTTGCCAAACCATAACATCAGCTATTCTTGCATTAACGCCTTTTTCCCTACACTTTGGAGGAAGTGGAAAACTGTAAATTCTATCTGTACAGCGATAATATAAATGCTTACCTTGTTGAGGCCCTTCACCTGTGCGTCTTCTTCCACAAGTACAGTATATTTTTCCAGCTAAGAGATATTCATTCTTCTTGTTTCTGGCACAAAGTTCATAATTTGATTTAAGTTGCTGCCTTGCTTTCTGATAAATACCTTCGTCAATAATTGGTGGAACAGGGATAGAAATCCAATCCTTTTCTGGCTTAAATCTTCTACTTGTCTTTTTTACTCTTTTATACTTGATGTTTTTAAGTGGTTTTTCAGGAATAATTGCAATTGATTTGTTAAAATGGGCTGTTCCTATATATGTCTCATTTCTCAGTAAGTTAGTTAAAGTACTCGTATTCCACACACCTCTTTTACTTTTTCTAGGTGTAATGCCTAATTCTAATAACCTTCTGACTGTTTCTCTCATGGTAATATGTTCTACTGCAATCCATTGAAAAATCATTTTTACGACAGCTGTCTCTTGCTTATTTATTTTGTAATATCCCTGAGTACTACCTTGTTTTGGAATATAATCGTAGCCATAAGGAGCTTGACTGGTAACAACATTACCATCTCTTGCCTTACGAAGTTTTCCAAGCCTAAATCGTTCAGCTATTCTTGCTCTTTCATATTCAGCAAACAAACCTTTTACACCATATAGAAGTTTGTCTGAGTCGTCTTCTGGTGGAGCTATTGTGACATATAATACCTTTAGTCCTAGCTCTATAAGTTCGTCAGAAACTAATTCCTGATAGGAATATTTTCTAGCTAATCTGTCTGGATCATAAATTAAAACACCCTCCCAGAGTTTTTTTCTCGCATCCAAGCGTAAATCATCTAAGGATGGTCTAGCTAGAATAGTTCCACTCCATCCATCATCTAAATATCTAGCCACGATTGTGTGACCTTTTTCTTTGGCAAAGTCCTCCAATGCCATTATCTGAGTTTGAATTGTTTCCTCTTTCTCTTGCCTCTCAGAAGAAACACGAGCATATATTGCTAGTAACATTATTGTTTCTTCCTTTCTGCTTTAATCTTGCGTTCTTCAATAAACTTATCCAAATCTGTCTGAGCGATTCTATATTCCTTGCCAATCTTTACAGCTGTTATTTGTCTTCTCATAATCCAACGCCTAACAGTAATAGGGTTTTTTATTCCTAGCATCATGGCTACTTGTTCTGTTGTAAAATATTTGTCCATACATTTAATATATAGTACTTGATGATACTATGCAATACCTTTATTCAACATTAATATATATCATCCAAGCTAATGGGTTTATCTAACCTAAAGAAATCGTCTCTTCTATGGTCATAAATACTTCCACCAATCCACATAACCATTGGCGAACCTTTTCTTATTTTTATTCCTTTTTCTTTTATTTTGCTTTTAATAAATTCTAAGTTCATATTAGGTTGATTGTTCACATCGTAACCATCACAGGCTAGTAAAGCGAACATCAAAGCATCACAATAATCATCCTTTGGGTATTGCCTACTATGTGCAATACTCATGCTTGCTCCACTTTCTGAGAGTGTGTATCTAAGATTGGTTAGTTGTTTAATAAGTTCAGGTTCTCTTGGAATAAGGAGTTTTTTAGCTTGCATTAAAATTTTCATTTTCCCATAGCCATTAATTTTGTTCTGTGAATTAGTGAATAGCCCCTCAACAGCAACCCCTCCTCTTTCTAAGGTTTGTGTTGGCATATCTCCAATACCATTCATTTCGGAAATAAGTTTTTGAATTCTGAATTTCTTATTTAGTTCAATAATTCTCTCAATTACAGTTGTGTAATTAGTCTTTCTGAACGCCTCATAATAAGGAATAATCAGCACTTCCCCTTCAATACCGTCCTGCAAATCGCCTAAATATAGTTGGCTTACAAACATTACTACAGTGTCATCTCTTCCTCTTGCAGCCCAATCTACTCCTCCCCAAACTTGTCCATGATCTACTTCATTTAGGTTTACTAAATCATAGTCAGCTATACATGACTCAACTAACTCATAATCAAAATAAGCATCTTCATCTCCGATCCACTCCCCAAGAATCTCAGTTTTGTATTCTTCTTCAGTTATCTTGTCCTTCATCCTCTCCACATAGTCCTTTTGGATTAAAGGAGAAGCTTCGTAAGTAAAATGGAAACTGGCAACGGTTGGGTCTTTCTTATCCATACCATCCTGGTAATATCTGTAAAACCAATGATCTATTTTCCAGGGTGAGGAAATCATAAACAGTTGGCTTTTTGGGACAGTTAGCAAAGAGTATTGGACTGCTCTTAATAACTCAGGCGAACAGAAATTTGCTTCATCCACTATCACAGTAGAGACTTTACTAAACCCTCTTATTTGAGCTGGACTATCAGGCAAACACCATAATTCCGAACCATTACTTAACTTGATATATGTTTTGGTGTCATCTACCAATGAACCCCTTAATGGATCGCTTTCTTGAATATACTGTCTAATAGTTGAGAACATTAGGCCTGATTGTCTCAGTGATGGAGAAACTACTAATACTTTGGATTGATGTGAGAAAGCAGTGTGAATAGCCTTAATCGCACAGGCAGTGGATTTGCCAATTTGTCTTGCACTGGCAACTACAACAATTCTACTAGCACTAGTCATAAACTGTAACTGGTGTCCCCATAGCTCGACTGCAACTACTCTTTTGGCAAAAAATGCGACATCTGTCTGACACCGTTTTAGTTCTTCATTACTCAGCATTGTCGTTTACCTCCTTATCTAAATCCTGCATTCTTCGGGCAAAGTCGTAGCCAATAGCTGTAGCTACTCCTAATTTGGCTCTTGCTTGTGGTGACAATCCTAATGAATCTCTCATTCTATTGGCTGCATTTATGCTTAGATACCAAAGCTTCAATATTGGCTGATACTCATTCGTCTTAGAGCTTCTATTAATAATTCCTACTTTACCCAGCCAGTTAGATATAATCATTTGTAGGGTTTCTTCCCTAACAAGCGATATAACAATTGGTAAGTCTTGCTCCTTAATCTGTGGCAATTCTTGGATCTCTAATATCCTTTCTTCTTGGAATTGTTTGACTTGGTTACATTGGCAGTTATCCTGATCCTCCTCTAAAGGCTTTCCAAATAAACATTGTTCACAAGAAATCAACCCTGAACGCAAGTAAGCATAGTACCCACTCTTAAGTGGTGCTATATGCCTCTGGTTTAATTGTTTTTTGCTTAGTTTTCCCATAGTCCTGTCCTTTTTTATACGCTTTAAGCTAATACTTCTGAAACGAACAGCCTCAGCGAATAATAAATAATCCCTCCTCACAAAACAGAATGAACTTTTTAAGATACATTCTGAACTTACTTCCACTCCAATGTTCTAGTAGCGTCAAATCGTCTGACATCCTATTTGGTCTTCTTTTAGGAATATCTTTCATTGCTGCTCTTAACGCCTTAGCCAAGTTTTTAGCATCATCCTCATCCACTAGCTGATTAGAGAAATCAAAATAATTACCATCCCAGTTATCCCACTTGCCAGCAAATGACTTCATTATTCTGTTAGAGTTTGTCCCTTTTGGTTGCCAACCATACTCTTTTGCCAGATCAAAAACTTTATGCCAGTCTCTGATTACAAAATGAAACTCCCCTTTAATATTTGTAAAATCGTAATGACTCATATTTTCCTAAAATGTCGAGATGTGTTCATACAGTAAGGATAGTCTGAACATATCTCTTGATTTATGCTCCTTCCTCCCAGTGAACTTCTTCACCAAAAATAGCCTTAAATAATCTCAACTGTTCCTGTTCCGTTAAGTCTGCTAATGGTTTGTCTGCAAGACTATGCTCTTTGACCAAATCAATCATCCTTTCTATTGCTGTATTAGACACGCCTTCTTTAATAAGCTCTGTTTCCAGTCTTCCAATTTCATTGAGGACTTTTTCATACTCTTCAACTGATATTGAGTTATCCCCATCGTGGATAATGAACCAAGAACAGAGATAGGTATATTTTTTTAATAGCCCTCTTACTTGTTGATTAATCACTTGCATATCCTTCCAATCCTGGTATGGAACTTAAACTCATCTCTTCTTGTGTGTCGTCCAAGTGTGGTGGATTTGTTGCCAGTGCTGCCATATTGCCATTTGTGCTGGTAACACTGGCAGGAATGGCAGTATTTTCACTGACTTTAGAGGATTTTTTGAGTGTGATAACTGAGCTTGTTTCTGACTCAGATTTAACTGCACTAATACCAAGAGAGAGTAAATTAGGTCTTATCTGCATGATCCTTTTCCAAAGCCAGTTGGAAGATTTAGGAAATCCATCTGAACCTCCAAGCTGGAGATTCGCTTTGTCTACAATTAGCTTCAACTCTTTATGTAAATCAGAGCTTGAGCCACTCCATTCATCTTGAAGCGACATGAATTGTAATATTGATTGAGCTGTTGGAGATGACTCAATTGCTGCCTGATTTTGACGCCCTATATTCTCACTAAATGCTGAAAGAAACTCTTCTGAGGTTCTACCCAGTGCAATTGCTCCTGCTGCGGCATATTTGGCATAATCGGCCATTCTAGGCTTCTTAGAGAGCTTAAAATCAGTAATCATTCGCAGAACATGGGATAGATTGGTAAAAAGTGCACCTAAAATATATGGCTTCTCGTTAGTGAAGTTTTTCCAGAATTCTTCTTCATCAGCTCTTCTTTCCTCAGGAATACGTTCGTAGCTTAGAATTAAACATCGGTCTAACAAATCTGCACTCTGAGCTACTAAATTGATACCTGTAATACCTACAGCAGTCTTTTGGTTAAATAGAACATCTTCATCATTGGTAAATAACTTCCTTTTGGTAAAACCAATCCCTGTTGCTAATCTACACAGAGCATCAGAGAGTTCATCTCTAAGATTAGAAAGATTGTCCAAGTATAAGCAGTAATGATGATTTGACGCTTGGGCTAATTCATTTATGTCACTTGGTGGACTAAGCAACTCTGCCACACTTGGATCAATTATGCTTCTAGCTATCCGCAGAGCTGTGCTTTTTGCTGCTCCCTGATCACCAATATTGATTAGTACTACCCTTGGGATATCAGGAACAGCTACAGTGATAAGATAGGTCAGGAAAAGTAATTTATCAGTTTCAGTTTTCAAATTTACATACTTAATAATTTCTTCTAATTTCCCCCCCTCCAAGGGCTCAACTTGAGGCAATTGATGACTAAAGCGTCTAAACTTCACAGGACAATCACTTGTGACTTCCCAGCCTTGTGGAGTGATTTTTACTACCTTTTCGTCATCACCTAAATCATAAAAGATAGTAGTTCCCTGTCTGGCAATACGGTTAAACAAAATTACAGTTTCCCCTTCAAAAAACGCTTTTCCTTCTAAACTATTTACAACTTGTGAAAGTGTGTCACCAGAAAATCCTTTATTAGCTTTTGACCAATACATTCCTGATAACCAGCGTCTGAAGATGGAGCTTTTAATAGGAAACCCAACGATAGTCTTCTCTGGAAAAGTAATATGAGGTTCGTTTGTTTGATCAATATATAACTGAGATCCTGATTCAAGCACAAGATCAACTAACTTATCTGCAACCGTTCTGCGATCTCCACCTTCGTCATCTTCTTTGCTACTCGTTTCTGCTTTTGCAATTGATTCAAAGATGGTTCTTAATTCATCATCTGGCAGAGGAGGATTATTTTGCTTGTTCCAAGCATGAAACAATGCCCATGCTTCGCTTTCCCATTCATCTTCTTTAAATCGTTTCAGGAGCTTACCAACCACTGATGTTGCGCTATCATTCCTATTTCCTTCCTCAACACCATTGAGTAAATTATTGACTCTACTTTTACCATTTGTTGCCGATTTACCTTTCTGATTACCAATCCATTCTTTTATAAACTCTGGCAGTGGAATTAATTTGTCCGTAGTATCAGGAGCTATAATCCATTCATAGTCCTTACCAGAGCTGTGAGAAGATGGAGGAACTACCACATAGCCTCCTTCGCCTCTTATATCAATTCCTGGCTTGATATTGGCACTGTTTTGAACTCCCTCTACATATTGGAAATAATAATGCCACCCTCCGCCACCTGTCGCTGATTTAATAGTTTGAACCTCTTTGAAGTCTTCTTCTGTTCCTCCATGCCTAGGATCAATATCAACAACTATTAAATTGGATATTTTACCTGTTACTACACCAATATTAACCTCGGTCTTAGAAAACCATTCATTTATCTGCTCTCCTGATGCTTTTTCGGATTGAAAAAGCTTCCACTCGATTAATGGTCTCTTATCAATCCCCAAAGGAATAACACTCCAACCTAGTTTTAATAGGCTCAAAGCTTGCTCTAATTTATAATTTGTATTATTATCTAAATTGTTCATAGTTTTAGCTCAAATCGCTAGGCACAAACTGGAATTTGCACCTAGTTCACCTGAGTTAAATCTCTTCGTTAGGTTCAGGTTCATTTCCTATCTCAAACTCTGATTCAAACATAATGATTTTGGCGTGTATCTGACCATCTTTATCCTTGTCATGCTTAACTGTGATGTAACACTTCTTTCCGATTAGGACATCAGTATCGTCAATTTCTGCCATTTGTTTTTCAGAGAGAGTTTTGTTCAACAAAGCCTCTTCCATTTCAAGCATTTTGTTTTTCTTACCTTGATAGTAGGAAGGGGACATTGTTGAGAATGAGCGAATTTCCATTTCTGGATTCTTGTCATAAGCCCATGTCCACTGAAACTGAGTTTTATATTTCTCACTTTGTTTATCAGCGTCATAGAACTTATTCTCAATTTCACTAATGTCTTTCAGTTCAACTAAATGTCTCCCTGCTTCTGGTATTAATCTTTTTGTAAATATTATTTTTGGCATTTTTTATTCACCTCCTTTCAAAAAGGTATTTTTATAGAGTAAAAACCTTTACTCCCTTGCTTTTGAACAATCTTTTAAGCTGTTTTGCTTGTACATAATCCCTTGATAACCTATCCCAATTTGTGACCAAGATTCCTTGAACCTCACCTCTTTTAACTTTTGCTATTAACTTCCCCAACTTAACTCTTTGACCAGACAACCCACTTTCATATTCTGTAAATACGTCAGTAATGTTTAAATCTTTTTTCGCAGCTAAGTTAAATAGTTCTTTAATTTGATCTACCATTCCATCAACTGGTTTTTCAGTAGCTCTCCTTGCATAAATTGCGTACTTCCTTCCAAATTCTTCTCTCTGTAATTGTTTACAAGATGAGCATCTAATGTAGCTATAACGTTTCATAATTTTATTTCTGTTCACCTCCTTTCAACTTTTCTTCTTCAAAATCCCTGTCAATATCACTCCATTGATTTTTTTCATTATTTACAGCCTCTTCTATCGCTACCCTGAGGAATACAAGGCTATTCCACATAGTTCTTTCGCCTTCACAAAATTCAAGTTTTAACCTATTTATTTCAATTTCAGTTAGCTCTCTTCCAAGCTCTGCGTCCGCCTCCACCTGTATCATTTCAAGTGTTATTGGCCATAGGATAGGATCATCGGTTTTGAGATATTCTGTGATAAGATTTTTTAATCCTTCTTCTGGCAATGTAACTTCACCGTTTTTAACCACAACACAATGATTTATTAAATCCTGGGCAAAATCGTTTAATGTCTTTTTCAAAGTATTCATTTTTTCACCTCTTTACTGTTAGCTTCTAGTTTTTCTTTACAAACTTTATAAGCCTGATCCAAAATTTTAATTCCATTCAGTCCATACCTCTCAATTTCATTTTGAATTGACTCATGAAGAATTGCGTCTTCATACATCCTTTTTTCCGCTTCTTCTCCTTCTTTTTTAGCTATTTTGTAGTCTTCTTTGCAGAGCTTAGCTATTCCCTTAATACTTCCCCACCATCCATGATCAGGTTTAACTTTAGAGCTTTTGTTTAGTTCCTCGTAAATTTCACCAACTTTAAATCTGTAGTATGAGTCGCTACTGCCAAAACAAGCACCTGGCATTGTTCCCCACAAAGCATATCCATAATCATCAGCAAGCCAGTAATACTGTAATCCAGCTTTTATAATTGCTATCTGCTCCTGGGTTAATGAGATAGAAAACTTTTTAGATGTTTTGTCTTCTGTTTTCATATAGTTATGTTAAAAATTGTCTGCTTATTGTTATCTTTTGCTTTATTTTTTTTAACTTTCCAGCTTCTTTCTTTTCTTTTAGATATTTGAATGTTTCTTCAAAAAGGACATCAAACATGTCGTTTAATCTTTGCTGGCTCTCCTCAGGAGACACTTCAACCTGTTCATAGACAATTTCTATGTCGGTAACTGCCTTACGCATTTTTACCTCCTGAAAAAATCAAATCTCTGAGGTCATTCAAACGAGCAAAAAGTTCACGAGGATTTATAGTTGCAGTTCCTGCAAAGTAATGTTCAACTAACTGTTCTGCTTTTTCTTTTGGAGTAAATAGAAAGAAGACGTCACCATTAACTTTAATGGTATCTACAAGTGGAAGTCCTGCTGCATAGAGGAACGCAGCAATATTAAGAATTTTAGTTTTGTATCTATCTTTTTCCATAGCTCAAATCAATCTTTTTATTGATCTGAGTTCAACATGGTGGTACACCAAAAGACTGTCAATAGGGATATTTGAGGCTAAATCCTAGGAGTTTTGGTGTACCAAGGGTATTTTAGTTAAGTTGAGGGGCAAAAGTACGGACTTTTATTTGGAAATAATATCCTTTATTTGTCTTATCGTATTCAGAGATGGAAATGACATCATTTAAAAATTCAGGGATCTTGTGATTTACAATATTACTCCTCGTTGACTTAATCCATTCCATTGTAGGCTCTTTGATACCTTTGGAAATTAATCCTGAAATAAGTTCACTGAGAGATATGAACACTTTTTTGTATTCACCTACATAATCACCTTTTTCTTCTAAGGCAGTTAGAAGAACAGATATAAACTTCTCTATGTCTGTATTTCCACTTTTGGAGTAAAAAGTAATTGCTGCAATCCCAGTTATCTGGAAAATAATGGTCTTTGTCTTTTCATAATAGTAATAGGGATGTTCTAGTACGACTGGCTCAATAGCGGTTAGCTTGGTTACTTCTTCTTGAAAAATTTTCTTTTCCTTTATAAGCTCCTCTTCATACTCCTCATCGTTCTCAGGTTCAAATGTAGAAGGAACATAGCTTGGATAAATCCAATGTGTCTTCATTGTTGCAAGTTGATTGAAAAGATTTGGAGTATAAATAACAGCGAATGATTCTCCTAACAGCCTTGTTGATTCAGATAAACGGTTAAACTCTTCCGCTACCATTTGGAGACTATCAAACAAATGAGAAGGCATCTTAAAAGAATTTATCATCTGCATAGTGGGTTGCATTATTTCTGCTAGAGCATTTATAGATTTAAGGGTAGGTGCAAAAAGTTCTGAAGAAGTGTTTACAATTTGAAGCATTGATTGGACTGATTTATTGGCTTCATTAGCGGTTCTTATATATTCTGCTAGTCCTGATCCAGGAAACGATACAGCCTGTTGAATGAACGAATTTCGGGAAGCTAGCTCCTTTTGGAATTGTGGAAAGATTCCTATTGCAGCTAATTTTGTTGCTGTTGTGTTTACTTCAGCTTCAATGATGGGTTTCCAGTGTTTCGCAGTTTTTTCTACAAATCGTTTATATTCCTGCACTTGGGAATCAGGATCGTTAGGATCTTTTTCTAATCTTTCTTCACATTCTGCTACTGACAGAACACCTGGTTTTTTCTGAAGTGTTGGCATAATCCATCAATCTCCTCTATCAATCTAGGTTTTACCCTATACCTCTATTATATCGCAAAGTCAGCTCATGTTATACAGTTTTACTAACCTCTTACAAAAACACACAGCATAAGTAGCTTGGCAACTATTCTGCTGTGTGTTTTAGATTATTTTCCAAGATCAATTTCTTGACCCTTACCAAAGTAACTACCTTTAACAAGCAATTTCAAACCAGTAGCCTCTTTAGGGACATCAAATACAATGTCTCCTGTAACATTCAACCCTGGCTGAACTTGTTGCAAGAATAAATCAACTTTCCCTTGTGACATGCCTTTTGCAGTTTGGCCCTCAATTGAACGGTCAAACTTTCTTCCTTGGCTATCAGTTAAGGAAATCATTGAGCTATCTACTGTCTTAGTCTCTTTACTCTTATTTTCAATTTTAAGAGTAATTATCTGAAACATACCCTGAGCAATCTTTTTGGTATATTGATTACCTAGAGTTGTAGCTGTATCTACTGCTGTTGCTGTAAATACCAAATCGCTGTCTGTGACTGGCTCATTGAGCTTGGCTACCGTCTTTGTTTCAGCTTGATTATTCCCACTGGCAGTATTGGCAGCATTATTTGTATTGCTGGACGAGTTATTAGACTTCCCAGCTCCTGCAATTACTCCAACGACAATTAAGATTACAAAGATAATTCCTCCCCACTTTAATATTTTTTTCATTTAGTTCACCTCCTTTCGATAAGTATTACTGCAATTATAGCAATAATTAGATGAGTACGCTATAGAAAATACTATGTATACGCTAGAAAATTGGAGTGTGAGTACTTTATTATTCAAAGCTCCTAGAGATGAGAGCGAAAACAGAAAACTAAGAAAGGAGTTTACTTCACAGTTAAGTGAGAGGCTCAAAGAAGTTAGGAAGAGTAAAAAGATGACCCAGCAAGAATTAGCTGAGAAAGCTGGTCTTCATCTTACTTATGTTGGCCATTTAGAGCTTGGCAAATACCATCCTACTGTTTTTGTAATGTGGAAGATCTCTAAAGCTCTGGGGGTATCAATGAATGAGCTAACTAATCTTTAGGCTTTTCACTGATTATCTGGTAAACAACCAATAAGTTCAGTCTCAATTGTAGCGTGCTCAATATGGAACTGTTCCTTTAATTTCTGCTTAATCCCTCTTACTATTTTGGTACTTTCTTCAAGACTACAATCCTCAATAATTACATGACAACTAAGTGCGCCATCATGGGAAGAAATCGCCCATGCATGTAAATCATCAGCATTCTTTACATTCGGAGTATCTAATATTGCTCGTTTTACCTTTTCCATATCTAAGCCTTCAGGAACGCCTTCAAGTAATACATGTACCGCATCACGCACTACACTCCAACTTCCTTTTATGAGAAACACTCCAATTACTACGCTAATTATTGAATCAAATATCGACATGCCAGTGATAAGAATCAGAACGCCCGCAAGCAGTGCTCCCACTGAAGCTAAAGCATCGAAAAGCATGTTTATGTATGCACTTCTAATATTTAGGTCTTTCTTCTCGCTTCTAAAAAGTAGTGCAATACTAAGATTTATACAAAACCCAATAAAAGCAACTACCACAACAACTCCTCCTTCAACTGGATGAGGAGTCATAAATCTCTGATACGCTTCATAAAAAATGTAAATTGCGAGAAGAAAAAGTATTAACCCATTTATCAAGGCTGCAAGAATTGTGGCTCTTCCATATCCATATGTATGATCTGTATTAGCTTTTCTTTTTGAAATTTTATTAGCAATAAATGAAATGAGAAGCGTTAAAGAATCCGTAAGATTATGACCTGCATCGGAAATAAGAGCAAGACTTCCTGAAAGAATTCCAGCAATGAATTCAATAACAGTAAATCCCGTATTTAAAACCAAACCTATTTTAAGTTTTCTGTCGAGATTTTCAGGGACATTATGATCACTCATATCTTAATTCTAGCACTTAGATTCTAAACAAAGGGAGTAGCAGAATAGCCAGCGTTCTTTATTATATTGATGATTTTTTGAAGATTGATTTTACTATCATCAAATTCTACTTCAGTATGCTGCTTCGCATAATTTGTATTGGAACTTTTTACACCCTCGGTATCCTCTAGCTCTCCATCAATATTCATAGCACAACTCGCACAATGCATTCCCTCAATTTTTAATTTTAGCTTCGTCATATTACATTCATCATTCCTCGATACATTCCCATGCTACACATAAAGGCTAATCCTCCCTTTTGTGCTGGTGCAGTAAAAGTAATAGTGTCAGAAGTTCCATAAGGTATTGTCTTTTGAATGCCAAGAGCGGGTATAGTAAATCCTTGCGTGCACCCTCGACCTCCTGTATTTTTGAGATGAAGTGTAATCAGTGAGCCTGATTTAATCGAGAAGTAATTTGGAGTATAACCTGTTTC
>CAYOMO010000033.1:0-12717 GCA_964405065.1 uncultured Gammaproteobacteria bacterium
GCCACTACAAGAACATTCGTTTCATATCCATTGGAAAGGCACAGTTTTAGAAAGTAACTGACATACTTTGTTATAATATCTGAATGTCGACAGTTTCTCCGGTACAATCATATATCGACAGATTTCCAGCTGAGGTCAAAAGTCGTCTTAATACGATCCGTCAGCTGATAAAAAAGCATGCACCAGAGTCAGGAGAAAAGATCAGTTATGGTGTCCCAACTGCTACTATTGATGATAAATACTGTATTTATTACGCCGGTTATAAAAATCACCTTAGTATTTACCCAGTAACTCCGGCAATTGAAAAAGAGGTCTCTGAAGCTTTGGAATACCGAACCGGAAAAGGAACTTTGCAGTTTCCTCTCACTCAGCCACTGCCACTCCCTCTAATCAAGAAAATCATTACAACTCGCATCAAAGAGGTAAAATCGGCTCATCTAAAATAATATGCATCGGTATGTAGCACTGCTACGCGGCATTAATGTCGGCGGCAACAATATAATTAAAATGGTTGATCTGAAAGCCTGTTTTGAGAAGATGGGTTTTTCGGATGTTTCTACCTTTATTCAAAGTGGTAACGTCATCTTTCGTTCTCCAGAAACAAACTTAACTAAGTTAACTGAAAAAGTTGAGAAAACTTTATCCAAACAGTTTAGTTACCAATCTACTGTAGTTGTTGTGTCAGATTTGGAGCTCAAAGCTGCTGTCAAAAAAGCTCCGAAAGGATTTGGTGAAGAACCTAAAAAATATCGCTATGATGTGATATTTCTGAAAGCTCCTTTGTCTGGTAAAGAAGCGATTAAAGAGATTAAAGTCAGAGAAGGAGTGGATGAAGTTGCCGCAGGTAAAAATGTTTTATACTTTTGGCGAACCGAAGAAAATATCACCAAAAGCTATGTTTCAAAAATAATATTACTTCCTATATATAAACAGATGACCATTCGCAACTGGAACACCACTAGTAAACTTTTTAATTTAATAGTTGCTGCCCAAAAATAACTTATTGAAAATTCGCCGAATAAGAATCAGATGAGATCATTTCATCAGAGTCACCTCGAATAATATACAAACCTGATATAGCAGCCAGAATGATTATGACAACAATCCCAATTCGCACCATATAGATTGAGTATGGCAAATCAATAGAGTAATGACAATGAGAAGTTAAGGGAAAGAGAGAGGAAGTGGCTGGTCTCCTTTGGTAAGTCTCCACCGAGCGTATCTAGCAAATGAGGGATTTCCGGCGGCAACAATTCTGATCATATTTTTAATTTCCCTAACATCACCTCCAGCACTTAATCTAACTCCTTCAAATTCAACATGATGTACTAAAAGCTTCTGGCGAAAGGATTCTTGTTGTTGCACTGTCATAGTTGGGTTAACTGCTTGATAATTAATTCTATGAACTTCGTCCTGAAGAGGTAATCGATTTTCTTGAGTCATGGGATGGAGTATAAAACAAAAAAAGGATCTAAACAAGTTCAAAGTATGACAACAGAGGAGAACTCATTTAATCATTTTCTGTGCCTAGGAATAAAGTATAATAGCTAAATTGTCATATTGAGCGAAGCGAAATATCTCACGATCCTTTCGAGATTCTAGAAACTATTAGTGTCGCATTCACGACAGATTCTTCGTTTCACTCAGAATGACAGTTGTATGAATGCACTTTCTATTTTATTCAAAGCTAAACTTTGGCTCTGGAATGAAGGCAAAGGCAGTTGGCATTTTGTGACGATCGACCCAGATTCTTCCGAAGCTCTGAAAGATCAATGGATGTGGCCGAGAAAAGGTTTTGGTTCCATTCCAGTGAAAGTAACAATTGGTACTTCAACTTGGAAAACTTCAGTTTTTCCGCAAAAAGATCAAACATTTGTTTTACCAATCAAGAAATCCGTCCGAGTTGATGAAAAGATAAATGAAGGAGATACTGTAGACATAATAATTGAAGTACTAAATTAGTCAGTATGGAATTCCAGTGATATCGTAATGGTATCGCCGACTTTGATATGAGTGGCATCTCTGATCGGAGTATTTAAATACATCAGCCAGACTCCCTGAAACTTGACGATTTTATGAGTAAAAGTTTTTCCTTCGATCATCCCATTGACGGGGAAGGGGCCTTTTTCTCGACCAGACTGTTTAAAAAGCTGCTGCATCACTTTATCCGGTATTTGGACTGATGGGTTCACACCTGTCATTTCAATTTTCTGAATAAAAACTAGCATAGATTTAGCTGCCCATTTGCCATTGTTTGATAGCTGGAAGAGGGAAGACCAGCATTAGGATATTTAGCGTTAAATTGTCTCGGATGAGATATCCTACCCCCAGCTCCATGACTATGGTAAGAGCAATTATAGCCCAGAGTGGCAACTTTTTGGCTAGATAAAAACCGAAAACCATCGCTAAAATATCACAAGCCGAGTTGATAATAGTGTCACCAAAATAGTCTAGTGAGATAGTGGTCTCCCGGTACCTATTGATAATAAAGCTGCTATTTTCAATTATTTCCCAAGAGCATTCAATCACCAGAGCTAAAACAAAAGTTTGAAATAAAGTTAATTTTTTAAATAATCTACCGAAGTAATAAAAAGCAAAGCCATGAATAATGTGAGAAAAGGTGTACCAATCTGTCAGATGTTGAGAATTTTCACTACTCCAAACTTGCCCTTGCCAGAGCTTGATATAGCCACATTTACAGATCAATAGCCGGCCAAAAGACAACTGACTGATTGCCGTGATGCTCAAAGCAAGAAATGTGGTAAATAAATACTTAGCTTTTGAAATCGTAAATTTATATTTCATTCTCTGTTTTAGTATAAACCTTGTAGAGGCCCAAATAACAAGACTTGCTCAATCTGTTAAGATGATTAAATGACTTTAACCCAAATAGCCATAACTATTTTAGTAGGAGTTCCTTTAATCGTGTTGTTAGTTTTAATTGGGGAGGCTATGTTAGCAAGAAGTGGTCCTAAAGAACAGTTTATAAATCCAGAGAGAACGACTATTAATCTAGGAACAAATCAGCCAAATATAAAATATGTTGTATTAGGGGATAGTACATCAGCCGGTCAGGGGGCAGATTATCAAAAAGGGATCGCTGTCCAGACAGCACAGGAACTCGCCAAAAAGTATCAGGTATCATTTACCAATTTTTCTATATCAGGAGCCACCACTGAGGATGTGTTACAAAACCAAATCAAAGAAGGTCTCCTTTTAAAGCCGGATCTGGTGTTATTATCCATCAGCGCGAATGATCTGACTAGTCTTAGGTCAACTAATGATTTAAAAAACAATATGCAAAAAATCATTGACCAATTAATTGCTGAAAATTGTAAAGTTAAAATAGTAGTCACAGGGACTCCCGATATGGGATCTATTCCCAGATTTGCTCAACCGCTTCGGTGGGTTGCCGGACTCAGAACCCAGCAATATAACGATGTCTTTGATCAGTTAATTCAAAAAAATGATCTCACTTTGGCTCCAATTGCCAAAGATACTGGCCCAGTTTTTAGGTCAGATCCAACTCTGTTTGCAAAGGATAGATTTCATCCTAATGAAAGAGGATATGCTTTGTGGACAGCAGTGATAAACGACGCTATTGAAAGATCTTTAACAACTCAGCCTTCCCACTGTAAATAAAAATACTAAATTCTTACTGATCACTATTGAGTTTCTTTACCAGACGAACTACAATAGCAAAATGTTAAATTTAAATTCCGTAATGGTTGGAACGACCCAAATTAAAGAGATGGCTGAGTTTTACGAAGCAGTTTTTGAGAAAAAAGCTGATATGGTTGATAGTGGCTGGCATGGTTGGTCAGTGGGAAGTGCATTTTTCTCAGTTGGAGAGCATTCCGAGATGACTGGAGAAGCCAAAGATGCCGGGAGAGTGATGTTTAACTTTGAAACAAAAGAAGTCAAATCTGAATTTGAAAGAATCTCCAAAATTGCAGCCGCCAAAGTAGTCAAAGAGCCTTACGAGATGGGTGGAGGGATGATGATTGCCACTCTTGCCGATCCTGATGGTAACTACTTCCAACTGATGTCTCCTTGGGAAGGCTAATCATTTCTTGCTATACTGATTAAGTGAAATCCGTTGAAAGTACCACACGTTCTTTGGTTAAAACCATTACCTATCGATTTCTAATTGTTGCTTCTACTTTTATTGTGACCTATCTTTTAACTGGTCATTTAGAGCTTTCTCTGACAATCACTATTGGAGCTAACGTTATTAACACCTTGCTTTATTTTATTCATGAAAGGATCTGGAACCAGATTGCTTGGGGTAAGCGAAAATAAAGTATACTAATTATATGGAAAAAACTGCCGGCGCTTTGTTTTTTTTAGGTGGTGCATTACTTTGGATGGGTATTACGACCGCCGAGATTTTTTATCCCTCAGGCTATAGTATTTCCGGCAGTATGATTAGCAATTTAGGATCTACCCCGCCTCCTAATTCGCTAGTATTCGAACCTTCAGCCAATATTTTTGACTATTCACTTTTAGTAGCAGGCTTGATGATTATTAAAGGGGGGATTTTGCTCTATAAAACCAGACAGCGTCAGTTGGCGATCTTAGTCGGCTTGATTGGATTGGGAACTGCCGGAGTAGGAATGTTTCCAGCTTTTCATCTGGCTATTCACAGTCTGTCAGCTTTGATCGCTTTTGGTAGTGGTGGGGTGGCGGCAATCTATTCAGGTTATCTTTTTAAACCACCGTTTAAATATCTAGCCATTGTTTTAGGGGCAGTTTCTTTATTATTTTTAGCTGTCGGTCTTTTAGACTCCTCTGTAGTGGTCCCTATTTTAGGAAAAGGCGGGACAGAAAGATGGGTAGCCTATCCGACCATGATTTGGCTGATTGGATTTGGCGGATTACTGATGGCCACTCAGACCAAAAAAAACTAGCCCACTCTTTTTTCAGCAAAGGCTGAACCCAGCCAGGTATGAGGATTGCGATCCCAACACCAACCAAGGTTGGCTTGTTTAGAAGCATTGATCCAAATAGCCGGAACTCTTTGGTTCCCTTCAACCCGTGATCCCAGCAATGAAAAACAGTGATTTTTGATCAAAATATCTGGAAATTGCGTCACCAAGGCAATACCTTCCTCCATAGTTAAAGATGTCTCTTTCCGAGAGGTGATTGTTTTCAAAGCATCCTCTGGTCTGATATTTAAAAATTCATCTCCGCGGTTGATTTTGATTAAAAGATAAATCGGGGCTTTAGGTAAATTAATGTTTTCAGTGGGCTTAAATTCATCTGCTTGATGAGGATAAAGTTTTTCAAAGCCGGCTTTATTATTCCAACTAAGGGCTTCCATCTGTTGTTTTGCTTCAATTAGTGCAGAAGAAACAACCAAGACAAAAGGAATGATTCCTTTTTCAAGATTTATTTCCAGATTCGGAAAATGATTTAAATGGGAAAGCAGAGGGGTAGCCAATTTATTGAAATCAGACACTGACATATCTGCTAACTTTGGATAATTTTTAGTGATCAGATTATCAAGTTGGCGATCAAATTCGGCGGCAATATTCATCTGTCTGAGTGTAACACATTGCTATTTTTTTCAAAAAAAGGTAAAACAAATACATGCATTCGTATCTTAATCACTTACAGATCAATATCGATTTTGAAAATATTCAGTTTTACAAAGACCTGTTGGAATTTTTAGGCTGGAAAGTGATTATGGAGGATGAAGGTATTGTTGGTTTCTCCAGTGAAAAAACCGGTACTCTGTGGTTTTTGGCCAAAACCAAAGACCATCAAAACGATTATGATGCACCAGGGGTAAACCATATCGGAATTGGTGTAGACACCATTGAGTGGGTCGATGAGATTACCGATTTTCTCCGAAAAATTGGGATGGAGCCTTTGTTTGATACACCCAAATATCGACCAGAATTTTCCGGATCTGACAATATTTATTACCAGGTCATGTTTGAAACACCAGATAAAATCCTCTTTGAAGTGGTCTGTTCTGGACCCAAACCTAAATAAGTATTATCCTTTCCGTGATATCATAAAAAGATGAAGTATTTCTTTGGTTTGGCTATTTTTGTGAGTATTTTATTTTTTGCACCCCTTACTCATGCCCAGATTTTTACTAATGAAAAACTCATCACAGTTGATTTGGGTTCACAAAAATTAACCGCTTGGGAGCAGGGAAAAGTGGTATACGAGACTAAAGTATCCACTGGAATGAATCTGACACCAACTGTAAAAGGCAGTTTTAGAATATATTACAAGACTCCATTGCAAGATATGCGCGGCCCATCACCATATAAAAATATTTACCCTAGTGGAAAATATTTGGTGAAAAACGTTCCTAATGTAATGTATTTTCATGAAGGATATGCCATTCACGGAGCATACTGGCACAACAATTTTGGCCGAGTAGCCAGTCATGGTTGCGTAAATGTCCCACTAAAAGCTGCTGAATGGCTTTATAATTTTGCCCCTGTTGGAACCAGAGTAGAAGTTTATTAGCTCAGGAGTAGATTTAATTCTTCTTACAGCATTATGGTATTATTGCCCCCATGCAAAAGGTGCTTAATTATTTTAATCCGTTAATACGTCTGGGTATAAAAGAATATTCCATTAAATTACCCATAGCTATCAATTTTCTTGCTACCCTAGGTTCGGAAATAACAGCTCTTTATATTTTGCACAATCCATTGGCAGTAGGATCATATATTATTTTTATCAATGTTGGATTAATCATTTATTTTTCTTTTCGGGATGGGATCAAAGGCGGTTTTATCTCAACTTTATTTGCTGTTTTGTATTATCTGTATATTATCGAAACCAGAGCCTATCGTGGTACGCAGTTGCAGATCGCTGTAGAAACAACACTCATATTAATGCTGGTCTATTTAGCGCTGGCTTTTACTATTGGCTGGTTAAAACAGCGAATTGATGACCTGATCATTCAAGAGACAGAAGCCAGACAATCAGCTGAAGAAGGTAAAGTCCGAATGGAAACTATTCTGGAACAACTGCCTGTGGGGGTATTGATGATCAATAGCAAAGACAAAAAGATCGAAAAAAACCGTCAGATAGAAAAATTGTTTGGAAATTATGTACGCAGCCGGCTGGTGGAAGATGAAAAATACAAATCCCCTTACTCTTTTAAAGATGGCAAGCCTTTACCAGCCAAAGACTGGCCACTGGCTAGAGCTTTTAATAACGGTGAAGTTATTAGTGGCGAAGAGATTGAATACAAACGTGAAGACCAGCATTTATTTTTAAGAATTAATGCGACTCCGATCCGAAATAAAAAACAGGAAATTTTTGCCGCTGTCTCTACCGTAGACGACATTACAGCTGAAAAAGAGCTCGAGCAGCGCAAAGATGACTTTATTAGTATGGCCTCGCATGAACTAAAAACTCCGATCACAAGTATGAAAATTTATATTGAGGTCTTGCTCAATCTTTGTAAAAAACACCAAGATCAAAAGGCAGAAAAAACCTTGTTGAGCATTAAAAATCAAACTGAAAAATTGCAAAATCTAGTCAGTGATCTGCTTGATGTTACCAAGATTCAAACAGGCAAGCTGTCATTTAACAAAGAAGATTTTGATTTAAGTGAGCTATTAAGTGAAATTGTCGAAGTGATGCAAGGGACGACTCATCAAAAAATCGTATTTATAAACCATAAAAAGATAAAAGTTTATGCCGACAAATTTCGAATTTACCAGGTAGTAACCAATCTGCTGACCAACGCTATAAAATACTCACCTCAAGGAAAAAATATCTGGGTTAATCTAAATGAAGAAAAAAAACGGATTTTAGTATCAGTAAAAGATGAGGGGATTGGAATAAATAAATCACAGCAGAAAAAGATCTTCGAACGGCTTTACCAGGTAAATGAAAGCAAGGAGAAAACTTTTCCTGGTTTAGGTATGGGTTTGTATATATCCAAAGAAATAGTCAAAAGGCATCGGGGTAATATTTGGGTCGAAGGAGAAGAAGGTAAAGGATCAACTTTTTACTTTAGTTTGCCGCGAACCTGATTTTTGAAACTCAGCCAATAGGAGATTCCCAGCGTAAAATGGCAACTGCATTTCAAACCGAGCCAACCAACCAGATACACTAGCTATAGGAAATAAAAATGAAAAAGTATTAAAAGTTGAAACTCTCAGACATTTAAAACCTTTTTTAAGAAAAGGTGGAGTAATATTGTGAGGTGTAAAAAGGCTAATATGCTGACAGTGTCCTAAATCGGGGATAGAGGTGAATTTATCCACAAAACGTTCCAATAAAGGCCAGGCACTCTGATAATTTGGTGTGATGATTACCACTACACCACCTGGATTAAGAATTTTTTTAAAAGCAGTAATTAGTTTATCGGAGACGGCTAATTCCAAATGTTCCAACACATCCACCATGATAATCAGATCAAAATTTCCAAAAGAAGCAATTTTTTTGGTATCAGCCAGATCAGCTTGTTTTACTCCAACATTGGCTATTTTAAATTCTTTTAGCTTGTTTTTTAAAAAACTAACAGCCTCATCATTGTAGTCAATAGCCGTAATTTTCTTTACCAGATGAGCAAATTTCAGCTCTAAATTGCCAGATCCAGCTCCGAGATCCAAAACCGATTTTGGCTGATATTTTTTCAGTAAATATTTAACTATTTCCAGTTTATTGGCATGCCAGTTTGATTGCAGAAAGTTACCTTTCCGCAATGCTTGGTATTGATAGTCGCCGGTGATACCAAGTTCTTTTTCGATGATTTGAAAGTGTTGATGCTGTTTCATGGCTGAGGTTTGGAAAAATGATATACGAACCAATTAGTTTTGGCTATAGGGAATTTACCCAACAAAGGGCCCTGCTGGAAGTTGTGCATTTCTGGGGCAGCATCCTGTCGAACTGTTGCTTCGTTTGCAGTGGAAATGACATATAAATGGTCTGAATGAAAATACTCATCTCGGGAATCAAAAGATATGTTGTCCCGTCCAAGTAAAATTTCGCGATATTTGACTGCCTGGACATCATGATCATCACTGGCTAGAACCGCAATATTCGCATTGGGTGAGAGTTTTTTATCTAAATCTAGCTTGATTGTATCCACAATAGCTACCTGAGTCGGTAAATCGGGAATAATCGGAGCGGTAGTGACTAGAGAGATTAGCTGCATTAGTCCGCCAAATATTAAAATACATAGCATAGTGTAAGAATATAGAAACATTCTTTTAGATCTTGGATAGACAATCCAAACGAGCCAAAAAGGCAGCAAGACCAGATAATAATGAAAAAAATAAGGAGCTACTATATAAAGCAGCAAACGCTGAAGAAGTATTGGCACCAAAAATAACCAGGCTAGGCTACGGGTTTTAAAATCTTCCCAAAAAAGGAAGATTCCAAAGATGATAAAAACAATCGATCCTAGGGTTGATTGAGTTAGGTAAAAAAACATTTGCCAGGTGTCCTGCCAAAAAAAGGGGTTTAGCGCAATAGACTGTGATTGGTGAGATGCCCCCATGAAAAACAATCCAGGTGGATGACGAAGATCAAATAAAATAAAAGGCAACAAATCCACAATAAATCCTGCAAGAATGAGGAATGCCTGAAGAAATTGTTTACGAAAAGTCAGATAAACTGCCGAAAGAAAACAAAAAGATCCCGTAGCAAATAAAGCAAAATAATGATGATGAACACTAAGTCCAAAAGCCAATCCGGCAAGAAAATAGCCGAAAGTCTTTTTTTGCAGCCACAATATTAGCCCGAGTGTTACCCACAAAGGTACCAAGTTGGGATTCCAGGCCCAGCGGCCAGTTTGTAGCAACGGAAACCAAAAAATCGTCAATAAAGCAGCAGGAAAAAGAAAAGATCGATTTATTTTAAAAGCTAATCCTAAAAGTAAGATCGAGGTGATTACCCCCCAAAAAGCTGCTCCATAAAACATCGCCCGAGGATCAAATTCGCCTAGTATGGCAAAAGGTAGCAGTAGATATACCGTCAGCGATCCAAAAACTTTGCCCTGTTCATTGACCTGTCCGATCAAAGTTAGTTTTTTTTCAACATATATCTGATGCGCTCTGACTAGGAATCCAGATTCATCCTGGGTGAAGCGGGCAGTTTCAGCTATATTATAAAAGCGGGTGAGGGTGAGTAGTACAATATAGAAAATTAAGCCCCAAAAAGTTAGAGTTTTCATATTTCAAAGGGCAGGATGGAAGTATGATTGCAGTATTAGTGTTGCAATGCAAGTGGTTTTTTCTTACCCGGAGCATATAAAAAACTAACTCAACCATTACTTTAAAATACTATGCTTATTTTAGAAAGGAGAATTCATGGGATTACTTGAAATAATTGCCGCAATTCTAATTATCGCTTGGTTGGGTGGATTTGCTTTAGATATTGCTGGAGACGCCATACATGTGTTACTGGTGATCGCAGTGGTAGTCTTTGTACTTCGTTTTTTCCGTCGAGCAGTCTAGAAAAAAAAATAGCTGACTGATAGGATAGAAAGATGCATCTGCCAAAAAGTTTGACTACTGTTACCGGACTATCGAAAACAGTAGCATTAATACTTTTTATATCACTGCCTTTTGGCGGTTTTTATCTCGGGCGTCAGTATCAGAAAGCTATTGATCAGTACATATATCAACCAGATCAGAATAGAGTGGGTAATTTACCTTCAGGAGTAGAAAAAACACCGCTTAAAAAAGTTTCATGGAAAGAATTTAAAGATCCATCAGGCAATTTTGATTTTAAATTTCCTGAAAACTGGATCATTTCTTTTGAGCAAAGCCCTTATTATAAAGATAAAATGGATGCCACAGTTCAGGGGCCAGAAGGAAAAGTAGATATTTTGTGGGCCGAATCCTATGGGGGAGCATGTGACAATCCAGGATATGAAAAAATCATCATCAAAAGCGGTGAAGAGACCATCTGTCACGCAGCCAATATCCAGGGTGAAAATATTCCTGATAATACGGAATTTTGGCAACTACAAAAACAATTTAAGCCGAATAAAAACGAAGGGATTTATCTAAATGCTTATTCGTATCAGCAGAATGCAGATCTAATTTTAGAAATTATAAAATCCTTAAATATAACAGCCAGGTAATTTCTTACCAACTACACAATTTTAATTCATCGCATTTTTACGCCTAAATGATAATTTAATCAGATGATAAACATGAATTATCACCAGCACGACAACTGTCAGCAGTGTATTGATAAATGGTGGCAATGGGCTAGTACTCAGCCAGTGGCGCCAATTAAAGGATTTGGAGATAAGAGAAATCCAGACGGAACTCTTTTTACTGTTGAGCAACAGCAGCAAACTACCAAATTACAGCTATATCTAATTATTAGCGATCTCTGCAGTCGGGGGAAAAGTTCAACCTGTATTCAGACCATCATTTCGGCCTTTTTCTAATTATTTTTCCTCTTCTTTGATCAGGGAGTCAAATTTTTTAAAAAGTTTGGTGATTTTTGGATCAATTACCACTCGGCAATAGGGCTGATTGGGATTGTTCTCATAAAAATTGCGATGTTCTTCTTCAGCCGGATAAAATTTCTCAAATGGCACAATTTCTGTGACAATCGGATCAGAGTACATGCCAGATCTTGCTATCTGTTCCAGTGATTTTTCAGCCAGCTCTTTTTGTTTGTCATTGTGATAAAAAATAGCACTACGATATTGAGTACCATGATCTGCTCCTTGTTGGTTTAGAGTAGTAGGGTCGTGCAGCTGCCAAAAGACTTCCAGCAGTGTTTCATAAGAGACAATCTGTGGATCAAATTCAATCTGAATGGCTTCAGCATGACCAGTCTCACCGGTAGATACCTCCTCATAGGTTGGATTGTCTGTCTGGCCTCCAGTGTAACCAGGTGTGACAGATTCAACACCATTTAATTTTTGAAAAACAGCCTCAGTACACCAAAAACAGCCACCAGCTAAAGTTGCAAGTTCCATGCAACCATTGTAACAGCTCTGTCAAGCTTGTGGCGATGCGGTATAATCTGCCGATGAAACCATTACTAGCCGTTTTTGCTCACCCCGACGATGAAGCTTTTGGGCCATCTGGCTCTTTGGCTTTATGGGCAAAAGAGCGAGATGTTTATTTAATCTGTGTAACAAAAGGCGATGCTGGTCAAAATTCATCCGCTCAGAAAAAAGATCTGGGAGAGATCAGAAGGAGAGAGCTGGAGAATTCAGCTCAGATCATCGGGGTGAAAAAAGTATATTTCCTGGGGTACAAAGATGGTTTTTTATCCAATAGCCTTTATCATGAGATTGCAAAAAAGATCGAACAAATTATTGAGAAAGTTCAAGCCGATACTTTACTGACTTTTGACCAGCTGGGTATTTCCGGGCACTTGGATCATATCGCTGTTTCTATGATATGTAGCTATATTTTCAAAAAAAACAGTCAGATAAAAAAAATACTTTATAATGGGGAGTTAGACGAGGTAATGACCCCGGTTAAAGATACATATTTTATATTTATGCCCACCGGGTTTAAGACAGAAGATGTCGATTTAACCATCAATATTAATAGTGTATGGGAGACTAAATTAAAAGCTATCAGAGCCCATGTTTCACAAAGTCATGATGGGGAAGAGATTATTAAAAATGCTCAAAAGTATCCCAAAGCCGAGTATTTTAAACTACTGAAAAAGTAAGATCCTATAAAGAATTTGCTTTCAATTTACGCATAAAGTGACCTGTTGACAAGTAATGTAAGAAATGTGAATAAT
>CAYOMO010000034.1:0-12390 GCA_964405065.1 uncultured Gammaproteobacteria bacterium
ATTAAAGCATTTAGAGAAAGCAATAGAAAAAAATGAGGATATTAATGGATTATTTGTATTTAATTTATTTCAGAGCTATGGATTTCCATTGGAACTGAGCATAGAAATATTGAGACAAAAGAATATTGATTTTTCTGAACAAGATATTGTCTCTTTTAATGAAGCAAAGAAAACTCATGAGAATCTTTCGAAAACAGCTTTATCAGGCAAGTTTGCCGGGGGACTGGCGGGGCATTCGGATATTGAGGTGAAATATCATACAGCGACTCATTTGCTCCATCAAGCATTGAGGGACGTATTGGGACCGACTGTTTTTCAAAAAGGATCCAATATTACCCCAGAAAGACTGCGGTTTGATTTTTCATTTGATCGGAAAATGACTCCGGAAGAGTTGAAAAAAGTTGAAGAGATAGTAAATCAGAAAATTAAAGCTGATTTAAAAGTTGAACGTACTTATATGACTTATGATAAAGCGATGGCGATGAATGCCATCGGTTTGTTTGGAGATAAATATGACAAGACCAATGTCAGTATTTACGCTATGGGTCCAGCAGATCCAATGGATCCTGAGTCAAAAGATCAAAGAGAGCGGGGAGGGTATTATTCACTCGAATTTTGTGGTGGCCCGCATGTGGAGCATACCAATCAGGTGGGAGGGATTAAGCTGGTCAAAGAAGAAGCGGTATCTGCAGGAGTTAGGAGAATCCGGGCTGAATTGGTTTAATCTGCTGAATCAGGGTCAGTTGGTTTTATTTTAATTCGTGTAGTTTGATCTGCGAAATTTGCTTTTAATCTATTCAGAGCCCTTTGATGACTAGTTTGCATACTCAGAGGAGCGATCTTAGGTTCGACGTCTTTAAGAATTATAAATTTTCGAGGTGTTTCTGGTGTTTTCACAGTTACTATTTTACCAGATGACTCAATTGACTGAAAAAGTAGCCATTTGCTTTTCACTTTTTCACACCTGTGGTATGATTATTTAGTTACAGTTTTCAGACTGCCTGCCCAAGGCAGATAGTATTTTGCCATCATGAAATTTTTTGATTCTATTTTAAATTCATTACCATTTCCTAAAAAATCTGAGCCAGTTGAGTATTTTTTTGGCCTCAATATTAGCCCAACTACGGTCTATGGCTGTGTCTGGGGGATCCGAAGTGGCAAACTACATGTACTCAGCTCCTCAAAAACAGTTTATGAATCCGAAAAAGACTTGATAGAAGCGGCCAACTATGTTTTGGATGAAGCGTTGGCTGATTTTCAGCCAGAGCCGACTAAAATATTGTTTGGTGTCCCCGATGATTGGTTGGCTGATGATGATCTCAAACCCGAATATCTCAAAACTTTAAAACACTTGGTTAAAGAGCTCGATGTGGTGCCTTTGGCCTATGTGGCTTCTACCAATGCTATTTCTCATTTGATCGCTAAGCAAACAGGAGTCCCTTTGACAGCTATTTTAGTACACATCGCCGATCCGGTGACTGTGTCTGTTGTAAAAACTGGTAAAGTTCAGGGAACTAAGCAGGTCAAAAAGAGTGATAATCTGGCTAAAGATATTGAAAAAGCTTTGATGAATTTTACTGAAGTAGAGGTAATGCCATCGAAAATTTTGATTTATGGAGATGACAAGGTTAGTAAATATAAAGAGGAGCTCACTTCTTATGCCTGGATGACACAGTTGCCATTTATGCATCTGCCAAAAATTGAAGATTTGGAACCAGGAGTGGTTGTGCAATCTGTAGCTTATGCGGGAGCATCTGAAATTGATCCAGATGTTCATGTGTCGTCTCAAAATTTAGTCGAAGACGTCAAAGGTCAAAGTAAAGTCAAGCATTTGCCTCTGGATGAGCAACCTCATCAGGGAAGACATCAAACAGCTGATAAACATGGATTGGATAATCTGGGATTTGTAACTGGAGATATTGCATCTCAAAACCAAGAGATGATGATGGAGGATGAAGAGCTCGGGGGTGGCGAAGATGTCGATGTTTATGGACGCGCGGTTCCGATGAGACGGGGTGGTCATCTAGTGAAAGAATCACACCAATCATCAGTACCGTCATTGCCGGCCATGCCCAAGATGGGAATGCCGGTAGGTATTTTAGGATTACTGGGTGGAAGTACCAAACTGCTTATTATTCCGCTTGTTTTGTTGGTATTAGTTGGGGTTTATTTGTATTTTCAAAAAGCTAAAGTTACGGTATTTGTGGATTTAAAAACAGTAGAAAACACAACAACCGTTACAGCTGACCCTAAAGTCGCTGTAGTAGATGAGGCAAATAAGATTATTCCAGGTGAAATGGTATCGGCGGAAGTTTCAGGCAGTGATAAAGGTCAGGCGACGGGAAAAAAACAGGTAGGTGATGCTGCCAAAGGGAAAGTTATTATTTATAATGCGACGGATAAGTCTTTGGTAATAGATAAAGGCACAACTTTGACCAATGATAAAGGGTTGAAATTTACTCTAGATGGGAGTGTTCAGGTTGCTTCAAAGTCTGCCAGTGCTGCGGATCCACCCACTAAATCTAGCCTGGTTGATGCAACAGCGGCTGTAATAGGACCTGACAGTAATATTCCAGCCGGAGGAGATTTGAGCGTGGGTGGATTTAACAAATCTGATGTTGTGGCCAAAGTCGACACAGCTTTTAGTGGTGGTGTATCTAAAGATGTTACGGTGGTGACAGCTGATGATCAAAACAGACTACTAGCCAAAGTGTTGTCCGATCTTAAAAAACAGGCTAAAGATGAATTACAGGCGAAAATGACAGGAGATGTTAAAGTGCTTGAGGAGGCTTTGACTGATACTGTCATCAAAAAAACTTTTTCCAAAAATGTTGGTGATCAGGCTAGTGAATTTAATTTAAATCTGACAGTTAAATTGCTAGGGACCTCCTATAAAGATAGTGATTTGAAATCTATCGTTTCAAAATTAGTCCAGGTTGATGTACCTGCAGGATTTGATCTTGATCTTGCACAAACTGAAACACAAGCGGATGTTTCGAAAATCGAAAAAGATGGTCGATTAATTTTTACTGCTAAGTTCAAGGCCAAACTAATGCCAAAATTTGATTTAGAACAACTAAAGAAAGATATAGTATTTAAATCTCCAATAGAGGCAGATAAAAGATTAAAGCAAATTGAAAATGTAATAGGAACAGAGGTTGAATTAACCCCCAATGTTCCAGTTCCTTTGTCGAGATTGCCCATTTTGGCCAAAAATATTGATTTAGAAGTTACAGCAAAATAATTTACGAATTTTCAATGAGCAATTTTCATTGAATAATCAATTTAAAAATTTGTAAATTGATTGGATTTTGAAAATCGTAAATTGATAATTGTTATATTCCTCAAACGATGACGGAACGGTTGAGGGCAATTTGTCCTATGATCGTTAAAGGTTTTTCATTACTATTTTTAGGAGTAGGAGTTTTTATTTTGATGCAGGTGGCGTTGCCTTTTTTGGAGTTTAAATCCTGGGAGTTATTTGCTTTTGAAGAAGAAACTGTTTTGGCAAATCCTTTGAGCGGGGATGGTAGTGGTTTGATTTCAGGCGTTAGTATTGAAGACCATGATGCATTTCCGGCTTTTATATCAAATACAATTAGTCCGGCCAATCTTCCGTATAAAGAGTTTAAGATAAGTATTCCTAAACTTAAGCTAGATAATATTGCAACTAAAGTCTGGAGTAACAATTTTGATGAGACTTTGGCGCAATTACCTGGAACAGCTTTGCCTGGGGAAAAAGGCAATGTATTTATAACGGGTCATTCTTCTTTACCACAACCAATGGGAGATAAACATGCCTGGTTTGTAAATTTGCCTAATATAAAAAAGGGCGATAATGTTTATTTAAATGCTGCGGGCCAACAGTTTACATATGTAGTTGAGGGGATGAAGATTGTGGATCCCAAAGATACCAGTGTTTTAAATCCACCTGATAGTCGGGGAAGATATCTGACTTTAATGACCTGTGTGCCACCTGGATTTAATACGAAAAGATTGATTGTGTTAGCTAAGCTTAAAAGTTGAGGTAGGAGGTTGGAGATGAGAAGCTGGAAAAATTTATTCTCATTTCTCAGATCTAAATCTAGCTTCACATTTCGCACTTCTCACTTCTATACAGTATAATTACTCGATGAGATATCTTGGTGTTGACTACGGTTTGAAAAAAGTAGGTTTGGCCATATCCGAAGGTCAGGTGGCATCACCTTTAAAAGTTGTATCTATTTCAAGTCTGAAAGATGGGGTAGAAAAGGTGAGTCATGAGATTAAAAAAGAGCAGATTCAAAGAGTAGTTATCGGAGTTTCCGATGGTAAAATGGGAAAGATCTCTCGGCAATTTGCATCTGAGTTGAAGAAAAGGTATGCGACCGAGCAGGTGGAAGTAATAGAAGTAGATGAAACATTGAGTTCAAAGGATGCCCAAAGTCTGATGATTACTTTGGGAGTTTCTCAAAAAGAGCGTAGAGAAGAAGACGCTTACTCAGCAATGTTGATTTTACAGCAGTTTCTTGATAGTTTGAGTTAGATTATTTTCTAAAGTTATGGCAATTAAAAAGAAAAATCCAGTTTTTTTTCTACTGTTTGTTGCTTTTTTGGTGTTAGCATTAAGCATAGGTGGTTATAAATGGTATCAGTCATACGAGATGTCGCCGGCCAATTCTCAAGCCCAAGTAGAAAATTTTGTGGTGGAAGAAGGTGAGACACCTACTGATGTTGCTTTACGACTGCAAAGTAAAGGGATTTTACGTTCTTCAAAAATATTTCTTCAAATCTTTACTCAACAAAAAGATGAGGTAGTACTGCAGCCTGGAGTATATAAGGTTTCTGGTGCGATGACCCCCCAACAGTTAGTGGATGCTTTTAGACAGAGTAGTGCTGATATGAAAGTAACTTTGTTGGAAGGATGGCGTGTTGAACAAATGGCTCAAAAATTGGAGTCGGAGATGGGGATCCCACAGGCTGATTTTTTAAAGCTAGCTAAAGAAGGTTATATGTTTCCTGATACCTATTTTTTCAATGATGATACTACTGTAGAGGGAGTAGTGTCTGTATTACAAAATACTTTTGATAAGCGGTTGACAGATGATTTACTTCAAAAAATCAAAGCTCAAGGTTTATCCAAAGAGCAAGGTGTGATCTTGGCATCATTGGTAGAAAGAGAAGGGCGGAGTGATAAAGTACGTCAGGAAGTAGCCAGTATTATGTTGAAAAGACTCAAAATGGGGATGAAGCTAGATATTGATGCAACAGTTAGGTATGCAATGGATACTGTTGCTTATAAATTTAATCCTAAAATGACTAGTTGGTGGGGGGCAATTACCCAGGAGGATTATTCAGGAGTCAAATCTCCTTATAATACGTATTTGAATACCGGTTTGCCGCCAGGACCGATCTGTAACCCTTCTTTGTCTTCACTTAAAGCTGTAGCCAATGCTGACGCTTCTACACCGTATGTGTATTATTATCATGATTCTCAGGGAAACTCTTATTATGCTAAGACTTTAGAGGAACATGTTCAAAATCATCAGAGTCATCCATAATTGTTGAATAGGTGGAGGTGGGGGGAGTTTGGATTAGTCGTGTAGCCGTTGTTCTCGTTTAATTTCGCAGTTGTCACAGCGGAGTGTTTGAGGTGAATATATTTGGGCGGTTTCAGAAGAAACACGGATGACTATTTTATTGCCTTCCACAAGTTCAATAGTTTCTGGATTATTATCAGCTGTCATCTCACCCGGACCACGGACTATATCCATAGTAATAATATCTTTTTGAGTAAATTCTAAAGGTGGTATATCAACGACGGTGTTATTAAAAACGATCTGGAAATTTTCTTTAAATGTGGATTTTGTGATACTTTGATAATAGCCGGTAGATCCAAATGGAGTAGAAGCCACAATGCCATCACCAATAATGAGTGAGCTGGTAGTTGGTAGTTGGTTGTTGGTAGGAGAGATTTTTTGGCCATTTTTAGAGACGAAAAATCTAATGGCATGATAAGCTGATTTATTGCGAATGACGATATCGTTGAGTGCGATCAGTTTATTGCCATCAAACTCAGTTTCTAGTTTGGCTTGTTGAATAAGGGGAATTGCCTGGTTTTTCATTAAGGTAAGTAAATGTTCCGTTTCGTGATCAGAGCATTTTTTACAGACTTTTGAATCACGAATCGGTAATTTAGGGATCTGGGGGAATTGACGTTCCGCAGCCAGCAGGGTGCCATCACCCCCATAGCTCACTAAGACATCCGGATTTTCATCAACCAACTCAAAGCCTAATTTGTCGGCAAGTATGGTGAGATCTTGGGAGTTTTTTCCGTAAAGTTGTAGTCGCATTTATTAATAACTTTCTATATTTGTCATCCTGAATTTATTTCAGGATCTTTCAACATTATTTAACCGTAATTTTTAATGATAATCAATTATTAGGATTATTATCGACCTTGGAAGATGCTGAAACAAGTTCAGCATGACAAGGAAATTAAAAACTGGTATTTACTTCTTGGATAAGTTTTTTATATTCCTGATTAAAATCTGGTGCGGTTTGTTTTTTAATTTCTGAGGGGAGATCGGTATTTTTATCGATCGGTGGTTCAGAAGGTAGAGGTGAAGGACTGGCTACAGTGTCTGTAGTCAAAGGGACTTCTTTTGGGGCAGAAGCGTTTTTAAGATTGTTGGCTTTAGGGGTTGATAGATAATATATTCCGACACCAGTGGCTATAGAGATGATGACCACGATAATGATTGATTTGAGGTTCATATTATTTTGATACAAGTGCTTCTACCAATTTCTGAGATTTGTCGACTTTACCAGCTAAAATATCGATATCGTTGGCCAACTGATTGATTTTACTTGTAACATTGGCTTTCATATTGGCTTCTCCGGATAGATCAAAAATATAATGTTTAGCAGCCTGATAGGCCACTGCTTCATGAGCATAGGTAATCCAATAACGGGCGTTTTCAACTGGATCTGATAAGTTGCGAGTGATCCCGTCTGCTTGTCTTTCCTGGATGCCCTGGCGAAAAACATATTCATTTAATATTTCACCTTGTCTAACCATCTTTGCTTCTAATATATCGGTTTGATTCTTATTCATTGTTGCTATTTTTTGTTCGAATTCAGCTAATTTCCTTTGATTTTCAGGAGAATAATTTTTGACCCGCATATTGTAGACATCACGCTGTTCACGAAGGATATCATCAGGGGTCGTTCGGGCGAAAAGGGGCAAGGGTAATGCGTAAAGGGTTAAGAAGGAAAGCAAAATAATTAAGAAGATTTTTTTCATGAGAGTCTATTTTAAACGATATATGTTAGTTTGGGAAGTTTTAATACGAGTTTGAGAGAGTGTTGTGTTAAAATTCCAACACATATGGGGTACATTCCAAAAATTAACGGTTACTCTTTGACTGATTTTCATGATTTTGAGGAATGTAAATTTCGGTTTTTTGTCAGACATCATTTGGATCATAAGTATGAAATTGCTTCTGGTAGTGAACAGATGGCGTTGGGAGTGATTTTAGATCGGGCGATTAAAGAAGTTCATAGAAATAGAGATAAAGGTTCGTATAAAGCGTCTGTCGATAGATTAGTAAAATCAGTTCGTTATGCTGTTAAATTGATTCAGGAGGAGGAAAAGAATAGTCCGAAAAGGCCAAACTTTAGCACAGCTGTAGTTGAGTATTTTACTGAAGATGTAATACTAACAGCAGAAGGCATCTTTAAAAATTTTTGCATCCAGATGCAAGGTCAGTTTAAGGAAGCTGTTTTTGATATTGGATTTTGCAAATGGGTATTAAAAGTTGGGGGACAGGACTTTGTAATGTGGGGAGGTCCAGATACTGTAGAGATGGGTTTAGATGGAATTCCTGAAGTAATAGATTATAAATCAAGGCAAAACATCACCACTGGTAAGACTAGAATGGATATGGATTTGATGCCAAAGATGTATATCCTGCTGACTCTAAATGATCTAAGAAAATTGGGTTTTAAAAAAGCTAGATTTAGGGTAATATTTTGGCAGGATCCAAAAGAGGATACGTTTTTTGAAGAATTTGATTTAAAAGAGGTATCAAACTTGGAAAAGATTTTTTCAGATAAGATTGAAGTTATTTTAAAGCAAAAAGAGGTTGATTGTTGCAGCGGGAAATATTGTGATGCCTGTAATGCTGAAAAGCGGGAAGTGTATATTAAAGAGCTAGAAGCACAGGGTTATAAAGTAACTACATTATAAATATGGCAAAAAGAATTATTAAAAATATTGCGATTTCAGGTCTGACTGGTTCTGGTAAATCAACATTGGCTAAAAAATTAGCTGCAAATTTAGGATGGGAATTTATGAGTACTGGTAATTTTATTCGAAAATGGCAACAGGATAATGATGTTCCATTCTTAGAACCAGATAAAATACCGGAAGAGGTTGATAAAAAAATTGACTATGGTTATCAGGAACTGATGAAGAACAAAAACGGGATGGTTTTTGAGTCAAGATTAGCGGGTTGGTTAAGTAAAAATTTTCCTGAAACTTTTAAAGTTTTAGTTAAATGTAAAGAATCAGTTGCGGCGGAGAGAATTTCTAGTCGTGATGGAGTTGATGGAGAAAGAGCAATGAAAGAGGGGGCTTTAAGAGAGGGCATGCTGAAAGATAAGTTTATTAGGTTATATGATGCAGGGGATTATCTGGATGAAGAAAATTTCGACTTGGTAATTGATACCGCCAAAGTGGGAGCAGATGAGGCGATGCAGTTAGTTTTGGATAAAGTAAATCAAACGTCAGGTTGATGTCAGATTTATTTGACATTTTGTGCTAGAATTATCTGACTCTGTTAATACGGGCTGAAGTAAGCGGTTAGAATCTATCTTCTCACCTCTAACTTCCAACATCAAAACATGGATATACCTGCAGGCATTTTTAAAAGTTACGATATCCGGGGGACTTACCCTGATCAGCTGAATGAAGAAAATGCTGTCCCTATCACTAAAGCCATTTATGCATTTTTTAAGAAACAATTTCCTGATAAAGAAAAGTTGGCTGTAGTAGTTGGTCGGGATATGCGGACTTCAACTCCAGCAATTTTTGAAGCTGTTTCTAAAACATTGCTTGAGCTAGGTGCTGATGTGATTGATCCAGGGTTGGTTTCAACCCCAACTTTTTATTATGCGGTTTATCATTATGATTATGATTGCGGCATGATGATCACTGCTTCTCATAACCCAAAAAACTACAACGGTATTAAGATCGTAACTAATCCAAATAAAGGTGGTGGAATTATCAAAATTGGTAAACCAACGGGAATGGATGAGATTCGTCAAATGGCTTTGGATATGGTAGAACCGGAAAAAGCCAGTGAGCCAGGTACTATTCATGTAATTGAAAAAACTGTTGAAGAAGAAGTGCAGAGTGCTTTGGATATTATGAAACGGCCAAATCTAAATGCTTTTAAAGTGGCGGCTGATCCGGCAAATGCAATGGGAGCTTTGTATGTTGAAGAGCTATATAAACACATTCCAGGAGAGCTAATTAAACTCAATTTTGAGCTTGATGGGACTTTTCCGGCTCATGCTGCAGATCCCCTGGATCCAAAAAATAATGAGCCAGTTCAAGAGGCTGTGAAAAAACATGGGGCTGATGTTGGGCTTTCACTTGATGGTGATGGTGATCGGATCTTCTTTATTGATGAAAAAGGAGAAGTAGTACCTCCATCGATGATTACTGCTTTAGTTGCACGAGAGTTACTAAGAGAACATCCTGGAGAAAAGATTTTATTTGATATCAGATATATTATGACCAATAAAAAAATCACTGAAGAGAGTGGAGGTGTTCCAGTTGTTACAAAAGTAGGTCATGCTTATATCACTGAAAAAATGAATGAAGGCGGGGGTATTTTTGCCGGTGAGTCTTCTTCACATTATTTCTTTAAAGCCACCGGAAATGCTGAAGGGCCATTACTAGTTATATTGCATGTTTTGAAAGCTATGACTGAGCAGGGAAAAACTTTGTCTCAGCTGGTTTCTGAAGTTAAGAGAAGCCAAGAGTCGGGCGAAATGAATTTTAGAGTTAAAAATGGTAAAGAGATTATTGAAAAACTAAAAGAGCTGCATGCAGATGGTGAGATTACTGAGCTTGATGGCGTGGCTGTAAACTACCCTGACTGGAGATTTTCCCTACGGATGTCGAATACTGAACCATTACTACGATTGAATGTGGAAGAAGAAGTTGAAGGTTATCAAGGTAGACATGAGAAGTTAATTGATCTGATTAAAGAGCATGCTGTATTTGATGAAGAAACTTCCGGTCATTAATTTCTCCTTTTTGATAGGATGGTAAAAATTTCTATTGACTTATTTGTGAATCAATCGTAATGTGAGTGCATGGCACAAGATAATATTGATGCTCGTTCAGTAGCTGAAAGAAGAGCTAATTTTAGAATAGTTTCTAAGGAAGAAGTTGGAAATACTGATGGTCAAGTAATGGATGTTTTAAGTAGACTTGGTCATTTTGAAAGAGCACAAGTTACTAGAAATCGTCGCAATTCAGCATATAAATTTGGCTATGATGTCGTATCTTCCGGAGCTTCAGTAGTAGCTGTTGCTACAATTGATAGTATTGAGAAAGAACGTGAATTTTCTGTATCAGAATTTAAGCTTGAGGCAGATAAATTAAAAGAACTTAAAGATAAATATAATATAAGTATAAACTCTGGTGAAGATCCGGAGGGTGAATCTATAAGTCGAGTTGATTTTAAATGGGGAGAATTAGTAGTTCCTGGAGGATTATATATACCTAGATATCCTGAGCGATCCTTCTCGGAAGATAAAATCCAAGAATATAATGAGGCTTATTCTAAAATACCAGATGATGTTAAAACTGCTGTAGAGGATTATTTAGGATGGTACTGGGGAGAGGGTAAATATGAAGGTGGTACAGGAATAAAATTGGAATCTGCTCTGCTGGCTGGCCTATTGACTCAAGAACAATTTGATGCAGTTATTGAAGCTAAGAGTAAAGGCCAAAGTATTATTACTAATGATGAGTCTATTTCTACAAATGATAAATTTAAAACCCCGTTTGTTGATTTTGCAGAGAAAGATATTGATTACCCTAATGTTACGGTCGATGCTTGGGCAATTATTCCCTCTCAGACAGCTTCAGAGATATAATATCTGACTTTTAATAAATTACTTTGCTTATTTAAGAATATTACTTTAAAATACCCAAGATATGTCTAATTTCAAAATTGTTGCTAAAAAAGGTTTGATGCGGGCTGGGGTGCTTAAAACTGCGCATGGGGAAGTGAAAACGCCGGTTTATATGCCAGTTGGTACTCAGGGAACTGTTAAATCTTTATCCCCTGATGACCTGCGTGCAGCTGGTGCGCAGATAATTCTAGGCAATACTTATCATCTTAATTTAAGGCCTGGTAGTAAGCTAATCGCTGAAATGGGTGGGTTACAGAAGTGGTCGAAATGGGAGGGTCCGATACTGACCGATTCTGGAGGATTTCAGGCTTTTTCCCTAGGAGCGATGATTGAACATGGAGTGAGAAAAGTTCCACGGAAAGTTGAAGAGAAGAGGGGAGGGGGGGAGAAGAAGGAAATGCTTCGACTCGCTTCGCTCGCTCAGCATGACAAATCAAATTCAGAAATTGTATTTGATTTGTCAAAGAACAGTGAGGATGCGCAAAGGGGAGAGGGAAGTGCTAATAAATACTATAGGCATGATATAGTTAGTAAATCCTATAATAATCAAAATGTGGATAACCGTGAAAAGGGGCGTGAAAAGAATGTGGAAAAGGGTAGAGTGAAAAGTTTACTATCGGTGATACAGTCTGATGGTATTATGTTCAAGAGCCACCTCGATGGGAGTCCGCATTTTTTGACCCCTGAGGGCTCGGTGGGGATCCAGCTTGAAATTGGTTCAGATATTGTTTTAGTTTTGGATGAACTTCTCTCCCCTCTCCATTCCCCTGCTTATGTTAAAGAGTCTCTTGCAAGAACCCATGACTGGGAAACTCGGTCTAAAAAACATTTTGATAAAAACGTCAAAAATGGCACCAATCCTTCGGCTCAAATTTTTGGTATTTTACAAGGTGTTTATGATCAACAGATTCGTGAAGGTGAAGCTCGGTGGATAGCTGAGCAAGGTTTTGATGGGGTGTCGATTGGTGGATCGATGGGTGCAAGTGAATATTGGGGTGGTTTGGAGACAGATTGGGCGGCTACAAAATCTATTTATGAAACTATTGGCTGGGTCACTCCCCTTTTACCGCAAGAACTTCCCCGTCATGCTTTAGGGATTGGTGAAGTGGTAGATTTTTTTGAATGTATCGAAAGAGGGGCCGATATGTTTGACTGTGTCTCCCCTACCAGACGAGCTCGTAATGGATCACTTTA
>CAYOMO010000035.1:0-12216 GCA_964405065.1 uncultured Gammaproteobacteria bacterium
CCAACCACATTGCTCTGCTTCAGGAACTGCGGAGAGTTTTTCCCAGAAGTAATCAATTTCTTCTTGAGTTTCACATTCAATAATATAAGAAGTTCCGCCATTAAGATTGAAGGGAACATCTGGACCTCCATTTAAAGCCATAAAGCTAATTCCATCAATTTCAGCCTCAGCAGTCATAACAGAGCCTTCAGGACGACCAGAGACTTCTTCCGACGCTTTAGGCGCTTTGGTAATGTCCCCACTCTTGGCTGAATGCTCGCCTGGTGCTGAATTAAAAGTTTCGATGTAATAATTTAGTGCTTCTTCTCCGTCATTGTTGACGAACCAAACACATGTAATTAACTTACTCATGTTATTTATCTTAACACATGGGAGAAGGTCTTTGTGTATTAAATTTGTGAGAATACTAATATTGGAAGCTATAAGTTTATTGCTTCCCTTGATGAAAGAAATGAGAACCTATTTCATGTTTAATAATTAGTAGGATCGTTTAATCAGCTTCCCTTTTTTGTCATACTTCATCCATTCTTTTATTAATATCCCATCTTTGAAGAATCCAGTTTTTAGTTTGCTACCATCTTTGCGATACCATTTCCAGTACCCATCACGTTTTCCATTTTTAAGTTTTCCTATTGCTCTAACAGTGCTATCTTTGCGATAGTCAGTTTGAATTTTTTTCATCTCTTGTTATTGTAACAAAAGTTTGCACATCTATTTCGGGGTATTAACTCCACGATCCAGAACCCTATTTATATCGGACAATTAAGAGAAAGATGGAAATAAATAAATAAATAAAGAAGTTAGAAGCTGGACCGCCGAGAAATGCTGAAAAGATATTAAGGTGAAGGTGTTAGAATCTTTTCAATAATTTTTTTCATCCCCTCAGGTTCGTAGCCTGAAATTACCATTTTACTTATTACAAGATCTCTAAAATTCTCATAATTTATTCCTGATACATGCTTACCAACAAATAACTTTAGAATACTCCTGCCTTTAAAAGTCTTCTTCCATTTTTGACCCTTAAGATCTGCACTAAATTTTTTCTTTATTTTTTTCTCTCTCTTATCTAGCTCCTCTTCAGAGAACTCTTGTAGCTGTTTTAAGAATCTTTCTTTCGATGCACTCAAAGATAAGAGAAGAGCTTTAGAAATAGACGATGACTTTGGATCAGAGCCTACATTAATACTACCTGTTATAGCTTCATAAACTTCCTTCACTAAGATATGAGTGGTGAGTTCCCCCAGCGTCTCTTTTGCGCAGCTCAGTAATTCTCTTTCTACGTCTTTCAGTGTCCAACTCTTTCCTTCCTTTAACTTCAGCTCTTTATATGATTGCAAGATAAATTCTTCGCGAAGTAGATAGTTTTCGATATGATATACATCCCAAGCTAAAGCTGTTGTAGACAGCGGCGCCTCATCTGAATCTTTATCAACAATTGAGAAAAATTTTGCACCGATCTTGCCCTTTCTCGAAACTTCTTCCAAAATTGAATGTAATTCTGAAACACGTTTTTTATTCCCTCCAGAAATTGGATTAACTTCGTTTAGGAAATTAGGGAATAATGAAGTGGTCATTGTAATATCGAACTCTGAATCACCACCACCCTCAAAAATTACAATTTTCTTTTCTGGCTGATAAGTTGAATAGTCTCCTATTAAGTCAAATACAGCTCTCTCAAGATCTTCAGACACATTTACCATATGTGCTTGATTACTTGTGCTACCCTTTATGGGCAGTTGCATATGGAATACTGAAAAATCTTTATCTCCTACGGCTTCTCTCAAAAACGCATCTGAGTGCGTCACAAGCCAAATTTGATTATTAAAAACCTTGCCCAAATGTCTGTTATAAAATTGTGGAAGCCCATGTATTAAACGCGGATTTAGGTGAAGCTCGGGCTCATCTAATAAAAGGACTGAGTTATGCGGTGTATTATTCCTTAGTCTTAAATATCCATATATTATTTCTTTTTCTCCAGAGCTTAATTCATCAATATCATGGGTTTCCCCTGTAGATAGTTTTACTGGAAAATTTAAGTTCCCGTCTTTTGCAGGTTGCGGGCCTAGAAATTCTTTTCCTGAAAAAAATGTACGAAAAAGCTCAGTTAAAGTGTCACTTAGTGTGTTTTTTTCTAGCGTCGCACCACTTTCTTTTGCAATAAGCTCTCTTATGTATGCCCCTGCCATTTCAGATTTAACATTCGAGTACTTTCCCACGTAGTTATAGAGTGCATGCTGACTCATCCTTTGCTCTTCAGATTCTATGGTTAAGTTAACTCCTCCAATCCTTTCTCTATTGTAATTTCTATGAGGACCATGGTAATCAATAATCCCTATCTCTTTTGGGACATAGCTACTGAAAACCAGCTCGAGAGCTGGATTAGGGTTAATTTCAATTCTAACCTCGGGCTCGGGATCAATGTTAATTTGCCCTATAAATATATCTTGCTTCAATTCATCTTTTAAAGAGTTTGATTCCTTATTGAGCAACTCCTGCATTTCTGCTCTAGTCATCCGAATCTCACTGGCCAATGATTTATATGAAAATAAGTATTGCGAGGGAGATATCGAGCTTAGAACCCTAGTTCTAAGTAATCTTTCACCATTCTCTTTTAAAAATTCTTTTTCTTGATCAGTTAAGCTAAATTCAGCTGAGATTAATATTGGTTTGCTTTTATCTCTAAATATGCCTTCGACATTTCTTCTTTCATGAGAAAAATCGAGCTGGAATTCATTTATCCATTGATCCATCTCATTATCTTGGTAACCTCCATATGCCGATTTTAATAGTCTTATTGCATCAAAAATAGAAGATTTTCCGCAACCATTAGGACCTGCAATCACTACTAAATCACCTAAATTGTTTAACTCTACTTTTGAAATGCCTCTGAAGTTTTCAATCTTTACTTTATGTATTTTCATGAGCCTACAAAAAACCTGCCAACGGTAGTTTATAATAAGAGCGTTTTACGTATACTAAATTCGTGACTGGCTCCACCTTATAGACAAAGAGAGAACTTATTTCCTCTCTAATTCCTCAATAAACCTTAATTTATTGAAGAGTTATGTTTACACTGCTCCTGATAGTACTTGTCAGCTTTAACTTCTACCTCAAGTTTATTCTTCGTACCAGTCCAAACACATTCGTTAAATTGTTGGTCAGTTAAGTTGTTGGCCTTCTTTAGTGTCGTGCAAGCGTTGTAAGCTTCGCCTTGCTTTTGCTCAATACCCAAAAGTATTTGGAATGCTGGGTTAGCGTTCACATTCTCCCTAATTCTAGAGTAAATCGATCGAACCTCTTCTTTGTTTAACTGGCTCATGAATATCGCCTGCGAAGTAAAAGCTTCAGCTTCATCACTAAAACAATCTGATTTGGTTTTATCTACAGTTTGCTTAATACTTTGTCCTACATGAGTCAATTCATGAATTAAAATCGTCGAAATCGTTAGGTCGTCATAAGCTTTATAGTCAGGACTTATTAGTATCTTAATGTCCTGAAGGGTCGGATCTTCTGCAATAAACAAACCCTCTGCGCCTAACTGTTTGCTAGTCTCCGAGTACTGAATATCAAGACAATTTCTGTAGTTAAACGCGCTACCCCAATATGTTCCATAATTCTTTTCTACATCCAATCTTTGTGCAATAAGGTCGAGAACTCTATTAAACTCACTGTCTAGTGGGTATTGGGTCGAGCGTTTACATGTTAGAGTCCCTTGGTCTCTGATAAATATCAAGCCGCCAAAGAGAATGCTTACTATCCAGCATCCAATTAGCAATACGCTCACCATTCTGAAACGCTTCTTCCAGAAGGCAAACATTGAAACAATTAGGGTAAAAATTCCCCACAAAGCGATCATTCTAAGGATATTTTCTCCTCCAATACTGGCTTTTTGTGTATACAACAAGTCGTCTGCAACTCTCAGAAATGGAATCATTGCTATGCCAAAAACTATTCCCAACACTCCAGTTAAAAATAACCTTGAAAAAATTCTTTTGAAAGAAAAATCAAATCGATGTTTGCTGGTTTTTTCTTCAAAACTCATATTTAAAATATATCATTTCTGCTTTTCGATTGTTGCAAAAGTTCTATCAGCAACAATGTCTACCAAATGGTGAAAAATCATTCCATATTCTTTGTGGGTGGAAATAAAGTTTTTATCATCAATTTTATTAATAGTAGCCTCGGAATCCAGTTCCTCAACTGCCTCAATTGCTTTGCTACAAACATCTACCATCGAACCCTTTTTTACAAAGTTAACTAATAAACCAGCTCGGTCAGAGGACGTTAAGTATCTGCCGACCAACTGATCAAATCCTTTCTTGTATTCCGCTTTTGTTTTCCAAATTTTACATTCACCTATAAAATAATCATTTTCGTCCTGACTATCCTTAGCAAACAAGTCGCTTTTACCTTTACCCGTAAAGCTTTCACCTGTCAAAGTAGAGTCTAAGGCAACTTCAGCGATTGAATTGGATATCCTAAGGATTTCGTTTCTAATTTCTGGTTCTTCAGAATCAAAAAAATCACTTTTATATCTTTCTATTTGTTTGCAACTTCGTATAACGGTTGCACGCCACGTATCAAAAAAGTCAGAAGGGTATGATTTTCCACTTTTTGTAATAAAAACATCGTTTCCTAGACTTATCATTAAAGGCGTTGAAAGTCGTTTTTGGATTATATAGTTTTGCGACTCAACCGAATATTTAACTGCAATAAGCTTGTCTAGGGCTTCAAACCCAGCCTTCACATGAGGATTATCTGGCGAAATTGATTTTAAGTCGTCAAAATACTTCTTTGCTTCGGGAACGTTTTCTAAGAATATATTTGCCCAACCAATACCCGACAATACCAATGTTTTGTACGCACCCGTACCTTCAATAGTCAAATACTCTTGCTTAGCTCTTAAGAAATGTACTTTTGACACCTCTTTGTCCTTTTCTATAAAACCAGACAATTCTTCGACCCTTGCTTTACTAAGACTAGTTAGTACATCTGCCGTTATCTTTATTCCATCAACAGGAAAAGAGACAGTGGAAGCACCTTTTCTCTTTTCGGATTCGATAACTGCTCTTTCAAGAAAGTTTTTTTCCTCTACCATGTGCTGGTTACGCTCATCAGAGTTCTCTGTCTTATAAGCTCTAATTCTTGAAATTTCTGATTTAGCTAATGAGGCAAGTAGGTTTTCTTTTACGCTTTCGAGACAATCACTTGCTAATTTAAATAGCTCAAGCGTTTGAGGATACTCTGCCCTGACAGCTTCTAGAAAAATCCCAATTCCGGCAGTAAACTGTACTCCGCCAACATTTCCGGCATCAGTATAGGAATGGTTAGCTAACATCAAATGTTTTCGAAATTCCTCGTTATTTTCTTTCAAAACTCCGAGCTTTGTCGCTAACGAAATCTCGTAATGTCCATTAAGCCAGCTTTGCATTCTGACATTACCAGCTTTTTTATACTCTTCAGAAGCTCGTTTAAAATATTCAGAGTGGTTTTCATCATCCAACTTAGTGGAATTTGCTTTTGACTGAAAAATGTCGCCTCGTAAATTATGTGCTTTGGACAAAAATCCAGCTTGTTCATAATAATTTGACGCTTCTTCAAGTAACGCTAGTCGCTTTGAAGGTTCTGCCTCTTTACGAGAACGTAAAAAGCTCAAATCTCCAAGTGCCATTTCTTTGCCGAATTTATCGCTAGTCTGTTCAATAACCAATAACTCTTCATTAATTTCTCTAATTGCATCTTCTAAGGTTGGAGAGGCATAAGACTTAATCTTGTGGAGAATTCCTGTTAACTTATTCTCGATATCAGAATAGCCTGACTTTTTGGCATATCCTACCGCTTCACCTAAGAGTTGAACCGCCTCGTTTAAATCACGTTTTGTGTTCGTGGCCAAATATAGGGTATGTAAACTCATTTCCACATAAAATTCTTTTTCTCGCCCGAGCTCTTTGTATATTTTTGCTCTTTTACCAAATATTGCTGTTGGGTCTGTATGTTTTGAGTGGCAAACTTCAAGTTTTCGACCGTAAAATTCAAGCATGATTTGTAACGACTCTTTTTTACTCCTCTCATCCTTTCCAAAAGCTGTTGCTGATTTAATAAGGTAAACACACGCCTTCTCATCATTCTTTTCAGCTTTACCCTTTTCTCTTAAATACCACGCTCTTAAAAATTTAGCTATTTCTTTACCTTCTGGGTTGTTGCTCAACTCAAACTTTGAAGCCGCATCGTTAAGTAGTTCTGGATCTTTGTCATCACCATTTTTATATTTCTCAAGTGATGATTGAGCATCGTGTTCGTATGCGTCTTCTTCGACCGATATCTGAGGTTTCATATCCATATATGGGGTATTTTACATCTATTGGCACAAGTATCGATACAAGTCTCTCGGAGGCTAGAAGGGAAAGAGTTCACCGGAGTCCACCTTAAGAGCTTTGGCGAGCTTCTGGAGGTTTACTAACGATGGATTACGAACACCTCTCTCGATTTGGCCAATATAAGTGAAATGCATTCCCGCTTTATCCGCCAGCTGTTCCTGTGTTAACCCCTGCTTCAAACGAAGCTTTCTTAAATGTGTACCAAATTCTTTTTTAACATCAGCCATGCTATTAAACTATAAAAATAGAGACGATGTATCCAGAGACGATGAGTCTCATTTCTGATATAATCAGCTTATGGAGGTATTAACATGAATCCACTACTCAAGACGCGAAGCACTAAAGGCAATTTAGTGATTTATGAAGACCGAGTGTCTGTGGAGTTAACTGGCTTTGGAGTCCACAAAGCCAACTCCCTTGCCTATAAGCAAATAACTGGCGTAGAGGTTAACACCACAATGGCTAGGATACCCTTCCTGTCTAAAGGCAAGGCCACCATTAAAGTATTTGGCGCTGGCAATCAAACTATAGAAGTTCCATTTGTAGACCTAGACGACGCGGTAAAAGCCGAAGAAATTATTCTTTCTCACATTGGAAAGTAGAATGCGCCAACTGGCGCAGAATGTGCGCCAATTGTCGCACTTTATCCCGTACTATCAACATATTCTTGACATTCAATACTTCAGCTAGTACTATATTTTTAGTCACATTTCCTCGCCGAATATCCTGATGGATGGCAAATAGGAATTTTCAAATGGTCGCAAATATAGCGTAAACCTCCCATTCGAGGTTGCTATTCGCAATAAACCGCTTAAGCACATATGTGTATTAATTGCGGTTTTTTTATTGCGAAAAAATGGAAATTAAAACTAAAACACCATTAGACACCACAAGCAACAGGCCTCTGCTTAGGCTGTCTTCTGAAGCAATAACTAGCTTTCAATCGATTTATTTCAAAGAGTTCGGGTTACATATAAACGAGCAAGAAGCCGATCGAATCGGTTTAGGCTTACTACGACTAATCAAATCAATTTATAAACCAATTAAAAGCAGTACAGGAGCTATCTAATATGAACAACTATCGACTAAAGGACATGTATTTAGCGGCCTACCTCTACTCTCAAGGACTAGACCTTGTAAAAGTAGAAAGGGATGGAAAAGTTTGTTGGTTCAACTTTGTGAATAAAACGCAATGTGAGCTACTCGCTAACCTTTACTGGTCTGATAAGGCAGAGGTAAGAGCGAAATCGTTTGTTGAAGCAATTAGGTCATTAAAAGACATTATTTTTGCAAGTAGCTAGAGGCAACAAAAAACAAATGGATATGAACAACAGTCACTACCGCGGATACATAATTATGCTACGAAGAATACTTCTATTGATTTCTGAAAAAGGACTCGACTTTGGAGACTTCGGATTCTACATATTCCTTGTGCTCAACGCTGATTGGGATAGTAACCATACAACATTTGGAGTCATCAAGAAAACTGACAGGCAATTAGCACTTGAGTATCACTGTAATCCATCAACTATTTGTAGGCGTAAAGAAGTTTTAAAGAATCACGAATTAATTGTTTTTGATAACAGGCGGATCAAAATAAAAAATTACCTAATATTCACCCCCAAAGTCGCTTTGAAATTAGCCAAAAAGAATATTGCAAATTTGCAAGAAGACATTGCAGAAATAGAACATGCAATTGCATATCAACAAAGTGGTGTTGCAAATATGCAAAACACTGAGCTTGACAACTCGTCTTCTTTTAGGAGTTCATTTAAGGGTAATTCTCGTTATGAAAGTTTCAGTGATGAAGACCTAGACGAAATTGACAGAGGCATAGAGAGAATGCAGTTAGAAAAAAGTTTACAAAGTTGACACTATAAAAAAAGAATATGCCAAATAAATTAACTCAAGAGAAAATAAAGGATAACTTTATTCGATCACTGTTAACAAAAACGGCCGGAAACATTTCACAAGCCTGTCAGCTCGTAGGTAGAAGCAGGCAAGCAATAAACGAGTGGCGCAAGGACGATGAGTACTTTGACGTCGCAGTACAAAACGCGATTGTAGAGGCCAAATCCGATCTCGCTGATCTAGCGGAAAGTTGTCTTAAAAAGAGAATTGAATCTGGAGACACCACCGCAATTATTTTTACACTTAAATCCTTACGGCGGGAGTTTTATGGGGATAGTATAACGGTCGAAGCGTTCAAGAAAGCTACTGAACCCGAACCATTACCCGTTGGAGTAAAGACGCACGAAGACGCGCTTACTTGGGCATCTGTATGGGTAAAAACCGGCATGTACAAGGCTCAAACTTTCCACTCAATTACCCCAGAACAGAAACAGGCTTTTGACAATTTACTATCGATACTTAAAGAAAAACCACATATTTGATAGTATTAATGATGACGATAAGTCTTAAATGAATATGGATAAATATTTCTTATACGCCAGAAAATCAAGTGAAGCAGAAGACAGACAAGTTCTTTCTGTAGACTCTCAAATTAGTGAACTTGAAGAACTGGCTAAACGATTAAACATTGAGCTAATTAGACCTCTGTACAAAGAGTCTATGTCCGCCAAAGCCCCCGGACGACCTATCTTCACTGAAATGATGAGTAGAGTCTTACAGGGAGAAGTTAAAGGGATTGTTTGCTGGAAACTGGATAGACTTGCGAGAAATCCAATTGATGGTGGCTCAATCATCTGGTCAATAAAACAAAACGGAATCGAAATAGTCACCCCCTCTCAAACCTTCAACCAACAAAACGAAAACAGCATCCTCATGTATATCGAATTTGGGATGGCGCAAAAATTTGTCGACGATCTATCAAAAAATGTTAAGCGAGGGCTAAAAACTAAAGCAGAAAAGGGTCATTTGCCTAGCGGTGCAAAAGCAGGATACATGAATGACAAGTATGCTGAAAAAGGTAACAAAACACTTTTAGTCGATCCAGAAAGGTTTCCTCTTATTAGAAAGGCGTGGGATATGGTATTAACGGGCATCTATAGCCCTCCGCAAGTATTGAGAAAACTTAATGAGGATTGGGGCTACAGAACCCCAAAGCATAGAAAAATCGGCGGAAAACCTATGTCGCGTAGTCAAATATACAAAACTTTTACTGATCGTTTCTATTACGGCGAGTTTGAATACCCAGAAAAGAGTGGTAATTGGTATAAGGGAAATTACACACCAATGATTACAAAGGATGAATTTGATAGAGTTCAGGTGTTATTAGGTAGGAAGGGAAAGCCAAGACCAAAAACACATGAGTTTACCTACACAGGACTTATGAGGTGTGGAGAATGCGGATCTATGATAACGGCAGAAGAAAAATATCAGGTCATCTGCTCCGGCTGTAAACACAAATTTGCTTCTTTGAACAAAACTGAATGTCCGAACTGCAAACTTTCAATCGAGAACATGAAGAACCCCACCCTCCTTCATTACACTTACTATCACTGTACTAAAAGAAAGAAACAACAGTGTTCACAAAAAAGTCTAAAGGTTGGAGACCTAGAAAAACAATTCGACTCACTCTTAGGAAAAATAGAAATATCAGAGGGATTCAAAAATTGGGCAATTAAGTATCTGAACGAAGTAACTGATTTGGAAGTCGATGACCGCAACAACATTCTTCATTCTCTACAAAATGCATATGACGACTGTGTTAAACGAATAGACAATCTAATGAAGTTAAAAATATCTCCTCAAAACTCAGACGGCACATTATTAAGCGATGAGGAATTTAAAACTCAGAAAGACTCACTAGTGAAAGAGAAACAGGTCTTATCAGAGAAACTTGGCGACACAGACGGAAGAATAGACAAGTGGATCGAATTGACCGAGAAGACTTTTAACTTTGCCTGCTACGCCAGAGAGTGGTTTAAAAACGGAGACAGAGAAACAAAAAAACAAATATTAATCGGACTCGGTTCGAACCTAATAATAAAAGACAAAACTATACTTGTGGACTTAGAAAAACCACTCCAATTCATTGAAATGACCAGAAACGAAGTTGCTGAAATACTGCCAACGTTCGAACCTAACAAATTGGGCTATACAACGGCGCAAATGGAGTCTTTATACTCTCAAAATCCAACTTTGCTCGCGCAGTGGAACGATTATAGAAACATTGACTGGCAACAAGCAAGCCTCTATTCCGAACAGGTTAATGAATTAAATGCTATATATACCAGTTAATATGAAAAGCCAGCAACATACATTTACTAACGAATTTATACAAGAACACGTATCAGACAGCCTTTATCAGAAGATAATTAAGGAACTTCGGACGAATCCCGACGGAACACAGAAGAAAGATACTGGTAGAAAACGGGAATTACCCCGCGAATCCCTACATACTTATTTGTTCTACCTTTCGTTAACTGGTGAGTATGAATTCTCGGCTGAAAGCGCGGGTTTACCAGAAAAACGACGGCAAAAATATATGAAAGAATCAGAGACATTTCGTGGGGTGTCTAGCCTGGCGAAGAACAATGTTTCTCTGCGGTCAAGAATGGCTGTCGCACAGTCAATTATGGGACGAAAGCCTGGCTACTACAAACTTATTCACCCTACAACGAATCAGCCTGTTTATATTGAACTAAAAGAAATCTTACCGAATGTAAACGCCGCTATGTGGTGGTTAGAAAAAGTCGATAAAATCGGTACAGACGAAGAAAGCGAAGACCCGTACGAAAATCCAGCATTAGGCGCACCAAGAAACGAATACGAAGCTGGATTATTAGAAGGAATCATGAAAAAACATGTAGATTATGTCTTTGAAAAGAATCAGAAGCTAGCTAAAGATAGTTCAACAGTAGAACCATAAGTTACCGCTATTCTTCTTTAACCGTTGCCTGATACCCTAATTTTTGTATCACTTTAAAAACTTCTTCTATTTTAACTTTTTCCTCATCAAACTCTATTTCAGATTCTTGTTTAGCGTAGTTCGTTTTTACTGATTTAACACCTTCTAAGTCCTCTAAATCAAAGTCGATATTCATAGCACATGCAGTGCAGTGCATGCCGCTTATTTTAAGTTTTTTATTAATTATTGTATTCATATAACTTCAATCACTCCACTATACATACCCATAGAACAAGTAAAAGCGATTTTACCTACTTCTTTTGGCGTAAATGAAATTTTATAAGTTTCATTTGGTTGTAAGTTTTTACTTATTCCTAATGAAGGAATTCTAAATGCCGACGCACAGCTATAAGCGTCTTTACCAACCAGCGTTAAAGTAACTGGGGAATCTTTTTTAACTTTAATATAGTTTGGTGAATAGCCACTGGCAGTAACGTTTATTTGCGCTGTCTGTGAAGGCGGTGCTTCACTATATAATTTCTCTGGCTGTTCCGACTGTGAACCAATTTGGAGTGTTTCAGCAACGGACTGAAAGGTTATTGGTGAGCCACTAGCCACTAATGCACCATTAACGGAAGTTATACCTAAATAAATTACGGCAATAGCCGCTACTTTAAGAAATCTTGTTCTGAAATTGTCGCCAAGAATGCTTGTAAGCCAACCTACCCCAAAAAATAATGGTGTTGTACCTAATACAAACGCGGCCATTATTGCACCGCCTAGAAAAGCGTTACCGCTACTTATAGCTAATGCTTCCATGGCAAGGGTCGTTCCGCATGGAATAAAGATTGTCATTGCACCCAATAGAGCTGGTGCAAATAAATCCTTTCTTTTAGATACATTTCTGACTTTTCGTGTTAAGAATTTTGGTGGTTGAATCACTACATATCTAAATATCGGGTGGATATTCAGCAAGTTTAACGCTACGGCTATCATGTATAACCCTGCGACAAATTGCATAACTAT
>CAYOMO010000036.1:0-12155 GCA_964405065.1 uncultured Gammaproteobacteria bacterium
TTTTTAAAAAATCGAATATTATAATCAGGCCACCAACCAGCAGCTTTCATCCACTTAGCAAAAATTATATTTTTCCGAGGGACCTCCACATGAGTAACAACGCCATTTTTCTTAATTATATCTTTTAACTTTTCTTGAAGAGAATCAGAGACCTCTTCATCAGCATCTACTACCAATATCCATTCATGCGAAGCTTTAGAAATAGCAAAATTACGAGCTGGTTCAACAAAGCCAGTCCGTTTATGGAAAAAAACAATCGCTCCCAGCTTTTTAGCCAATAGAGCAGTATTATCCTCTGAGTGCATATCACAAACCAGTATCTCATCCGCCCAACTGACACTTTTGATTGCCCGCTCAATATGAGCTTCTTCGTTATAGGTATTAATAACAACAGAAATTTTCCCAACCATATCATTTACTATACATGAAAGACTAACCAATAGAAAATACCTTCTAAACCTTGTAATATACATCAATGAACCATCTAACACTAAAAAACTCCCTTCTCACTGTTGCGGTAATTATCATCTTCATGAGTGGATGGATCAGGTTTGCCCAAGTAGCAAATTATAATTTTCCATTTACTACTGATCAGGCCAGAGATATGCTCGATTTACGGCAAATTGTAGTAGGAATCAATCCAACCCTGGTGGGACCAACTACCTCAATTAATGGGGTCTTTTTAGGTCCTAGCTATTATTATTTCAATGTCTTACCTTTCTTTTTAGGACAGGGGGATCCCTCCTTTCTGGTTTATTGGAATCTTTTTTTCTATCTGCTTTCAGCATTATTGCTGCTATTTATTCACAGCAGAAAAGAGATTGGGTTTGGTTTTTTTGCCTCAATAATATTCATTACTGCTCCTGGATATTTCCAAAACACCCGCTATTTCTGGAATTCCCATTCTATGCCGTACTTTGCTTTACTTTATTTTGTCTGCTTGTATTTTTTCCTCCGTAATCCAACCATTAAAAAAGCCTTACTGGTTGGTTTGACAGCTGGCATAGCCATGCATTTCCAAGCCGCTTTTGGTATTCTTCTTCTCCCATTTGCCCTCCTGATTAGCCTACTTTATCTCAAAAAAGCCGACTTAAAATTACTTGGATTAATGCTTCTGGCATTTAGTACCACTTTACTACCCCAACTCCTGTTTGAACTTAAAAATAATTTTGTAATGAGTAAAATTTTCTTAGCAGAAGTAACTGGATCGGGGGCAGTTTTGGGGGAAAAATTAACTTTCATTGAATCGCTAGTAAGTCATATAAATAGTTTTATCTTTTTTTCTCACGGCATTTTGGCTCTGCCATTCAATTTGGATTCAGTGGTGTTAATAGGAGCAGTTATTTTTCTGGGGTTAAAAATATATCAGAAAAAAATTGATACCGATCTAAAAATTTATACCTATATTAGTATCGGTTTTTTAACCTTTGCATTTATTTTCTATTCATTTTATTTACATGAATTAAAAGATTGGTTTGTTTTAAGCCTACGTATTCCATATATATTGTTAATGAGTGCTTTTTTGACAGCTGTCTACAATCATGTTTTACACCATACGCATTACCAAAACCTCACCAAAACGCTAACTATTGCAGTTGTTTTATTTTCTGTCGGTTTTGCCTTTTTAGATCAAAAACAATTTATTCCATCCAATTTTCAGATAAGATCAGATGATAAAAGTAATTTACGCAATTCTATAGATGCCATCGATTGGGTCTATGAACATATGAATAATAAAGGATTCAAAGCTTACAACTATATCCCTTCTGTTTATGATTTTCCTTATCAATATTTATATTGGTGGTACGGAACAAAAAAATATGGTTATCAACCAGAAACAATTAGCTATAAAGAAGGAGTTCCAGAATACATTCCCGGAAACACAACTTTTTTAACCAAAACAAAACCTCAGGAAGATCAACTAATTGCTTTAATTTACGAAGATGATTCAACTATGGATCGGATTTTTGCCTGGGGTGGCAACTTTACTAGCTATTGTCGAATCACCGATATTAAATACAGCTGGGGAACTACCGCTGAAATCCGCCGACCCTGTTTACCAGGTGAAGAATCACCTAGACTAGAACCAGCCAAAAGATAATTACTTTTTTATTTTTAAAAATTTTGGCATAGGCAATTTTAAAGTTTTTACAAATATAAAGAAAATTACTACATTGATAGCCGATAAGATCCTTGTCACCGTATTATCATTCCAGATGATAGCTTGATGTAACCATTCCCATAGCCGAGGCACCCACCATCCATGATATAAATTTACCCAAAAAATTAGGCTCATCACAATCCAAGCTTTTAAAAATTTTGGATAATAAATCAAACACATCATCGAAAAAACTATTCCGGCAAATACATATCTTTCAAGCATATTTACCATAAAAAGCCAACTACCAAGCCCCACTACGGCAAATGCAGTTAAAATAGTCTGCATATTTCTCACTCTGACAATCCATAGAGCAAGCAGATTGACTAAACCAAAAAAGAACCAGCCCCATATATACGCTGGAACGCCTAAATACGGGGTAAAATGCTCCCTTGGATTGTTACCAATAAAGATATGCCAAAAATTAAATGAATTGGTAGAAACCCGAAAACCAGCTTTAAAAAATACTTTGTTTTTCAAATCATAATTTACAAAATGCACTACATTATCATTTGTAAAAACACTCACTGTGAGATACAGACCTCCTAGTGCTAAAACAATTCCAGCGATGTATTCTAGTAAATGTTTTCTAGCCGCAAAATAAAGCCACAAAAAAAGTGGTATAAAAATCAGCGATGTCGGCTTCATACTAACTGAAACCATTAACAGAAAAGGCGCCAGAAAAACATTTTTTTTGATTAATGACCAAACAGCTAAAAGCAAAAACAAAAAACTAATCTGATCATATTGCCCCCACAAAGCAGAAATATAAAAACTAAATGGAGAAAAAAGATATAAAGCCGACAAAAGAAAAGCTCTAGTTGGGTTATCTTTTTTTAACATCAAATATACCACCACAGCAATCATCAAATCAGCAACAATTGCAATAAATTTAATTGATAAAAAGAATCCTAGTTTTAAATATGATTCTGGATACTGAGCATCGGTATACCATTTAACAAAATCGAAATACCACAGCATATGTCCAGGAGCTAAATGTGGCACTATATAATGAGAAGCAAAAAGAAACCATTCTAAAGAGTTTATATAAAGCCAAAAACTAGCAGCATAAACCAAATTTACTAAAGGGGGTTGGGTTGGCCAAGAATATACCCATGTACTATTATAATAAAAATTTTTAGTACCATTGTTGTATATCCATTCACCCCAATAAGCTTGAGATAAAATATCAAAGTGATAAAAAACCGGTGATAATATTAGTCGCAAAACCAATCCTAACAGAATTAAACCAGACAACCAAACCCATTTTTGATTTAAAAGTTTTTTTATTTTTTTATTCATTACTTTACTTGATAAATAACCGCCTCATCATTTTCAAAAAGTTTTTCAACACCCAGTTTGCCTTCGTCCACTTTGAGATTAGTTTTTTTAGGAATATAGAGATATTTAATATTATTTTTTCTGATCAACTCAGCTGAATTGTTATTACCTTTTAATATCTCTCTGGTTGTATTAACTCTAGGCAGACTATCAATATTTAAAATCTCTAGATTGATAGCATCTGCTAAAAAAGAAGGCTGATGCGAAAAAGCACTTACATATGAAGTAGGTGCGTAGGCAAACAAAGGCTTAGGAGCAGCAAATTTAGCATTCAATCTTTCATCATATACCGGTGATAAAACAGTTCCTACTGGTTTCTCGGACAGAGTTTTAAGTGCCTCAATTTCAGCGGTTGCAAGTTTAGCTGGTGGTCTTTTGGGTAGATACTGACTTAAAGTATTTAAACTAGTCGGAACTGTCAATAAAACTATGACTATCACTATAATTCCAGCCAAAAATTTGGGCAATTTCAAGATCCATTTGGCTAATACAAGTCCAGTTATCAAAGCCTGTATCATCAATGAATAATAGAAAAACTGAACAATATTCCAGTTGGTTCCCGTTTGAAGATAAAGCATTGGTAATATAAAACCAGCTAAGGAAATTAATGACATTAATCCAAAAGTCCGATAAGGGCGCAAATCAGTAAATGCAAACAGACGCAATCCAAGATTACCAATCACAAAAATACCAATTCCAATTGCATAAGCTGCCCACTCTTTATACCAAACACCCGATTGCATCGTCAGTAAAAGTCGCGGCCAAAAAAGCCGATCTTCAAATTCCAACATAGTTCTGACCAACCAAAAAGGGGAAAAACTAATCAAGCTGTCACTTGATGAGTTGTTTGGCCAGAAAACTAGTAAAGACAAACCGGCTACTGGTATCGACATAGCTAAAAACCACCATCTGAATTTAACCAATTTTAAAGCCGATACCAATCCCAATGCTATCAAAAGCAATATACCCCCATAAGCTTTAAATTCGATTAAAGTCCCCCATATTAAAATCAACCAGAGGCCTTTTTTCAAAGCTTCAGTTTTTTGATTAAAATCAAACTGATAATAAATATAAAATCCAGCAAATAGTAATAAAATAGAACTAGCAAATGGTGGATTAAGCAAAGTAGAGATCGATTGCTGAGCCCAAAATGTCGTTTCACCACCAAAAGAACCAGACCGAATAAAAGAGATCATCCAACCAAAACTTCCACCAAAGTAAATGAAAAACAGGGATAATAATCCAGCCAGCTTTGATCTAGACCAGGAATAATCAAGCTTTCTAGCTAGTAATACAACCAAATGATACGCCATCAAGCCAATTCCTAAACTAAGTAGCAGAGGGAAAAATCTAAATAAAATATTTTGTGGATCAACACCAAATAATTTTATCATTTGAGCTATAACTAGATCATAAAAATAATGATAATTTTCTAACTGTTGACCAGCAAAAATAAAGTTGCCGGGGGGGACTTTTTGAGTCAGAGCCGATATCAGTTGCAAATGCCAGATGCCATCATGACCATTTGGACCCCAATAACCAAAACCGTAATTGAAAAGTAAACCATTTTTTACTTGAGTCAAAAGCCAGGACACTGATCCTACAGCCACGATACACCAAGCAAATAGATCGGTTTTTTCCAAATATATTTTATTTGGCCGCACCCGCCAATAAAAACCAGCTATTAAAGCAATAAGCGGTATCAACCACAATAGAATATCCATTCTCAACCAGGCTAGTATATAAGCTACAACACTAAAGAGTGCCATGCCCAAGGGAATAGAAAGTAATAACCGTCGTGAAATCACAAATCCAGGAAGGATAAAAAACAATAGAACGAAAATTGAAAATTTAAATCCATCACTCAAAAAAGTTGGCAGCACTTTAGTCCATTGCACAGCAGAAACAAAATCTGCCTCATCCTGATAAACCACTTGATTAGATTTCTGTGAGCTTTCAACTGCGTGCAAAATAGCGGTTGCAATGGTTTTAATATCATCATCAACCCTAATATCATTGGCCAAAAAAGTAATAGTTCTCACCACTCCAGCTCCATTTCGATAAGATATTTTCAGCCCCTCATTAGTAGTTTCAGTCTTAAAATCTGTCACAGTTCCTTCATCCAAAACCCATCTGGTACCGTAATTTACTTCATCAATGGCCTGATTGGCACTAAATCCAAGTTTCAGACCATCACAAGCTGTAAAATAACAGGCTTCCTCTACTCCATCATTAAATTGCCGAAGATCTCGGATCACTACCCCCTCATTGTTTACAAACAAACCGACCCGATATCGATCGGTCTGATACCAGACAACTCTACCATCACTACCTAAAGCATCCTCTGAAATGATCGCCAATTTTGGAGAAATTTTTGGATTGGCTTTGCGATAAATCTGACCAAAATGTTCCATAGTAACTACCTGAGTATTAGCCAGGCCAGCTACATATTCCACCTGTTTTGAGTATTCTTCACCAAACTGTTGCCAATCAAAATCATTTTCCAGACCTACTACCACCTGCGGGTAAGGAGAAACAATTTTTTTAAAATAGTCGATCCCCAGATTATGCAACATATAATCATTGGCCTGAACTGAATAAGTACTTTCAAATACGCTGTTTCCATAACCATTAAACGGATCACGTCCCGCCCATTGGATCGTCGTCACACCTATTTTTTCTTTTTCTGAAGATGAAGGCATCAAAGCATTTTTCTTGCTCGGATAAAAAGGCGAAGACCAGTACTGTCCCCACACCTGGTAGCCGTCCGTAGAAAATTGGTCAGCCACATCCATATTCATTTCAATTTGATATTTATCTTTCATATATTGAAGGGAATATGCATCGATCCACCAAGCCCCCACCGATTTGGGATACTTTCCAAATACTTGCTTGTATTGAGCCATGGCCGTATCAATCAGTTTGATTCGATCTTCAGGGGAATAACCAATCACTAAAACAGATTTTGAATAATGCCAGTTGGGACTCTGATTGTAGGCAACTTCAGCTGCAGTAGTTAAAGACGGCGTAACTTCTAAAAACAAACCCACTTCTTGTTTTGGATTTAACTCTTTTAAAAATGCCTGGATCTCGGGATTTATCAAAGCATCAAAACGCGCCATCCAGGTTGCCTCAATATTTTTACTACTTATCAACTCATACTGCTTTTTGGGAGTTGTTAAGACTGAATACGGATAGCTCCAAAAATCATCTCCCCGAATCGGATTTATGATAGTGACCTGTTTTTGCTCCTGAGCAGCCACAGGTGAAACGATTATTAATGAAATCAGGAATAAAAAAATAAATAAAAATCTTTTAAGCATTTTTGATTTTCTTAAAATTTACCAACACCATCTCTCTAGCAAAAATACCGATTAGTAAAACATAGATAAAACCACCCAGTACTACCGACAAGGCCAGTGTTAACAAATCCCTAACATAAAAAACACAAAATACATAGGTAATAATCCCCATTGTTAAAGCAGCCAAAAATGGCTGATAAGTATTTTTAATGATTGAAACATGTGTCATCCTTTTAATAATATAAATCGGCACCAACGATGTAAAAGATATAATCGCACTTGCCAATGCTACTCCAATAAATCCGTATTTATATGTCAAAATAGGAGTTAATACCCATTCTAAAATAGTCCACATAATCATTAATTTTAAAGTTATTTTAATTTTTCCAATTGCATTTAAAAAGTTGGTAAAAGGGGTTGACATGGCTGCCCAAAAAGCTGTCAATGAATACATATAAATCATCGGCAAAGCCGGTCGATAATCATATTTATAAATATGTTCAACAATACTTGGTACTACCGCTAAAACGCCAAATAAGATCGGATAACTCAGGAGTGAGATAAAAAAGATAGTTCTTTCCAATGTCTCTTTCAAAGCTACTTGGTCATGCTGAAGTCTAGAAAAAGCTGGGAATGTCAGTCTAGTCATAATATTCATCACCTCTAACGGCAAAAAAGTGATATTTTGAGCCCAGGTTGTATACCCAATTCCCAAAGGCCCGACCATATTTGCAACTATCAGGATAACCAGACGGTCTTTCAAAAAAGCCAGTATTGAATTGAGTTGAAAAGGAATTCCAAATTTGACTAATTCTTTAGCTGACTCTTTGGAAATCCCCCATTTGACTTTCCACGGAGCCAAAGTATATATCAAAACAACCCCAGCCAAACCGCGTGCTAACACCGAATAGGTATATCCATTGATACCAAAGCCATAAATAATACATAGATCCAACAACAATACGTATACCAACGTTTCAACTATTTCAACAATTACCAGCGGACCAAATCTTAGCTCTCTTTCCAATAAAACTGATGGCAAAACTTTTAATGAGGTTAAGAAAAAGCCAAAACCAAGAGCTCTGATCAGCCAAACACCTTCATCCGGCAAATGTGTATACTGTGCCATCCAAGGAGCAGCCGCAAAAGATATAGCAAAAATAAGTGCTGCTAATATCTGCTGAATAGTAAAAGTGGTTTTTAAATCATTTTCATTCAAATCTTTTTTCTGAATAATTGAAGCTGCCAAACCTATATCAGAAAAAAAACTAAAAATAGCTAAAACAGAATTGGCAATATTAAATACACCAATTATTTCCGGAGGCAAAAAATTAGTTAAAAATAGATTTGTATTTAAATAAACTATTCCCAAAAGTGCTATTTTTCGAAGAGTCAACGTTAAAAAACCAGAGAAAAGTCGTTTATTGATAGTCTGGATATCCATTAATCCACTACCACCTTCCGAGCTTTCTTCCAAAAAATAAGTTTCAACAAGATAATAAATGAAAGGGTACTGATCAGATTCGCACTGATACGCACAGGAGTATTAAACAATTTACCAGAAACATCATACTGACCTGGTGGTAAATCTATTCGTAATCTTCCCCAATGATTCTGATCTGTATGGGGATATTCTTTTCCATTTACAAACACTTTCCAATTGGGATATTCAATGATCGGAATTTCAACATTGGCTGTTTCATCTACTTTAATCGAAAAAGTAAAAGTATCGGAACCAACCTGATAGTTCTCGGGATCAGCTTTTCCTGACCGAATCTCTGGTTCATATGGCGCTCTAGCTTGTGGTTCGTAGTAAGCAGCTTTCGGCAAATAATCCAACAACCCTGCTTTTTGCTGAATCTCCCATAGAGGGTCTGACAATTTTTGTTGATCATCAATCCAAGGGTAAAAATCTTTTGGAATAAAAAATTGCCAATTTAGAAGGAAAGTGATAAGTGATAAGCAACAAGCAATAAGTAATTGTGATTTCTTCGGCAAAGAATAAACAAAGAATCCACCAATTAAACTTGCAGTAAAAATTGCTAATGACAAAAATCTCCAGGGAAACTGAGCATACTGTATAGCCCCAACGGCTTCCCATATAAAAGCTGATTTATTGTGCATGAAAAAAAGCGATACACCAAATAAACCCGTCATGAAAACTGCAATCAATGTTTCAGTTTTAACCAACTGTTTCCGATGCTTTATTAGCAACCAAACAAATATCACTCCCGCCAAAACGACCAGCCACCAGTGTGGCCAACCAACTTGAAATGAGATAGTATCGCCTGATCCAAAAACACTGGCTCCATAATCCCAGGTCCGATCAAAAAATATTTGTGGTACGGTCACAAAATGGGCTCTAAAATCACTACCTCCTTCAAGCAAAGTTTCAGTTCTAACTAGATCTTTTTCTAGAAAAACTGGTAAAACAAAAAAAGCGGCTAAACCAATTCCCAACAACCCAGCCATCACAACTGTTTTAAATTGCTGAAATCTAAAAGCTGAAAACTGAAAGCTAAGCAGCAAAATCCAGACAGCCAAAACAGGAATAAAAAACATTGTCATGATGTTGTGACACATCAGAAAAAGACTTAGTGATACAGCAACACCAATAAAATTACCAATCGTTCTTTTTTGAATCAGCTTTAAAAAATAATAAAAAACAAAAGGCACTATTGCCAAAGCAAAACTTTCAGCTATCGCACCTCTGACATACCCATCCAAAGCCCGGTAAGGAGCAAATTGATAAAGTACTCCAGCAGCTAAACCCGCCCAATCCCCATACAGACGACGAGCCAAAAAATACATTCCAAAACCGCCTAAAAATAACGGGATAAAAAATAAAATTTTAGCTGCCCCCACAAATCCAAAAACATAGCTGGCAACTCCACCGATGTAATAAGGCAAAACGCTATAATAATTAAAAAGTGGATAACCATTACCATACCCCATATCAGGTACCCAACGGCACGGAATCTGACCTGTATCAAAACATTTCCGCATCTCAAATATCCGCATCACCTGTAAGTCATCATGATGAAAAAAATAGCCCGGCATCAAAGTCGGCCAGACAATAAACGCTGACAGAACCAGTAATAACCCTAACTGGAACCAAACTAATTTAATCTTTGAAAATTTAAACATCACTTTTATTCCTCCAGATAGATATTCCTGCTAATCCTAATATCAGCACCGAAACTAAAGTCGAAATATTACCGACTGTCCGAGCCCAGGTATTGTCCAGATGAACATTCACTTCATTATTCCCAGATGGTAGTTTAAAAGTGATTAGTCCTAAGCAAAATTCTTGACCTCGACAGTCATTATTCCAATGATCAACTTTTTTCAAGTTGCCATCATCTGTTTTTGTTGTAACTGTCATACCCGGGAAATCAAATAAAGGCAATCTGATCAGACTTTCACTATCTGAACTAATCCATCCATGCTGCCAATCACTTCCTTTATACCAATTTTTAACCTCTGCCCGTCCTTCTAAAACCTCCGGACTCGCAGGGGCAGGATGTATCGGTGGCAACTCTGCAAAGATTGGTAAATAATCAAAAATGCTAATGGTCAGCTGTTTATTCCAGGAAGTTCCAGAAAACTTTTCCTGATCAGATATCTTTTTCCAATCATGCCCCTGAAAAAATGGCATATGCAATACCATCACTCCAACAATTACAATGATACCTAAAATATATTCGGCTTTAATTTTTCCAAATATTTTTAATCTCACATCCTCAGCATAAAAAATAGCTATACCACCCAAGACACTTAATAGAAAAACACTATCTGACAAAAATCGCCAAGGAAATTGCAAATAAGCCAAAAATGGCAATTTATCCCAAATAAATGATGACTTTTGATGAATCATAAAAAGTACAAACAATGCCAGCCCAAACAACATCAAGGTAACAACTGATACTTTTGGATGTTTTTTAAATTGAACAAGTGCTAGGACTACTGCAACTAGGGCAAATAGTGCATGAATCTGACCAGTCGAGAGTGACATACCATCCCAAGGCCCCCAAACTGATGAACCATATCCCCAATAGTTAGAAACAAATAGCTGATACAAGGAGGCAAAATGCATTCGATAATCAAAATAGCCGCCAATAATGGTTTCTAAATGTACATATGGTCGTTCGACTATAACCGGAAAGATAAAAAACCCAGCCAAAGTAATACCTAAAACACCAAAGGCTAGCAACCAACCGATCAACTTAATTCTTTTTTCTAAAATCAACCAGATCAGACCCCACATAGCAGCTAAAGGTAGAAATATTAGCGGCATCAGATTATGAGTCATTATCAATCCACCCACTGAAAGAGATAAAAAAACACCATATTTTTTTTGTCTAGTTTTAATAAATTGATAAATCGACCAAAAAATAAACGGGTAGAAACTCATCGCCCAATATTCACTCATCGCGCCTCTGACATACACATTGGCGGCTTTATATGGGGCATAAGTATACAAAATAGCTGCCACAAAAGCCGGCCATTTACCCAACCAACTTTTCATAAACAGATACATTCCCAAACCACCGACCACAAAACCCAAGCCAAACATGATTTTAGTGACGTCAATAAATTGCACTCCCAACTGAGCAATCAAAGTCCCGACATAATAAGGGCTCGGCGGATAAAAATTAAACTGGGGATACCCATATTGATATCCCATATCAGGTATCCATCGGCAGGGAATCTGCAAATCCTGAAAACATTTATCCATCTGCTGAAAACGAAAAGCTTGAATGTCATCATGCATTGAATAAAGTCCCGGCTGAACTAGATTAATAAATGAAGGAAGAATCAACAAACAAAGTAACAAAAAAAGTTTATTTTGTTTAACAAAGTACATTATTTTCCCGCCCACTGTCTGGTGACTCATTTGATGGTTGCTCCTTCTTTATAAATAACTTTAAAAAGCATGGTTGCTTCCTGAAAACCATCCTCTGACACCACTTTTGGATAAGCTTTAATCAGCTCCAAATTTTCTCCAAATTTTGATTCCTGAGATTTATTGGCTACAAAAAAAGTCGGATGTTCTTTAGCAGCGTTATTTAACTGAGCAGAAGGAGAAGAGATACTGGGTATAAAAGCAATTCGGCGATTTTTGTCAGTATACATCTGCAACCCCTCAGGCAAAGTACCAAATCCTCCATCAGTCCCCACCACAATATCTTGATTAAGGCTTTGCTGATGTAAAAATTCAGCGATATCTTTTAATCCAAACCCAGCCGTCCATTGACGTAAATAACCATTTTTTTCTACCCGAGGCATCGGGGTATTTTCAATATCAAAATGCAAATAATACAAATATTTACTTGGACCTATTACCAATAACA
>CAYOMO010000037.1:0-12019 GCA_964405065.1 uncultured Gammaproteobacteria bacterium
GGAAAGAACTGAATATAAAGTGGTGGTTTTACCGGAGCCTGTTGGTCCGCAGATTAAAATAATTCCGTGAGTTCGGGTCAGCTGCATTTCTAAAGTTTTAAGAGCGGTAGCTCTCAGCCCTAAATCCTGTAGAGTTGGGGGTGTATCAGCTTTGGGTAGTAAACGCATAACTACTTTTTCACCAAAAACGGTTGGTAAAGAGGAAACACGCAGATCAAAACTGATATTACGGGCATTAAAACTAAAACGTCCATCCTGAGGTAGCCTACGTTCGTCAATTTTTAAATTTGCCATGATTTTAATTCGGGAAATTACCGCATCATGAACTTTTTTTGGAAGTAATATTTTCTCATGTAAAATACCATCAATTCGATATCGGACCCGAGTTTGGTTTTCTTCAGGTTCAATATGGATATCAGACGATTTAGATTTGACGGCATATTCCAAAAGCTGAGTTACGATATTGGCCACCGGGGCTTCACGAATGACTTCAGTCTGATCTAGATCCGAGGTCTTTTTGTCTTCTGAAGATTGAATTGCGACCTCTTTGAGGGCGGATTCGACATCAGTGGTCAGATTTTGAGAATACTGATTGTAGATCGATTTTTGAATATCTTCTTCCAGAGCGTAATATCTTTTAACTCGGTGATTGGTTTTTTTTTCTAAAAACTGGGTTACCTGCAAATCTAGTGGATCGGCCATTGCCACAGATAAAACATCGCCTTCAGCTTTAAAAGGGATTAGCTTATAGCGTCTGGCAACTTGTTCAGGGATCAAGTTGAGTATCTCGGGGGAGATACCAGCGCTATCCATTCCCTCTAGCTCGATATAAGGTATTCCCATGATCTGAGCTTTGGCCTGGGCTATTTGAGCTGGAGAGGCTAGAGCTCGATCATGTAGGATTTTTTCTTGAGGGGTATTAGAATTTATACTTTCTAGTTTGATTTGAGAAAGCTGGTCTTTGGTTAGTATTCCCTGATTGGTCAGTATATCGGCTACTGATGCTTGTGATTCGTCCATAAGGCAGATACCCGTCAGCGGGTCTATAGTGAGCACACTTTAATAGAAGGTGCGAACTAATACACATCTCCCAAATAAATCTTATTTTGGGGTGTGATGTGTATATAATACATTATGGAAGGTGGCCTTTATATCTGTCAATGAGTGTAGTATCTTTCTTTTACTATGCCACTTCCGATTGTATTTGTAAGTCAAGATCCAGTAGCACTGGATCAAGCTATTGAAACAGAGCTGGCAAATTATGATTTAAATTTGAGTCACCCTGATGTTTTGGTTTTATCCGATAAAATCGGGGTTGAGCAGATAAAGAAAATTGCCGAACATTTATTGTGGAAAAATACTTCTCACAATCCTAGGGCGGTTGTTTTGCATCCGATTAATTCATTAACCACTGACGCTCAAAATGGACTACTAAAAACACTGGAAGAGCCGGCTGGTAATGTAGTGATGATGGTCGGAATTGATGATCAGGCATCTCTGCTGCCAACAGTACTTTCCAGATGTGAAATTCGGTATTTTGGGAAGCCAGCTTTGAGCAGTGATTTTTCTGAAGTTCTCGAATTATTAGCCCTTTCAGTTGAAGATAGGTTGGAGAAGATTGAAAAAAACGATGATCGTCAAAAGTTGGTTGAAACCTTGGCATCTTTTTATTATTCATTGTTACCTAAAAATCCTGAATATGGTGGGTCTCTTCAGTTAGTCTTATCCGGTTTAAGTTGGATTAAGCAGCATGTACCAGCCAAAGCAGTTAGTGATTTTTTAATGATTAGTTTACCTAAATACGCAAAATAGACGACATTTAGATTGCTACAACAGACTAATCATAATGGTTAAACTTGCATTAATAGGTTAAGTCTGTTAAACTGCCAACAACTTGATTTTTTAATCTATTTACTGTTAACTAATCACTGTTTCCTTTTTATATGGCAGATTCACCAAAATCAAATTACGGCGCAAATCAAATTCAGGTATTAGAAGGTCTAGAGCCAGTACGTAAACGACCGGGTATGTACATTGGTTCCACCGATTCCAGAGGGCTTCATCATTTAATTAAAGAGGTCTATGACAACTCTATCGATGAGGCTTTAGGTGGACATGCTAAAAATGTCTGGGTAATATTGCATAAAGGCAATTATATAACTGTGGCCGATGATGGACGTGGTATTCCGGTTGAAAAACACCCAAAGACAGGTAAATCCACCTTGGAGGTTGTATTAACAATCTTGCATGCAGGGGGGAAGTTTGGTTCCGATGGTTATAAAGTATCGTCAGGTCTGCACGGTGTAGGTGTCTCCGCAGTAAACGCGCTTTCGGATTATTTACGTTGTGAAGTCAGACGTGACAATAAATTGTATGCTCAAGAATTTTCCCGAGGTGTACCCAAACATGATGTCGAAGTGGTGTCAAAAAAAGTGGAATTGCCTTTTGAGACAAGCTTTGATTGGCAAGTTAAAACAGGCACAAAAACTACTTTTTTAGCTGATGCGACTATTTTTTCTACTATTGAGCCGGACTTTGATAAAGTACAAAAATCTCTTCGCCAAGTTGCCTATCTAGTTGCGGGTATTTCATTTCACATTTTTGATGAAAGAAGAGATGAAGAAAAACATTATTATTTTCAGTCAGGTATTGCGGCTTTAATCAAACATCTAAATCGTAATAAAACGTTGGTGCACCAAACACCGATCTATTTGCATAAATCAGTCAATGAAGTTGAAACAGAGGTAGCTATTCAGTACAACGATGGTTTTAATGAAAATATTGAAAGTTTTGCCAATGTGGTTCCAACATCTGAAGGTGGTACGCATGTCACTGGTTTTAGAACAGCTTTAACCAGAGTCATTAATGATTATGCTCGCAAAATAGAAGCTTTAAAAGAAAAAGATGAAAATTTTACTGGTGAGGATCTGAAAGAGGGTTTAACAGCCGTTATTTCGGTCAAAATGGATTCAGATCGGATTCAGTTTGAGTCGCAAACCAAAGAAAAGTTGGGTAGTGCTGAAGTTCAATCGGTTGTAAATCAGATCACAAGGGAAGGTATGGAAACCTTTTTTGAAGAAAATCCTTCAGAAGCCAGAAGAATCATTGAAAAAATCATGTTAGCTGCCAGAGCTAGAGCAGCTGCTAGAGCTGCTAAAGACGCTGTGATCAGAAAAGGGGCTTTAGAAGGGATGACCTTGCCCGGAAAATTGGCTGACTGCCAGGAGAAAGATGCCTCTAAATCTGAAATTTACATTGTAGAGGGTGATAGTGCTGGTGGTAGTGCTAAACAAGGTCGAGATCGAAAATCACAGGCCATATTGCCTTTGAAAGGTAAAATTTTGAATACAGAGAGAGCCAGACTCGATAAGATTTTAGAGTTTGCGGAAATTAAAGCATTGGTTATTGCTTTGGGGACTGGAATAGGGGATATCGTCCAATATGACAAAGTCAGATATCATCGAATTATTTTAATGACAGATGCCGATGTGGATGGCGCCCATATTCGAACACTGCTTTTGACTTTTATTTATCGTTATTTGCCAGATCTGATCACTAGGGGTTATGTCTATATTGCGCAGCCACCTTTGTATAAAATTCAAAAAGGACGGGAAGCTCACTATGCTTATTCGGATAAAGAGCGAGACGAGATATTAAAGAAGTTGAAAGTTCCGTTAGAGAAAAAAGAGACAGATGACGTGGTATTGCCCACATTAGGCGGTGAGGCTGAAGCTGAAGTGGCACCAGTTGCCGATGTTGCTCCCAAAAGAGGTAGTAATGTCATAATTCAGCGATACAAAGGACTTGGTGAGATGAACCCAGAACAGCTCTGGGAGACTACTATGAATCCGGAAAACCGAGTTTTACTGCAAGTCAGTATTGATGATGCCGAAGCTGCAGATCAAGTATTTACCATGTTGATGGGTGATGAAGTCCCACCACGAAAAAGATTTATTCAGACTCATGCCAAACAGGCAATCCTCGATGTTTAATTCTGATTGATTTTTATCAAAATACCTCTTTATAATCTGAGAATGTCGTCAGTCGAAGTCAGACTTTTTATCCCGGCTACTGAAAAGTACCCTGGTACCGATCGACCGCTTTTTGTTGATTTTGCTGATCCGACAATGCAAATTCGTCCAGATGGTTTCAAGGATTTTTTTCGTGTTAATCATTTACCTGGACCATTTGATGTGATACGGGTTGAATTACTTCCTGACCGAAAGGATGGTATTTCAACATTTAGTGACTTAAAACCAGGCGATCACCTGGAAATAGGCGGACAGGATATTCGGCATGCTCGAATGACTATTACTCATAAACTAGCTTCAGAAAGAGAAAATACGTTATAATCAAACTCATGAATACTAATTCAATCGCTGCAGTTATTATGGCAGGCGGAAAAGGCACTAGAATGCAGTCGGAAAAGCCAAAAGTCTTGCACGAAATTGCGGGAGAACCAATGATTTTTCATACCCTTCGTAATATCCAGCTTTTGGGCATTGAAGATATTTATACAGTTGTTTCTTACAAGGCGCAGGAAATAGTTGATGTTATATCTCCGAAATTTATAGTTAAGTTTGCTCAACAATTGGAACCATTAGGGACAGGCGATGCTGTTAAAAGTGCTTTGCTAAAAATGGATCAAGAATATCAAGATGTGATAGTTGTTGGGGGTGATGATTCAGCTTTTTATTCAACACCAACATTGATGGAACTCATTAGTTCTCACCAAGATTCTGAATCAGTTATAACCATGATGACTTTAAAAGATCCGGAAAAAGAGCGGATGGGTAAAGTTTTTCGAAAAGACAATGGTGATTTTGATCAGTTGTTGGAATATTCAGACTATTCACAACTTGGATTATCAAGTGATGAAGTGAACTGTGGTGTTTATTTATTTGACTTTAAATGGCTGAAAGAAAATATCAACCGGATTGAAAAAAATTTGATCAAAGGGGAGTATTACCTCACAGAGCTCATGAATATAGCAAAAAAACAAGGGGCAAAAATAAATATCTTCTTGCTGCAAAATAAGTCAGAATGGTTTGGGGTAAATACACCAGAAGAATTGGCAGAGGCAAACAGATTATTTGTAAAAAAAAATTAAAGTAATTCTCGACTTCGCTCGAATAATAAAATAGCTATTTTTCGACTGAAATGGAGAAATACATTTTAACACTATGAAACATCTACATTTTATCGGAATTGAAGGAAGTGGAGCTTCTGCGGTGGCTGCTCTAGCTAGAGAACAAGGTTACACCATAACCGGCTGTGACCGAAATTTAAGCGGTGAATATTCTTCTTTGTTTTCACCTGAAACAATCTTTATTGAGCATTCCATAGATCACCTAAAAAATGTTGAGATGGTGATTGTTTCTCCGGCAATTGAGATCGCAGATCCTCACAACACTGAACTGCAATCTGCCAAAGAGCTGAAACTGCCGATTATGACCTGGCAGCAGTTTTTAGGGACTTATTTAGCCAAAGACAAATATGTCATTGCTATCTGTGGGACACATGGTAAATCTACGACCACGGCGATGGTGGCGAAAATTTTAGCAGATGCCCAGCTGGATCCAACTGTAGTTATTGGTGCTAAAATCAAAGAATGGGGGACCAACTACCGGATAGGGAAGTCCAAATTTCTCATAGTGGAAGCAGATGAATACAACAACAACTTCATGTCATATCAGCCCAATCTGACTATTGTCACCAACATTGATATAGATCATTTAGAGTTTTTTAAAGATTTGGAGCATATTGAGCAGTCATTTGAAGATTTTTTAGTAAAAACCAAAGAGACGGTAGTGGCCAATATGCTGGATCCACATGTCGCAGAGGTAGTCAAATGGTCAATGAAAAAATCCTCGATCGAGGTGATGGATTTTAATAAGATTGATGTCAATTTTGAACTGGAGGTACCAGGGGATTTTAATATTTCCAATGCCAAAGCCGCATTTCAGATTGGACTGCTGCTTGGAATAGAGCCATTCCAGATGATAAAAAGCCTGAACTCATTTACCGGCATTGGTCGGCGATTTGAGAAAATCGGTGAAAAAGATGAACAGATATATTATTCGGATTTTGCTCATCATCCACGGGAGGTCTTTGTTACACTCGAAGCAGCGAGGGAGAAATATCCAGATAAAAAAATCGGCTTGATCTTCCAGCCGCATTTGTATTCACGGACTAAGCTGCTATTTGATGATTTTGTTGATGTTTTGCAAAGAGCTCCGATAGATCAGATCATTATTACCGATATCTTTGCATCCCGGGAAAATGATCCAGGAAATATTGGGTCGCCAATGTTAGTCAAAGCAACTGATAAAGGAACTGTGAGGTATGTCCCGACTGTTGAGGAAGCGCTTAATCGGATGAGATCAGATAAATCAGATATATCGGATAAGATCGGATTGGATCGGATGGGGGTGGTCATTTTAATGGGAGCGGGTGATATTGATGCAAAAACTAGAAAGTATTTAAAAAAATGACTAGACCTGATCAATTAGCTCAATTGTATCTTGTCCGTCATGGACAGACGACTTGGAATAAGGAACGTAAGTTGCAGGGAGCTACAGATATCCCTTTAGACGAGGAAGGTAGAAAACAGGCTCATAATATCAGAAAGACTCTTGGTTTGGAGAGAATTGATAGGGTGGTAAGTTCACCTTTGAGCAGAGCGTATGAGACTGCCGAAATCATTGCCTCTCAATACAATGTTGGTGTAGCGATTGAACATGGTTTAAAAGAAAGATCATACGGTGAGTATGAGGGCCAACTTACCTCTAGTTTTGATGAAGTCAGGCGGATACTAGCTACATTACCACCAGATTTAAGACGGGTCTATCAACACAAAGATGAAGAAACTGAGGCGATTGTACTTGATCGGCTAATTGCCTCATTAAAAGGTATCGCCCAAAGCTCTCTTGGTCAGATAGTGGTAGCAGTATCACATGGCAGTGCCATGGGTATGTTACTTCGAACTCAATTTGGTAGCGGTGGTATGAAATCTCCTCACCTGACAAATACAGCATTTTTGCATATTGCATCGGATGGAGATACTTTAACTTTAAAAAAGATGCATGGGGTTAAAGACAGATATGAATAAAATCACTTTTATTACTGGAAATATCCATAAAGCGAGTATGTTGCAGGAAGCAATTGGATTTAAGATTGAACATCATAATCTTGATTTAACTGAAATTCAGTCTTTAGATCTGGAAGAAATTATTATTCACAAAGTAAAAGAAGCCTTCAGTCATTTAAATTCACCTGTCTTGGTGCATGATACAGCACTTTACTTCAACGCTTGGGGGCAGTTACCAGGACCTTTTATTAAATGGTTTCTGGAAACTGTTGGAAATGAAGGCATGTGTCAGATGTTAGATAATTTCACCGACCGTTCAGCTGTTGCAGTTGTAAACTTAGGCTATTATGATGGAAAGGATTTGAAAGTATTCAAAGCTCAGTTAAATGGGAAAATCGCCTCAAAGCCAGTAGGAAAAGGGGGATTTGGATGGGATCCGATTTTTATTCCGGAAGGATTTTACAAAAGTCGCTCAGAATTAAGTCAGAAGGAATATTTATCAAATTCATTAACTCATAAATTAGGTCAAGAAGTTCAAGAGTATTTAAAACAAAAAAATGACTGATAATTCACAATTTAATGATAATAACCTGTCTAAGGGCAGAACCTTTCATTCAAAAAAGTATGAAGGTAAAAAAGTATTGATTTTGGGTCTTGGGCTAAATGATGGAGGCGTCGGGAGTGCCCGTTTTTTTGCTAAACAGGAGGCTCGAGTTAAAGTTACTGATTTAAAAAACAGGGAGATATTAAAAGATTCACTTGCTAAATTGGCTGACTTTCCTGAGATTGAGTATGTTTTAGGCGAACATCGGTATGAAGATATCGATTGGGCCGATATTATAATTCGCAACCCAGCTTTAAGGCCAGACAATGAATACCGAGTTTATGCTGAAAAATCTGGCAAAATAGTTGAAACAGACGTTGGGATTTTTCTGCAATTTGTTTCACCACAGCAGATGATTGGTATAACTGGTACTAAAGGCAAATCTACCACCTCCAATTTGATTTATTATGCACTCAAGGAGCATTTTGGTGATGTTATCTTAGCTGGAAATATAGGTAAAAGTGTATTGGATTCATTGGATGTAATAACAGATACAACCAAAGTTGTACTTGAACTCTCTTCTTTTCAACTTGAAGCTTTTGCCAAACACAGTCTGTCACCCCACATGGCGGTTATTACCAATATTTTGCCAGATCACTTAAATTATTATTCTTCAATGGATGAATATTCAGAGGCTAAAAGAGTGATTGGACAGTTTCAGACCACTGATGATTGGTTATTTATTCAAAAAGATGATTCGATGGTGGATACAAAAATTTTTTTACAAGGTATAAGATCCCATATTGAACGTTTTTCAAAAACTGACTTGCCTGAAGACTTTGAACCAACTTTACTTGGAGAGCATAATTTAACCAATTATGCAGCTGCATTAGTTGTTGCAAAGCAATTGGGAGTCGCTGAGGCAGATGCATTGAAAGCGATGAATCAGTTCCAAGGAGCTGAATTTAGACTCCAACTGATTAAAAAAACAGCTTCTATAAAAATCTATAATGATTCAGCCTCTACTATGCCGGATTCCACAATCAAAGCTCTTGAAGCTATCAAAAGTCCAATACTGATTGTTGGAGGTATGGACAAAGGACTACCTTATGAGAAGCTAGCCCATGAGATCGATAGACGTGTCAAAGCAGTATATTTTATTGATGGGACAGCAACTGAAAAGTTGCGACCTTTACTTCAACACCGAAATATTATTCGAAGTATTTATACTGATTTTGATGCTTTATTGAAAGATCTTAAACTAGAGTTGAAAGAGGGAGATACTATTTTATTTTCCCCAGCAGCAACTTCTTTTAATTTCTTTCAAAATGAATTTGACCGAGGACAAAAATTTAATGAAGCAATAAATCGAATATTTAAAGAAAGATAATTATTTTTTAGCTTTTTTCTTGGAAACAGTACCAATAGTAGTCAGATAAGCTGGGATAATCAGTCCAAGTAAGCCTCCACCTAAATAGGCCAGTACTCCTGCAGCGATAGCTAAACCAATATACATATAATTGTTCAGCATTTTTTTGGATTGTAAGATTAAAAAGGAAAAGATCATAGCAAATAAAATAGACACAATCATGCCAATTTTTTGACCAAGGCCAAAATTGTTGCTTCCACTAGCCATTCCAAAAAATATGCCACCTACAGCAGCTGTAATGATGGTTAAGATGAGATAGACAATGTAAAAACCGACCGCTTGCAATCCACTTCTTTTGTAACCAAAATCACTGAGGTGACTGAACATATATTTAGTTTCACTGATTATCCAGAACTTGTCAATTACCCAATTTAGCTTTATGCAAAAGGCTATTTACGCTATAATACTGTTTTAAAAACTATAGCCAGGCAGAAACTGCTCTGTATTATTTGGTTGTAATTCTTTAGAATGATGATATGTATATTACAGTCAATAATCAGCAGATTTATTATCAAAAAATAGGCCAGGGAAAAAATTTAGTGATGCTCCATGGGTGGGCCAATGATGTGTCATCGTTTTGGAATGTGGCTCAAGAGCTAAAAGAGGATTTTACTATTTGGCTAGTTGATTTACCTGGTTTTGGTCGAAGTGAAACACCAAAAAAACCTTTTACCGTTAGTGATTATGCTGAAACAGTTAAAGCTTTTTTGGAGGAATTAAAGATCAAAAAGCCGGTTATTTTAGGTCATTCTCATGGAGGTAGAACTACCATCAAGCTTGTTTCAAAATATCCGGAGGTCGCTGAAAAAATTATTCTTGAAGATGCAGCTGGAATCAGGCCTAAAAAAGATTCTACTTTTTATATTCTTTATATTGCTTCTAAACTGTTTAACTTTCTGCTGCCAGAAGTTTGGTTGTTTAACAAAATTCGCAATCGAATCAGATACTGGTTTTATAAAGACTTGGAGTCAGATTATTTATATGCAGGTGAACTTAAAAAAACATTGGTTAATGTAATAAAAGAGGATTTATCAACAGATATCAAAAAAATTCAAAATGAAACGCTTTTACTGTGGGGGGAGAATGACCGTAACGTAGAATCTAATTTGACTGTTGCCCGTAAAATGTACAAATGGATTCCCAAATCTAGACTTGAAGTGATTGAAAATGCTGGGCATCATCCGCATTTAGACAATCCAAAAATGTTTGTATATTGGGTTAAAGATTTTGCAAATTAGCAATCAGCCATCAGCTTTCCGCGTCAGCAGAAAAATGAGATGTTGATAGCCGACAGCTGAAGGCAGAAAGCAAACAATGAGAAAACTAATGAACCAACTATTGCCAATAGCAGATCATCTGTATATATATCAGCTATTTGAGTACGAAAACGCTGATTTTATCAAATGGTTTTTTAAATATCCGTTTAAGCGAGGCTTGCAGAGAAAACATACGCTAGTCTGGACTGCCAAAGCTCGAGTTTTGTATTTTATCGCTTTTTTCCTGGTTGTTTTCTTGGCTTTTTTATCTAGTCTGACTCAGTTTGGAACACTCCTGATGATGCCGGTTTTTTTCTTTTTATACAGTGCATTTAGCCCTTTTTTCCTGGTTTTTGCCAATTTACTTTTCTCACCTTTGGAAGCCTATTCCAAAAAGAAGCTATTTAAAGCTGTGCGTAGGAAGCAAAATAAATTAAAAGATTTGAAGGTGGTTGCAGTTGTCGGCTCTTTTGCTAAAACTAGCACTAAAAATATGTTGTATACGCTGTTGTGGAAGGATTTCTATGTTGTTAAAACACCCAAAAGCTACAATACAGAAGTCAGTATTGCCAGATCTTTTTTACGTGATGTTAAAGAAAATACCCAAGTTTTTATTGTGGAGATGGATGCCTATCATCCTGGTGAGATCAAAAAACTTTGCTCAATTATTAAACCAAATTTAGGCATTATTACCGCTATTGGAGCCCAACATTTAGAGAGATTTGGTTCGATGGAAACTTTGGCTAAAACTCAATTTGAATTGGCCAAAGCTATCCCCACAGATGGGGTGCTTTTTCTGAATGCTGACGATGAATGGAGTAATCAGCTTTATCCGGAATACGATGGGATGAAACAGGTCTTTTTTGGATCCAAAGAAGGCCGAGATGTTCAAGCTACTCAAGTCAAAGTTCTTGCCAACTCGACTGAATTTAAATTGCGTATTAAAAATGATGAATTAAAAATAACTTTACCTCTAGCTGGAGAAAATCATGCTATAAATTTTGCGGCGGCTGCTGGGATTGCTTATCAACTGGGACTATCTTTAAAAACTATTCAAGAACGTGCTCAGCTAATATTACCGACTGAACATCGACTAGAAGTGAAAAAGGCTGGTCATTTAACTATTATCGATAATTCATACAACACCAATCCAACCGCGGCCAAAGCCTCACTTAAATTGCTCAAAATGACTCATGGCAGTCAGAAAATTGTCATTACACCAGGTTTAGTGGAGCTTGGTGAGCAAAGTGAAGTAGAAAATAGATTGTTAGGAAAAGAGATCGCTCAAGTAGCAGATTTGGTAATTATAGTCGGTGAATTTGCTATGACAGCTCTTAAGTCAGGGCTGAAAGAGGCGCAATTTAATATGTATAAAGTTCATTTTTTGTCATCAACTTCTCATGCTCTGGATTTTGTTTATAAAAATGCTCAAAAAGATGCAGTCATTTTGATAGAAAATGACTTGCCGGATCAGTATTTCTAATTTTTACGGGTTGCCAAATTAGGATCATCGGATTATTATAAGATCGATGAAAATTTCTTCAATTCACGCTAGACAAATCCTTGATTCGCGGGGAAATCCGACTGTTGAAGCGGATGTCACACTTTCAGATGGCTCGTTTGGAAGAGCAGCTGTTCCTTCAGGTGCTTCCACAGGCTCTCATGAAGCAGTTGAGCTGCGAGATGGCGATAAATCGCGT
>CAYOMO010000038.1:0-11971 GCA_964405065.1 uncultured Gammaproteobacteria bacterium
GTCGACCCTTGCGGTCGATTTTTTTGTTTAAAGGCAGAGTGCAGGTGATCAAATCTGCGATTAACAGATATAACTCAATTTTTTATTACTGAATTTAACCTCAGTTCTAAATATGACAATCAGGAAGCAGGTTCGACTTTTTACGAAGTAAAAAGCAAGGTTAATGAAATGGTCTTATCCCCCTCACCCGCTCCAGACACGGCACTTGTATTTCTAATCATTTTTAGCCTCAAAAATGGTTCAAAGCAGTTATTCTGTATAAATTAATTTGTGCCTAAAATCCAAACAATTGACGGGAATCGAACACTTTTTTTAATTTACACCCTTCATTCCCACCAGAGCTCCTTTTTCAGGCCTTCTAGATTGGTAATATGGATCCTGATAAAGTCTTGTTTCTAAATATGAGTCATCTCCCACCTCCATATCTTCCAAGAATTTACTTTGTGCCTTTAGGATATCTTCCTGAATTTGCATGAAATCTTTATCAGCTATACTTTGAGAGGGTGTAGTTTGATATGTGAACTTATAACTAGAGCCTAAAATTTTCTCTGCAAGAAATTTTACCCTTTTCAAATGAAAATCAGTGCAAACAATTAAAATTTGATTTAGTCCTAGTGGTTTTAAATAGTATTTTTTAGAAAAATAAAGGTTACCAATCGTATCTTTTGATTCCTCTTCAACCAAAATATCCGCCGCATTAATACCTAATTCAATTAATTTATTACGCATCTCTTTGGCCTCTGTAGTTGGGGGTTTAATTCCTTTTAGATCCCAGTTAATACTATATCCTCCAGATACTAAAACTTTTGTCGAGATACCGCGCTTATAAAGACTAGCAACATAATCAAGTCTATTTTCAACAATCTGCGGTAGATGCCATCCATCAGTTAATCCATTTCCAATTGTTAGAATAACGTCGTATGATTCCATTGCTAAAGAATATCATTTTTCCTTCTCAAGTGCTTCGTAAACGAATCTAATCTTGCTAAACTCAATGATGATACAGTCACTTAAGTGTTCAAAATAATTTGCGTCACCCGCTCAGAAAAAAATGTAATTAGTGACTAAATCCACCAGAAGTTGAGAAGAAATATATTTAGAATAATTTAAATAAAATAAACTCGATTAAATTAAATCGAAAAAATGCGTAAAAACTGCTAAATATTGCAAAAATTAAAATTGTTACGACATTAACTTTATTTATGACTGAACTATTTTTTTTGTTCTTTGTCATGTAATAAGAAACTATCAGAGTTGATAGATATATTAGTATTGTTGCAATAAGCCATATGATATAAAGCCCATATTCCCATCCAGGAAGAATCCAGTCACTGAGCCAAGGACCAGGTTGTTCATATTCAGTAAACGTATAATACATCCCTAGACTATCCCAATAATAATAGACTTTATTATATAAAATTGCCCACCAGGCAATATTTACAATAACTGGTAATACCAAAAACGTAAAATAAAATGAACCAAAATCATTTAGATTGGTTTTTTGTTTGAACGCATAAAAAAATAAACGCACTAATGAGTGAATCCCAAGAACTGGCAATAAAAAAAATACTGGATAAAAAAATAAGAAAAAAATAGGAAAAGCAGCAAGTAGGTTCATGATGAAATTATATACTTATTTTAGATATAAATCATAGAAATTCATTTTTTTTTATTATGTAATCAGACAATTCCAAAATTTCTTTCCAAATATAATTAAACAGCTCTTGAATAACTTGCATCTCCAGCTCCAGACGTAGAGAGATCAAATCTGAGATTTAGCAACTTAAATTATTCTTGACTTTTATTCTCTAAATACCTATCTTTTGCATTACCTATGAATGATCTACAAAAACAAAAACTGGCGATGTGGCAAAAAAAGCTGGCTGAGGCTAATACTTTTTTGACTGATGCTTTAAAAAGAAAAAGCGACTCTATGAAGGTAGGTTATCTGTCTGAAAACGCCTATAAAATGGCCAGTGAAGAAATAGAGATGGCTCATGCCAGGATAAAGGAGATCGACAAAATCATTAGTAATTTAAAAGTCAGCAAAAATTAGTTCAAATTTGTATTTACCAAAAACTATCATTTGACTTTTTCATCTAAAAATCATAAGCTGTGCAGTACAGGTCCCCCAAAAAGGACCTTATTTGTTTTTTTATGGATAAAAATTTACAACAAGCCAAATTAGAAATGTGGACTAAAAAGCTAGCTGAAAATCAAGCTAAACTGGAAGATGCAATGAAACGCAAAGGTGAAGCCGCTCAGATGGGTGATTTATCTGAAAATGCAGCCTACAAAATGGCTATCGAAGAGATTGAAATGGCTCAGGCACGTGAGCGGGAAATTACCAATATTTTGGAAAACATCAAAAAAAATCTTGGCATTACTGATTAAGCATTTTTACCCGCAATAAAACCAGTCGTCCAGCAAAGTTGTAATGAATATCCCCCAGATGGTCGATTGATATGCAAAAGATCGCCTACTATATAGAGATTGTCATATTTCTTACTGCGCATTGTTTTCATATCTACTTCCTCCAAAACCACCCCGCCATCGGCTGAGACTGCCCGATCATTACCCATTAAACCGGTTATTTGAACTGGTAAAGCTTTGAGTGTATTTACTATTTTTTTCCTTTGATCTTTGGTTACACTATGAACTGGAGTATCAAAGTTTATTTCTGGAAAAAGGAGTTGGATACCTTTGACAGTCCCCTGAGGTACCAGATCTGGAAACACAGTTTTTAAAAGTTTATTTTTATTTTGATTGAAAATATGAACAATTTTATCATCCAAAGCTCCTAGGTCAGTCTCTGGAAAAGCATCAATTTGAGCGGTCACATCACCATTCATTAAAAGTTCTCCTACCGCAGCTGCACTATTTAAAATCAGTGGGCTTGAAAGACCAAAATGGGTAAACAGCACTTTACCAGTTTTTGAAAACTGTTTTTTGCCATCCAGAAAAAAAGTAATTTTCATAAAGGTTAAAGAAACTCCAGCTAACTGATGACTCCATTCGTCACTGGTGGCAATCGGCACGATAGTCGGGGTCGGATCTTTAACAGTATGACCAAGGTCTCTTAACCATTTAAATCCATTCCCTGTCGAGCCAGTTTCTGGATGTGATACTCCTCCGGTAGCCAAAATAAAAGATTTACCTTCAAAAAGGCCTTGGGTTGTTTCTACTGAGACCACTTTATCTCCCTTGGTATTTACTTTAAGCACTTTGGCATTGGATTTAATAATTACTTTTTGTTTCTGAAGCTCTTTTTCCAAAGTTTTATATACATCCCAAGCTTTTTCAGATGTCGGGAAAACCCGATTTCGAGCTTGAACTACCAAATTTAGATCCCGAGATTCAAAATAATCAAATGTATCTTGCACACCAAATTGAGCAAATGGTGAAAACAAAAATTCCCTGGCTCTACCATAATTTTCTAAAAAACTTCTCAGATCTCGCTCATTATTGGTAATATTACATCTACCGCCACCAGTAATTTTCAGTTTTTCACCCAAAGCATTATTTTTTTCCAGTAAAACAACTTTTTTCCCACCAGACGCTGCTACCGCAGCCGCCATCATGCCTGAAGCTCCCCCACCAATCACAATTATATTGTCAGAATTGTCATAATACATTCTAAAAGGATACCATATTGATGATTATAAATATATTATAGGTTATTATATTGCTTTCAGTGACTAAAAGATCTCTCTATCAATAAATCCTTGCATTCTTACAAATATATGTTACGCTCATTTTATGGCACTAAATAACGAAGAAAGACCCTCAAATATAGTGAATTTCCCAAAAAAACAAGAGTCACTATATGAGAGATTTAAAAAGCTAGCTATGTCTTATTTGGCAGGACAAGCAAATAAAGCTAACCAAGTTGGCGCCGCTGGAGTAATGTTTCAGGAAACACCTCCTTCAGATGCAACAACATTACCAGAATCAAATATAATTCCTTTTCCTCAGAAACCACAATCCCCAACCTAAAAACCTACTTACTACTTACTACATAAATATTTCCAGCTTTGTCATCGGACACAAATAAATGTCCTTTGTCATCAAAAATCACATCCACAGGCCGACCTTCAGCATTACTACCAGTGATAAATCCACCCAATAAATCTTCCATACCAACTATATTATTTCCTTCCCTACTGAGCCGGACCACTTTATATCCATCTGGAATTGATCTGTTCCACGAACCATGTAGCGCCACTACTAGGTCATCTTTCCACTCAGAATTGAAATTTTCCGGCACAAAAGCCATTCCCAAAGGAGCATTATGAGAAGGTAACCCATATATCATTGGCTCTGTTTGAGGACATCGGGAGAGAGCCTCAGAGCTATAAGAAGTATCCGCCACTTTATTCCCATAGCAATAAGGCCAACCATAGTCTTTACCTTCTTTAATGATATTAATCTCTTCCGGAGGAATATTATCACCTAGAAGATCCCGGCCATTTTCAGCTCCCCAAAGCTCTTGAGTAACCGGTTCAATAGCCAAAGCCACACTATTTCGCAAACCTTTAGCATACAGTTGAGGAGTCTTCCCTTCAACATCAGAAACAATCACCGAAGCAAAAAATGGATCTTTTTCATTACAGACATTACACGTAGAACCCAAAGACACATACATTTTCCCAGATTCATCAAATACAATTGTCCGGGTAAAATGCCCTTTTGAATCCGGTAGATCAAATAATTTCTTATCAAAGACCGCTTTCAAACTAGCTCCATCCCAGTTGTAACGGCTGACCTGAGTTTTTTCGGTAATATACAGTTTATTTTGAAAAAAAGTAAAACCATGGGTATTATTGAGTCCGGAAACTACAGTTATTTTCTCATCGGCGATCCCATCACCATTTTTGTCAGGCAAAGCATAGACACTCCCCTTCCCACTCATATCTGACACCAAAAGGACCCCTTCCGGACTAAAAGCCAACCCTCTAGCTTTGCCCAGATCTCTGGCAAACAAACCCACCTGCAGACCAGCAGCTGTTTGGAGTGGCAAACTAACTTTATCTCCCAGAGACTTGTTTTGAGACTGCTCAAATTTATCGGCAATCTGACTCTTTACTGGCAAAAAAGCCGGTCTAACATCACCAATTTTTTGAAAAGCCAGATATCCCAAAAATAGTAAAACAAGTAAAAAAGTAATAGTTGCTGCAAAGATTTTCATTCAATATTTATACTGAACAATTACAAGGATCTAGTTAGAGTTGGTTAAGTTCTTTGTCAACTTCGGAGAAATCAGCATCGACATTGGTATCAACTACACCAGATATATCATTGGCTGCGCTATCTAAAGACTGCTGAACATTTTCCGACACTTGCTGAAAAGCCGGATTTGTTTGTTTCATCATCATATAGGTATAAATTCCAGCCCCCACCAAAACAACCACTACAATAAATGCGGCTAAAATCAGCAGAAACATACTTTTAGAGGAGCCCTCTGGAACTTGAGGCACCGGAGGTGGACTCTGAGGTACCGGAGCAGTAGACGGATCTGCTACAGGTGATGGAGTATTGATGGCAGTTGTGACTGTATCTGGCATATATTTACTATACTGATGCTGCAGGTGTTGATGCAACGCCCAAAGCTTCTTTAGCCGCTTTCAACGCAGCTACCACCGCTTCGCGCGCTTGTTTGACTAGATCATGAGTCGACTTTAGATCCTCCAACAACATATCTCGTCCAGCTTTTGCATCGGCTTTAACTGTAGCCTCACTATTTACAGTAACTGTGTAATCTTTAGTATTTTGAGCACTTACAGCAGCTGAAGCTTTTTCAATAGCAGATCTGGCAGCAGAAATTGCCGATTTGGCACTATCAACATTTTTACCAGCGGCAGCCCCTTCATTGACCCGATCTTCAATAGTATTAAGCGTTTTAGTCAAAATCTCCAGATGATTGGTCATCATAGAAGTTCGATTGGAATTGATGGTTTGTAAAGTCATACTGACTTTTTCAGCCCGCTCAGCTTTTACTTTATCTTTAAAAGCGGCTAACTTTTCTTTTAGTGCAGCTTCTTTGGATGCCAACTTTTCTTTCATTTCACCCACTCTAGAAGCTATTTTTTCACGCTCTTTCTCCATTTTTAGCTTCAATGATGCTTCTTTAGAAGCAGCTTCCATTCTGATCATTTCAGATCTTTTTTTCTCATCTTGTTTTAATTTTAAAATTCGTGGGTCATCTGAACTCATCGTACTGTTGGAGTCCATTGCATATACCGGATAAAGTGGATTTAAATATATAGTTGCTGCGACAAGACAAAGGACTAATTTTTTCATTAAGAAAACGTTACCAAAAAGATCTAATCTTTGTCAAATTCAGGCACAACTGGTATAATTACAGATAGATCGGATAAGATCAGATGAGATCTGAACTTACATGCCACATTGAGCGCATATTCCGATTTATCTGATTTGATCCGATCTATTCTGATCTCATCCGATATTCGCCTCCGTAGCTCAGTGGATAGAGCAAGGCGGTTCTAACGCTTTGGTCGGGGGTTCGAGTCCCTCCGGAGGTGCAAAATTATTTATGAGGCTAAAGAATTCAGATTTTTTTGACAATTTGTTAATTGATTTATATTTGAAGCTAAATTGTGTTCCATTCCCTCTAGGTGCTAGATTAATTTTTAGTTTGTAAATTCTAATGTAGAAAGTATTTGATCTAAAATATTTAGGCCATAGTCAGTAACATATCCGTTATCACCAGTCATTTTAAAAACAAACGCCACATCATTTCTGACGGTAACTACAACAGCAGAATCAGTTTCCGCTCCAAAATGAAATATATATCCATTAACCCCACCAACTTTATACTCTTTTATCTCTTTGGCACTAATCCCGCAAGCAGGCGGAGTACAACCTTTTTTTAATTCATTTATTTGGTTATCAATAACAACTTTAGCATCTAACTTTTTGGGATTTGGAATAGTCGACACACCAAAACTATAATAATTTTTATAAGGTTCTTGGTATGGTGGATTTATCTCAATGCCTGAAGTTTTTGTAAATAACATTCCTTCTCGGTTCGTTAAAGTAGCATTTTCCGGATACTTAAAAGTTACTCCATCGCCTTTATAAGTTTTCCAACCAGTTATATTCTCAGCAGAAATTGAAGCGATTGGTTGTGTGCTTGGAACTTCATTTACTTTTTGATTATCCTCAACCTTATTGCCCAATGATGTTTGAGGTTTTATATCAATGCTATTTTGGATTGTTGGATGGGATGAGCTCTTGAGGTTTAAGTAATAAAAGCTTCCTCCTGCAACAACTCCTAAAATTACCAATGTGATGACTATGAATATTGGAGAAAAACCTCTTTGATTGAGCATTAATTTCATTATTTCAGTAAGTTTTATCTAAGTCAACGAATTCTTCAGCTTTAATTTTTGAATTTTCTTGAATGTCTGAATTAATCTATCAAAAAGGGTTCCATCTAAATACTTCTTGGCGTGCTAATTTTAAATTCTTGGTTTACTCCGATAATTTAAAATTAACTCGTCTGGTTTGGAACTCAAATCTGCATCAACTGCACTTGCCAGTCTTCTAAGCAACTCAATCAAAATCAAATCTCAATGATTAATATTACTAAGCAGGTTCGACAATTGTGAGCAAGTGTAACGAAGCGAGCAATTGGGATGGTCCCTCCGGAGGTGAAGATTAATTTAGAAGCTAAATGTTTAACCCTATATTTATTTCTCTTGAATTTCGAGGCTCAAATGGTTCGAAATAAAACTAGCTAAATTCTGAAGCTAAAGCTGAAAGGGTCTTTTCTTTGAGATCATCAATTCCTATATCATCAATATTCCTCACAACTCTTGAAAATACAGCTGGAGTCATGGGCGGTTCTGAATCATCCTTTACTCTGTGATACATAAGAGTAAGTTTATCTTTTAATGACTGATCTCTAATAATCCCTGCAACTTCTGTAAATCGTTTTAGAGCTTCAGCTACAGAACTTTTTGTTCTCTCTGCTGGCGTATATACTTCGTGCAACCCTTTTCCTATAAAACTAGCAGTTCCTGATCGTTGCCCTCTAAACTGAAAAGTTTGGTCATGGTCTAAAATTACATAACGCCCATTCGGTAATAAGTATATACTTTCAATTTTATCCTCTAACCATCCTCCAGCTCCTATGACAATGTCTATAACTTCTGCATGTTTTGCTATCACTTCTCTTAGTTGTTTGCGATTTAATGTTGCTTGCTGAGCCCTAACTGTGACATTCATTTCGGGAGGGAAAAAAGGCATCTCAAATGCTGGTTTAAAATTTGGACTTTCGGTAAACTTAACCTCAGGAAAATATGAATCTGTTTGCAAACGTGACTGCCTACTTGCCTCAGTTCTTCGCAAGTTAACTATATCTCCTCTCTCATTGTATATTTGCAGGTTGCTTCCGAGAAAATCCGTTGGGCTTTTTTCAACCACAACTCCTATCAAAGGAGGTTCTTCTTGGATTGTTAGTCCATTTTTTACATTCTTAAGAGTGATAATACCTGCAGCACCCCGTGCTAATTCATATCTCTTTTTCAAATTTGGTTCGGAGCCTTTTGCATCCCTCATTGCTTCCAGAAACTCATCTTCGAGTCTAATTGCTTGCTCTTCAGAACCTTCCTCCATTACTTGAGCTTTTAAAGCATTCTGAGCTCTAACAAATTTTGGAACAATTGCTTCAATATTTTCAGGGACAAAACCAAGTTTTCTTATAATTACTGCTGCTGCCATTATTTGGGGAGACATTACTACTTCTTCACGAGGAGGCTCCGAAAACGTATGTCTTTCTCTTTCCGTCATCAGATCTCTTTTCGCTCTAGGAGCTACATCAGGAACATGAGGTACTGAGCTTCTTTCAGTTTCTGCAATTTCATTAGGAGCTGCACTTGCGGGTTCCTCTCTGACTTCTGGAATATCTGTGTTTTGAGAAATATTAGTTGCTGGTTCTATAGATGGCTGAATATCTTGCGATGGAGATATTCGACGGACTACAGGCGCACCATATCTAGAAACGCGAATAACAGGTGCTTGAGGAGCAATATCATCTAGTCTAGTATTCGGATCATTTGGTTGAGATGATCGTCTGATAATTATTTTTCTCGGAACTGATGGCTCTCTATCCATGTAAGAAGTATAACAAATACCGTTAATTCTAATCCCTAGTGGTAGTAGATAACTGGCTTCGGACTGAAGCCAGACTTTAGTAGTTCATCCCAAGCTCTCATTGAACCTAGAAGCTGGTTCCAAAAACGAAGTCGCAAGATCACTTAATATGAAAAAACAAAAAATATAATTTTTTCTTACTGAGATAACAGCGCTTACGCTTCAACTACACAATTGAACCTAGTATATTTATTTAGTAAATTTCATACCTATAAATAAGCATTCAATTGATGTGCTAAAATACTTCACCATGAAGGCTTTTGACCAGCTTTTTAGTGGCTATCCGATCGAAAAAGTAAAAAAAGGACAGGTACTTTTATCTCCTGAAGACAAAAAACGTCGGATCGTCTACTGGATCCAAGATGGTTATGTTCAGAAATATTTCTCCAGCCAAAAAGGAGAAACACTCTATGTATCTTTATTTGATCCAGCTAGTTTTTTACCACTGTCTGCTTCTATTAATAACTCGCCTATTCATTTTACCTACGAAGCTCTAACGGATCTGACTGTCATGGAAATACCAAAAGATATTTTTCTTCAAACCCTTTACAGTGACCCTATTTTTATGAAAACTGCTCTAGCTTATGTACTACAAGAAACAACCTTACTTAAAGAAAAACTGGTCTATCTAACTCTTGAAAAAGCTTTAACAAAAGTAGTTTACGGACTATGTTTTTTTGCTGGATATTTTGGTAAAGATAAAAACAATGAAATTGTCTTTGATGTCATACTTTCTCAAAATGAAATTGCTAATTGGCTAGGACTCACTCGAGAGTCAGTGAATGCACAACTATCTTATCTAAGCTCAGAATATTTACTCAGGTTTGACGGAAAACGGCTAGTTATTCCCAATATTAGTCATTTAAAACAAACATTTCTCTTTGAAGAGCGCCTTGCTATCAGGCAAAATATTAAACAAATATATCTTCATTATTATGATAACTAGTCAATCTACTATTAAAATAAATTTCTTACATAACAGTACTATAATAGAGCTATTATTTAATAATGAACCAATTCATATTTAAAAAAACTGGCATCAAACTCTTTATTTATCCTCTTGTAATTGGATTATTCATTCAGGCCTTTTTCTGCTTGTCATTATCAAGACAGGTATTGGCGTCAAACGCAACTGACACCTTAGTAAGTTACTGGAAAATGGACGAAACAACCGCCGGCTCATCCGTAGTAGATAGTAGTGGAGATGGCAACAACGGCACCCCTAGTGGCTCTGGTGGTAGTCAAAACGGCCCTCAGCCAAACACTGATGTTCCTACCATGTCATTTTCTGATTCTAGGTCACTCAACTTTGATGGCACAGATGATGATGTGACAGTTTCTGGTCTAATCACCGGATCTAGCCAGACAGTCACCCTCACCGCCTGGGTAAATCTAAATACCAAAGATACAAGTGGTGCTGAAATTATCTCTTTAGGAGATCATGTCCTTTTAAGAGCTGATGATAGCTCTAGCCAAAAGACTACTGGCCAATTTTATAATGGCACTACCTGGGTTGGTACCGGATCTGGAGTCGATATCGCCGGAAGTGGTTGGAGACATGTGGCCTATGTGGTAAATCAGGTATCAGGCAATTTTTATCAGCAAATTTACATTGATGGTGTTTTGGATACTCAAACTACAAATAATACTTCAATAGTTTATACCGGTCTAACCCAAAATACTAAAATTGGTGAACATGGTAATGGTAGCTCCAATTATAATTTTAACGGTAAAATTGATGATCTAAGAGTTTATACCAGAGCTTTATCAGAAACAGAAATTGCTGATTTAGCAGCCGGTAGGCATACTGCAGCCACCTGGGATGGATCCAGCTCCACCAATAATGAAACTGCTGCCAATTGGGATATTAATGCTATCCCGGATGCTTATACTAGATTAATTATAGCCAATTCAGGTAGTCAGCCATCACTGACAACCAATCTAACCTCAGCTTCTTTGACCATCAACAACGGTGCTACTTTAACTACCAATTGTTTTACCCTCTCTTATAATGATGGCGGAAGTCTGACCAACAACGGCAACTTAATTGACTGTCCAACAAATAATCCCCCTTTAACTAATCCATCTGCCAGTCAGTCACCTCCTAGTTGCAACAGTTCTACCCCTACCAAAGCACCACTTTTATTTCAGGCTGATGTCAAAGGCAGTACCGTAACTTTGCATTTTACAACCGTAGCTAATACTTCTGGATATGGGATTGAATATAGTGAAAATCCTAGTATCTATCGTTATGGTGACCTGTTTAGTTATTCCGGACCCGCCTGGCTAAATTCCAGAGCGGTCAATCATCTTTTGCCAAATACAACCTATTATTTTCGGATTCGCGGAGTAAATGGCTGTAATGCCGGAGCCTGGAGCAACGTTTTACCCATAAAAACCCGTGATAACCTGCTCACAGACCGCTTCTTTTTGTAATACTTTTTTCTTTGACTTTGCTCTGATAATTTGTCAGAATACAGATATGAAAAATATTAGACTAAATTCCTCACTTGAACTGCCTCTGATCGGTTTTGGTACCTGGCAACTGCTAGGTGAGGACTGCTACAACTCAGTCTTAAAAGCTTTGGATGCAGGTTATCGACACATTGATACAGCCGATAGATACGGCAATCATGCTGAAGTAGCTAAAGCCTTAAAAAACAGTGGCCTAAAAAGAACCGATTATAAACTTACAACCAAGTTGTGGCGTGAAGATCTCTCACCAAAAACAATCCTCCAGTCAGGCCCCAGGTTTTTAGAAGAGCTGGGTGTTCCTTTTATTGATCTACTTTTG
>CAYOMO010000039.1:0-2042 GCA_964405065.1 uncultured Gammaproteobacteria bacterium
GGCATGGCTTCTTCACTTCCATAGCGCAGCTTCATTTTGATCAAAGCATCACCCAATCCCATGGTTCCAATACCTGTTCGGCGGATCTCTTTAGCTTTAATCTCATTTTCTTTCCAAAAATAATAGTTCGCATCTACCACATTATCCATAAACCTCATCGAAACTCGAACTTTTTCATCTAAATCAGCAAAATCAAATGCTCCATCTTCTTTGACAAAAGCTGATAGATTCATCGCACCCAGATTGCAAACAGCCCACTCACCCAAAGGTTGCTCACCACATGGATTGGTAGAAAGCAGCTTTTCAAAGTACCAGGTATTACTCCATTTGTTACTTCTTTCCAAAAAGTGCAGACCGGGCTCAGCAGATTTCCAGGCAGAAGTACAGATTTGATCCCAGATATCTTTGGCTGGCATGCGGGAATACTCAACTACTTTTTTACCCATTCCCAACCAATTTTCTAAAACTCCATCCCATTTTTCGTCATAATCTGGATCTGTTACATCTGGAAATACAGTCACCCATTCTTCATCTTTTTGAACAGCCTCCATAAACTTATCGGATACACAAACGGATAAATTGGCACCGGGGATGGAGATACCATCTTCTTTGGCATGAATAAATTCAATCACATCTGGATGCCAATCATGCAGCATCAACATCAAAGCACCACGACGAGATCCGCCTTGCTGAATCACATCGTGATTTGCAGCTGAATACAACTTGGCCCAAGATACCGGACCAGAAGATTTTCCATTGACTTTTCGCACCCTCGCACCATTTGGTCTTAATGAAGACAAATTGATTCCTACACCACCACCCCGAGCCTGAATCTCGACAGTGTGAGTAATATTTTCCATAATACCGCCTCGAGAATCTTTTGGACTGGGGATCACATAGCAGTTGAAAAAGGTCACTTCATAACCAGTACCCGCCCCCGATAAAATACGACCAGCTGGAACAAATTTAAATCCTTCCATCGCTTCATAAAATTTTTGACCCCAATATTTTCTTAGTTCATTGGTCTTCTCCATATGAGCGATACCCGCGGCTACTCGCTGCCACATCTCTTCTGGACTATTTTCAACTGGATTACCTTCAGCATCTTTTAAAGAATATCGATCAAGAAAAACTTTTTGCCTGACACCATCTAAAGTAGTAGTTGTTTTAATCTCAGGCAAAATAAGCTCTTCTCTAGGAACTAAAACACTCTTTGGCGATTTGCTTTTTCCCGGTGATACCGCGACTTGCATAGCTACGGATTTAGTCTTAGGAGAAGTCCCATTATTTTTACTAGTTGGCGTTTTTCGTTTTGCGTTTTGCATTTTTTTTACTTTCTCGGACTAACATTATTAGATAAAAATCAGTCCTTAATCAATAATTGTTTTTAGTACTTTCTGTATCAAATTTTCTATGAGTTACTAAAGAAAATTATGACACTAAAGCTGCTAATTCTTTTGTAAAGTCACCCGGATCTTTAAACTGTCTGTAAACTGAAACAAACCGCAAGTAGGCTACCTTGTCGACTCGTTTTAACTCAGCACAAACTTCTCGTCCAATAACTTTACTCTCAATTTCTTTGTTCTCTTTTGATTTAACCCGCTTCTCCACCTTGGCAACAATTCGCTCAAGCTCGATAATAGCTGGTCTTTTTTCCAGAGCCCGCGAGATACCTGCTCGCAATTTGTTGATATCAAAAGGTTGTTTTTTTCCGTCACGTTTGATGACTAAATACTCAACCGGGAGTACTCTTTCATAAGTAGTAAACCGTTTATGACATTTAAGACACTCTCGTCTGCGCCTGATTTCACCAGTACCTTTGACTGCTCTTTTATCAATCACCTGGCTTAAATCACTTTGGCAGTACGGACAATACATATACAACCCCTTGTACCCTTACCTAGATCACCACTCAACATATCTACCATAACATAGTGCTATGAATCACTGTCAACATACAAGATGTTGGATAAAAGTTAATTAGTGAATTAGTTGATTAGTTGATTAGTTGATTAGTTGATTAGTTGATTAGTTGATTAGTT
>CAYOMO010000039.1:2142-11867 GCA_964405065.1 uncultured Gammaproteobacteria bacterium
ATTAGTTGATTAGTTGATTAGTTGATTAGTTGATTAGTTGATTAGTTGATTAGTTAATTAGTTAATTAGGAAAGCTAATGAGGTCATTGTAGCTACAATAATTTATTTGAATATTACTAATAATATCGAAAAGCAAAATCCAACTATGTAACTATTTTATAAAATAGCGAATGATTTCTAAAAAACGATCATAAAAGAAATAAAAAATTGCTACATTAGCAAATAAGAGTCCGGGAAATACAACTGACTTCTCTAAAAATCCACCAGTTTTCATTCTCAAAGCTCTAAATGGTGGAAAACCAAAATGAATTGGGATTGGAAAAAGCCAAGGCACACCATCACGAGTCAGCATATCCATAAGCAAATGAGACACAAAACCGATCATAAAACTCCACCACACTACATTCATATCTACCAACACTACTGAAGACATCGCATTCAGCAATAGATTCAGCAAAAAACCAAATAAAAAAACACCCAGTAGTGAGTGAGAAATAAATCTATGCCCACCTAAAAATTTGTAAAATACCCTACCCCACACTCCTCCCGCTGGGAGTCTATTCCATAAATCAGCTGTTGGCTGGTCAATATCCGGAGCCAGCCCTCCAATAAAATTAGCTGACAGAGCCACTAAAACAGTTGAAAGTTTCATTTCAGGCAATGGTTGAGTGGCTACTACATAGGTTAAAGCGGTAAATGCAGCAAGATCATGAGTACGGCCAGTCATAAGTTAGTATTTAGTATATAGTATATGGTAGATAGCAAGTTGGGAATATCTAGTTAATCTCATACCTTTTTCTGACCAAAACTTGACATCCGTGTAAATTTTCGTGTAAACTGTGAAAAGTTATGCGAACCAGAGGTTTAGTTTTAATCCTTAGCTTCCTGAGCTTCTTAATGTTTTCCATCGTCACTTCCGTTTCAGCACATATTCATTAAATAAATTCTTAGCTCCCTATAAACCTAAATATACTCATAACACTCTGTCATCCCGAACTTGTTTCGGGATCTTCCAACTCCATCAAATCATTAAATTCTGGATTAACACTTTTTACTAAATTAATCTTCCAGTCATGATGCCAATTTTTTAACTGTTTTTCGCGTTTAATAGCATCATTAACATACTGATACTCTTCAAAGTAGACTAATTTGTTCACATGATACTTTTTAGTAAAACCATCTGAGAGTCCTTTTTTGTGGCTAATTATTCTGCCTTCTCCTTTACCACTCATACCAACGTAAAGCACAGAATTTTTAAAGTTAGTAAGAATATAAACGATGAACATTTTGCTGTTCATAAAGGTAGAAGATGCTGAAACTAGTTCAGCATGACAGAATAAGTATTACTTTAATGGGGCAATAGTTACGGTATTCATCAAATCACCAACTTGAATCTTGCTTACAACGTCCTGACCTTTGATGACTTTACCAAAAATAGTGTAATTTGGTGGCAAATTGAGATTGTCTTCCAACATGATAAAGAACTGACTTCCATTGGTATTAGGTCCCGAATTAGCCATTGCTACAATACCTTTAACGTATTTCTTGGTAACTGGTTCATCGGCAAATTTATAGCCTGGTCCTCCAGTACCATTACCAACCGGATCACCCCCTTGAATTACAAACCCTGGTACTACCCGATGAAAAGAAAGCCCATCATAAAATTTATCATTAGTCAGAGAAATAAAATTGGTAGCAGCTTTGGTTGCTTCAGGATAAATTTCAAATTCAATAATCCCCTTGTTGGTTTCTAAAACAGCTTTTTTATTTTTCAGCTGATCAACTGGTAAATCGGCAAAAGGCTGCGAATAACGTTTTTTATTAAGTGTAGGGGTTGTTTCTTCCATAGCGGTCGGAGAATTAGAAGGCTGCTCCGTCAATGTACTTGATGCCGTAGGAATGCTGGATGGATTAGGAACCGTGTTAAAAGATGAGAAATTGGAAACGCTAATAGCCACAACAGCTATTATTGTTAAAACGATAAACACGATCACAAATTGCTTTTGATTCATGCTGAGGATATATATAACAAATGATCCATCACTACACAAGGGGGTAACTACTTATAGTATATCTTTGCTAAAGTTGTTCAGCTTGCTTACATATAAATATCGTACGTATAATTTTGAAAATACGTAATTTTTATGCAAACAGCTATCTCTTCTATCTATTCTTCACCTTTTTTCCAACTATCTTTAAGACATCGAGTTCAAACACTGCGTATGATCATGAACTGCAATACACCAATTCTCAGCACATACCAATTACTCAAAACATCAGGAATTTTAAAAAAAAGATTACCAACTGTTTTACTGACTGAGTGTTTTAATGAGCACTCTTTGCCGTTTAAAACTGAAGTGAAAAACACAGAGATAGCTCATCTGTTTGAACACATATTATTGGAATATCTATGCTTAGAAAAAATAGCAGCTGGCTTCTCATCAGCCAGTTTTAGCGGCCGAACTCACTGGAATTGGCTAAAGTACCCCAGAGGTAGTTTTTTTATCTCCATTACAATGGAAAAAACTGATTTACAATTTTTACCATTATCGCTTCAAAAATCCATCTTGCTACTGGAAGAAATTCTAAACTCGGCCGCTAGCTGATTTTTACTTTTGCCCACCTTTTCTTCCGGCTACCCTAGCTTCTTCACTACTCCATTCATGAGCTGTACCTTTAGCGTGAGCAGCTTTACCACCTTTAGACGCAATCTCACTAACTTGGGCTGCAGACATTGTCGCAAAACCTCGTTTACTTTTTTTCTTCTTTAAAGGATTTGCATCAACCACTGCTTTAATTATATTAGCCATTTACCTCACCTCCGTTCTTAATCTAGAATATCCAATGTCCTTCATAAAATGATGAGTAAAAGGTAATAATTTTATAAAACCAAAAATTTAATATCTGTGATTATTCAAAAGCAGCAAAATAAAGAATATTTACATATTTTGCGACATTCCCCTTTTTTCTCTACCTGAGGGTAAGAGTTGTGTAAGAAAAGCTACATAAGAGGGTAAATTTTATTGAATTCAAAAAAATGCCTCCCTATAATCCTTTTAATATGCTCAATAATATATTAATTGTCGAAGACGATAGCGGTCTGCAAAAATATTTAAAAGAATTTTTGATTGACAATGGCTTTACGGCCAATATTGCCGGAGACGGTGTTACCGCACTTCGGATGATAAAAAAATCCCCTCCAGATATTGTGGTACTGGATCTAGGATTACCAGATATGACCGGAGAATCCGTCTGTTTAGAAATACGCAAAAATTATCCCGATCTACCAGTTGTTATTTTAACCGCTAAAGATACTGTCGCTGATATTGTTGCCGGGCTCAATTTGGGAGCAGATGACTATGTGACCAAACCTTTTGTGGCAGATGAGCTACTCGCCCGTATCTCGGCCAGACTTCGCAACCAAAACAGTGCCAAAGACAATAAGTTAAAAGTCGATGGTCTAGCTTTGGATAATAAAACCTTTGAAGTAGAAAGAGATGGAAAACAGATCCAACTCACCCCACAAGAGTTTAAACTGCTGGAATATTTAATGAACAATCAAGGACGAATACTTACCAGAGAAATGATATTAAATCGTGTCTGGCTGTACTCGCCAGACATTGAAACCAGAGTAGTAGATGTCTATATGGGGTATCTGCGCAAAAAAATCGATCAAGATTTTGAGAAAAAACTGCTTCACTCAGTCCGCGGCTTTGGCTACATGATTAAAGAATAATTAAGCAGACATCTGCATGGCTTTTTCTAAATCTTTTTGGTACCAGTGAATAACCTTATCATTCATATTTATATTAAACAATGCATGTACTCTCGGTTGAGGAACCATCAGCTGCCCACGTAAAACCCACAGCATATGGGGATATCGTCTTTTGTAATAAGCAATTTTTGCGTCAACTTGTTCTGGGGGAGTCTGTTTAAAAATTTTATCGATAACAGGCTCAGGAAGCGGATAATTTTCAAAATCTATAACCCCCTTCTCCACTAAATTGTCAATCTGACGCTCAACTTGCATATCACTTGCACTCATTAATGTTGAGTTAGCCATTTTCCTCATTAAATCTGGTACACGCCCAAAGTCGTTAATATCTAATTCAACTCCCTCACTAAGAAATATCTGCTGTATTTTTTCGGGTGATAATCCTGACTGAGTAATCGCCTCTCTAAGTCTTTTAGCCCTATTTTTATTATCAGGATCAGAAATCAAACCTAAAACTCTTACATTTTGATGTCGTGCTAAAACCCGCACAGCTTCTCTACCTTTATCTAAATCTCCTAAAACCACTGGATCAGAAACCAAATGCCATCGGGGACCTTTTCCATAGATTTCTGCGCCAAGATTATGATGGGTAATTTCCATCAATTTCGGCTCCATTTTAGATAAAATTTGCGCGGAGACTTCCTCCCATTCAGAAGGATCCCAAGTAGATTGGTGTTTTCCTGCTTTTTGTTCAACAACCTGATGAACAAACCAGTCAAAAGGCATAAGTGCGGGAATCACATGATTCTTGTACTTTTCCAATGTAACTTTAGTTGCTAGACTTTCTTTTCCTTGTTTAATATTGGTGATTTTCGGATAACGATTTTCTAAAATTGTTCTCGACGCACGAAATAATTGCGCTAAAATAGAACTTTTACCAATACCTCCTTCTCCAATCAGAATTGTGGCATCAATTTGCTGATTTTCTATAATATCATTAATCATTCCGTATTGAGCCGGATGCCCCGTATTTAGCAAAATATTATGTAAAATTTCAAATTCATTAGGATTTAAAACAGGCCTATTATCTGGGAAATTAGGCATAATTATGTACAGGCAACAAAATTTCAACAGTTGTGCCTTTTCCTTCCTTAGATTTGATATGCAGTAAACCTCGATGCGCGGAAATTATATCAGCTACCAAATACAAACCAAGTCCCATTCCTTCTTTATTATGATTTGATCCAATAAAATAACTTAAAGTTACTTGATTTATATCAAGTGATTTAATTCCTAAACCCTTATCTTTAACTGCAATTCGATAATAGTTTTCTTTTTTATCCAATGTGATAAAAATTTTATCAGAAGGAGAAGAAAATTTAGCAGAATTATCCACAAGATTAATAATGGCCTGCAATAATTTATCAAAATCTCCTATTATAAAGGGATTATAAGTTTTGTTTCTTTGTTCAATTATTAGACTACGTTCAGGATACATAAATGCAAAATTATTTTGAACCCGCTGTAATACTAAATTTAGATCACATTCCTTCCAAATATAACTTGTTTTACCTGTACGGATACGATTTATCTCCAATAAATCATCGATCAGTATCCGCATTCTTGTACATTCATATGTTAATTGTTGTGCCCATCTACCTTCATTTGTTTCTTCTGCGGATAATTTTTTAGCTAGCAACTGAGAATATCCATGAATTGCCGTAAGCGGAGTCCTCAACTCATGAGCAGCCATCGAAATAAATTTATCTCTTAATTCAAGAGCCTGCTGAATTTGACCATAGAATTCAGCCTTTGTAATAGCCAAAGAAGCCATTGATCCGAATAGCTGTAAAACATCTAACTCTTTTTTATCAAAAACCGGCCCATCCTCTGGAGAACGCACAATAAGGGTTCCCAATCCTTTGTTTTTATAGGATAAAGGAATAAATATACTAGCTCTAACTTTCTCAAATTCTCTTTCTGGATGTGCTACTCGCAATTCATCATAATTTATTACAAAAGCTTTTTTCTTTACAAAAGACCGGTAAGAAAATCCATTTTTTCGAGTTTTAACAGCCGCAATAGATTCTGACGATGAATAAACTTTTTTAAATTCACCATTTTGCATTAAAACAATTGCACCATCAAATCCATTAACAAGCCGAATAGCCTCTTCTACTACTGTTGCATATGTTTCCTCGGGTGTTAATTGAATAAGAAACTTTAAAACAGAACTATAAATTCGTTCTAAAATACGATCTTCAATATCATTTGGAATTTTCGGCTCAGACATGTTGTACGTATTATAAGCTATTTTGAGGTATTTTTACTCTAAAACAACCATTTCTTACATAAATCTTACAAAAAAAGGTGAAAATTAATTATTATTTGAGTACGATAGGAATAATTTCTTAACAAATAAGACAAAAAGGCTGGTGGAATTCCCTCCAGCCTTTTTTATATTCATCGATGATGATGTGGTACACCAGTCTCAAAAGATATCTCTTGGCGAAGGTTTCGTTCACTTGTTGAGATGGTTCTCACCTGTTGAGCCCCATGTCGATCTAAAGCAGATAAAGCATCATCAGTATCTCCCTGATCTGCAGGAATCGCCACGAGTACCCCTCCACTACGAATAGATTCCTCATAGTGATGAGCATCGGTATCAGATACACCCAAACCGGTCAGAGCACCAATCAACCCGCCGGCTAATGCACCTGTTGCAGCTCCAGAAACCGTTGTTGCTGCAGCACCAGAAAGACCTAAAGCCACCGCCAAAGGGCCTCCTATCAATACTGCTCCAATCCCGGGAATAGTGATTGCTCCGACCCCTACCAAAAGTCCGGCCAAAGCCCCAATGATACCTCCTGTAGTCGCACCACTGGCAGCACCTTCCACTACAGTAGCACCTGTAGCATCAGATACTTTACGAGCTTCTGCATGATCTTTCATTACAATAGATACATCTTTTGGATCATAACCAAGCCTTTCTAAATCAGAAATAGCCATTGATGCCCGATCAGAATCGCCAAACACTCCTAAAATCATTTTTGCCATCTATATTCACCTCCTTTGAGTAAAATATTATCTAAACTCGAAATACTAAATCCGAAGTTCTAAATATAAAATCTAAACTCTTTGAATTTTTTAACTTTGAAATTATCTAGAATTTCGAATTTCATGGTTCGAATTTTTATACAGAGGGCTCGCTTTTTATACGAGCCCTGTTTGTGTTTTATGCTCGGTTAAACATTCGTCCAATGTATAACACTAGCAATGATCCGGCGACTGCCACGATCAAAGATGTAAAGTTAAATCCGGTAACTGGAGTCCCGAGAAGTAAACCACCCAGATATCCGCCAACCACAGATCCAACAATGCCTAAAATAATTGACCCGAGTAACCCACCTCGTGACTCTCGAGGATCAATAAAATTTGCTACACTGCCAACAATAAGTCCAAAAACTATCCAAAGTAAAATTGACATTTTTTTGCCTCACCTCCTTTTTCGATAAATTAATATTAGTTTTTACCCGTAAGAATGGTTGTATTGATGAGTAAGAAAGGAGCAAGAAAGTTACGGATCCAGTGGAGTTGTTTTCTTCAAAAACTCTTCATTAAGACCAGGAAAACCCACAATAATGTTTAATGCATTTGGTTCTATTTCACATTCCAAAGGGGTTTTACCATAAATCCGGGCATCTGCATGAACCAAACGCGGATAACGAGAAGTCAGTAAAATATTTTTCCCTTGAAAAATCTGCACTTTTTTAGTCAAATCTTTCTTACCCTGAAAAATATTAAGAACAAATCTAATTAATTCAAACTTAGTCATTTTATATATTATGACCGTTAGTAAATGATCATTTAATTTCGCATTTAAAGCCATGGGAAGACCTGGCCCTGTCAGTTCTCCATTACCAATAACAATAGCCGAAGCCTTCGTCTGAACTTTCTGACCATCAATTGTTACCTCAGCCGAATAAAGATAAAAATCAAAAAAAGACTTGATCATTTTAAAAACTGCTGAAACTCTTCCTGATTCCAACTGATTGATATATTCATGAGCCTGAGCTTCCAACCCCATACTTGAACTTTCCAAAAAATAATATGGTTGCTCAAGTTTTACCCCATTGATAACCATTACTTTGCCCGCATCAATTTTTCTAACTCTGCCAATTTTTACAAGCATGACCGCTTGCTCCAAATCAACAGGCACTGACAACATTTTGGCTGTATTCATAAAAGATCCCAATGGGATAATGCCTAAAACTAAATCAGAACCAATTAAACCATTTGCAACCTCACCCACCGTTCCATCACCACCAGCCACTAAGACTCCTTTGTAACCCTCTTTAACTGCATCACGAGCCAAAACTATTGCATGACCAGCTTTTTTAGTCGGTGAAAAATCCACATCAATTTGATACTTTTGCAATAAATATTGCACTTGTTCTAAATAATATTTAGAATCTCGGTGAAAAAAAAACCCTCTTTTAACCCCAGCTTTAGGATTAAAAATCAACTTATATTTTCGATTGGTATTTAAACTCATCTTGTAAGTATCTACCTTAAAAGAACAAATAACTATAAAAAAAATGTAAGAAGTTTAATATCCCAGCTTTTTAAAAGAATAATCAAGCAACTTTTGAGCATCATCCCGTCGACTAGTACAGTTGAGCAAAACCCCAATCACTTCAGCATCCCCCTTTTTGGCCAAAGTCACCAATGTCAGACCAGCCTCTGGAGTAAAACCGGTTTTTAATCCCATCACCCCTGGATAGGTAGTCAATAAATTTATCCCAGAATACAATTCATAATCCTGATGATTTTCTGTTCGTGGTAAATATATATGCGGACTTGAGCTAATTTTAACTACATCTGGATATTTAGCTATTAAATACCGACTCATTAAAGCCACATCATACGCAGTTGAAAATCGCTCTTTTAATTTTGTCGGATCTAGGGGGTCATCTTCTTCCAAACCAGTTGGGTTAATAAATAAAGTATTATTCATCCCCAACATTTTAGCTTTCGTATTCATTTGCAGAATAAATTCAGCTCGATTTTGAGTAATATTTTCCGCTAATACTTCGGCCGCATCATTGGCAGATACTAAAAAAATACCACTTAAAAGCTCTTCCAATGTCATTTTTTCTCCGGCAATCAACATCATCTCATCTGGCTCGACTTCCTCAGCTGCTTTAGAAACTACAAAAGTATCTGAGTATTTTTTGTGATCCAAAGCAATAATAACGGTCATTATTTTAGTCAAAGACGCAATTGGTTTTTTTAACTGGGGATTTTTGGCATAAAGCACCTTGCCTGTATTTGCTTCAACAAAGAAAGCAGCTTCACCAGTAATCTCCGGTGCATCAGCAAAACTACTGGCTGAAGCTTCCTCAGGTGACCAGATATTTTCTGAAAAATTGCTCGTAGAAACGCCCAAAACCGGCGAAACTAGTTCTGTCTGAGGCAATTTGTCATACCACCACAACCCGCCCACAGCCAATAAAACAACAATTAATATTCCGGAAAAAATACTATACCAGCGCATAATTCTATTCTCTTCTGCCAACACCAAAAGGAGGTACGGTTAAAACAGTCGGTATATGAATTGTAAATTCACGGTCTTTATTTAAGATTTTTTCTTGCAAAATGGTTTTGACATCATTAACTCCCCAAAAATTTGGACCAAATGTATATTCACCCCCACAACCATTTCCAATAAATGAAACCATCCCTAGAATACTGTTATCACTCAATTTTACCTGACTATCACAAGCTATTTTTATAGTAGAACTTCCTGAAAAACGGTTGAAACGGACTTCACCTGGACTTTTTTCCAAACCAGTTAATAAAACCAAGGCATCTTTACCTGGCATTTCAAATACATTATTTATAATTTGAGGGGATCCAATCCTCAACGGATCTACGACCAATCCTTGACCATTTAGATTAAGAAATAAATTATCGGCAATTCGCGGATTTCCTCCGGCAATTAATACTG
>CAYOMO010000040.1:0-5451 GCA_964405065.1 uncultured Gammaproteobacteria bacterium
AGTCCATTACCCGTGATAAGCACTTCTCCATCTGTATCGGCGACCCCATCTCCAACGCCGACTCATACCAGTGCATCTCCTTCCGAATCAAAAGGAAGTCAATCACCTTCACCATCTCCCTCCGCCTCACTTTCGCCGTCACTTCCAGCGGATTTTGTCCCGTTTACTTTGGTAACTCTTTCAGATGAAGATTTTGAGGTTCAGCCACCACTTCTCAAAAGAAATTCATTGATGGTTACCGAGAATACTTTTGGAGGAATCACCAATACTTACCAAAGAATTCCGGAATGGAATATATCTGGCCGACCGGCCAATCCAAAGATTGGAACTTTTGGCTTCAATACCCAGATGAATTGTTTGGAATACTGGGATGGGTCTCGATGGCTGAGGCTCCCAATGAAAAAATTGACAAATAATTAACTTGCCTTGATCTGATCTGTAAGATAAACTCAGATAGTAAATGGCTAAAAACTCCTCCGTTTTGATTAATATTGGGCAGGGCATGTCGATCATGGCTGGACTTCCTACTATCAGTTATTGGGACGAACAACAACGACCTAAAAACCCCAAACCAGGCACAATTGGCTTTAATACTAATACCCGGAGTCTCGAGTATTGGAACGGGACTGACTGGCTTTCAGCCCAGTTGGTTTGATACTTTTGGGTATTGTTTTTTTATTTGGGGGGTTATATATTGAAATAGATATGATGAATTTTCTTAAAAATATTGGTCCGACTGAATTGGCTATTATCGCGTTGATTTTGGTTATTTTCTTTGGTGGCAAAGCTATATCAAGATTGGCCAGAACCAGCGGTGAAACAGTTAAAGAGCTCAAAAATGTTAAAAAAGAGTTCACCAGAGCCATGGAAGATGATGGCCATAAAGGATAAATGAGTATGCTTCAATCAATTGGTTTAACAGAATGGTTAATTATTGGTTTAATAGTCCTCTTACTTTTTGGAGGAAAAAAGATTCCAGAACTTTTTAAAGGTTTAGGTGAAGCTGTCAGAGAATTTAAAAAAGCTAGCCGCAACGATTCTAAGCAAAGTTAAGACTAATTTTATTTTCATAATGTGGACAATCTTGTAAATTCCGGATCTGCTGAGTTAAACTCCGTACTAAAAAAATATTATCCTTTTATATCTGAGATACGCAAAAGAATTATCTATACTGTTGGAGCATTTATACTGGCAACTATAGCTGGTTTTGTTTTTTATGAACAGATTATCCGATTTTTAATTGATATTTTGAGCTTGCGCGGAGTCAATGTAGTATTTACTTCACCTTTTCAGTTTATCAATTTATCTATTAGTTGCGGTATAGCTGCCGGTCTGGTGATAGTATTCCCCCTGATCATTTTCCAAATATTATCTTTTTTACGGCCGGCATTAAAAAGAAAGGAGTTTCAAACAGTGGCAAGTTTTATCCCGCTGGCTATTCTTCTGTTTGGAGCCGGTTTTTCTTTTGGTATTCTGATCATGAGATGGCAAATACAGATATTTTTAACCCGCGCCACTTCTCTAGAAATTGGTAATATTTTAGATATCAGCCGGATTTTAAGCACAGTTCTTTTAACTGCAGTCCTAATGGGAATTGGTTTTCAGTTTCCGATTATTTTATATTTACTGATGAAGCTGGGTGTTGTCCAGTCTACACATCTAAATAAATGGAGAAAATGGGTTTATCTGGGTTCATTTATCTTTGCAATCATGCTACCACCTGACTCTTTGATTGCAGATTTTCTTTTAACACTACCTTTAGTTATTTTATTTGAATTAACTCTGGTTTTGTATTATATATTTGGCCGAAAGAAGCCAGCTTTAGCCAATAGATAAATTGGTTTTTTATTACTCAATATCTTTCAAAGGGGTTGTTCTAACAACTATTATTTCAGTCCAAGAATAATCTCAACATCAGCCTTATCACTTGATTTGAGAGTGGTTTCACTTGTCGGTGTATATTCAGTGCCTAGGTCTTCCATAATTGAATTTATCAAAGCCGCGGACTGGGATCCCTCTTTGACTTTAATCACCGTTTGCTCATAATCAGCATTATCTGCATTACCAGCCCGGTCAGTCAGGTAGCCTGCGGCTTTCATCTTGGCTAAAATAGTCGCCGCTAGACCGCTTTTACTAGTGCCGTTTAAGACACGTACCCGGAAATCAGCTTTATTATCAACCTCTGGCTTTGGTGTTGGGGTCGGTGTCGGAGTTGGTGTGGGTGTGGATATTTCAGGCGATGGAGTGGGTTTGGATGGCTCATTAAACTGGTATTTGAGGAAATAAACGGTGGCACCTATTACTCCAACTCCAATCAGTATCAAGACAAACAGATGCCAAATACTGGCTTTTTTACGAGGCAAAGGCTGATTGCGGCGGTCAAAATAATTTTCTTCATCTTGCGGCTGAGTTCTTCTAAATTCGCGCTGAGGTGTTTCATCGTACTGCTCTGGTTCGGGCATCGGACGATGCTGCGGCTTCAGACGACGAATATCCCAGTCGTCTTCCAAACTGTCAACTTCAGTAGGCCGTTTGATCGTACTTTCATAATTGGACATCGTTTTAGGGGCTTCGAGTGGTTCATCTGCTAGAGCATCCAGTGAATCCGTCTCCTCAATGCTATCTGCTATCGGCTGTCGGCTGTCAGCCAAGTCGTTTTGATTGTTTCTTGCTGATGACTCTTCATCCTGTGGTTTTCGCAGTCTGGCCTGGAAATCCTCCTGAGACAGTGGTTCAAAGGTTGGTTTTGGTGTGTTGTCTGGCTCTTCTTCATCAGGAGATCCAGATTTCATTTTCTCCCACTGTTCCATCTCATCTGTATCAGACATTAGTTTTGCCCCTCTCTGGCTCAATGAAGGCAGCTCTTCTTCATCATCCTGTGGTAAAGGTGGTTTGATATGACGAGGTGCAAGGGCTGGTTTTTCAGTTTCATCTTCAAATTCATCAGCTTCCTCTTCAGAGCTTTCAGCTTTCGCCTGTCGGCTGTCAGCACCTTCACCAGGTGACTCATCATCAAGCGGGTCATCGGCCTGGTAGACCTGTTTTTTGGCGGCTGGTTCGTCGTCTTCAGTGCCTGGGAGTGGTTCTACTGCTTCTGCAGCTTCATCCTCTTTTTCAGCTTCTTTTTTACTCTTAACAGTAACCTCTACTTCTTCTTCTGAATCAATGTCTATTTCAGCGATTGCTTCATCGTCGTCTTCTTCTGAGCTTTCGGCTTTCAGCTTTCGGCTTTCAGCAGCTTCACTGTTTTTGGCTGATGGCTGATCGCTGTCAGCTGATTGCTGCGCTTGTTGTTTGCGGAGCTCTTCTAGTTTGGCGGAGATACTTTCATACGCTGCGGAAACCGCATCTAATTCATCTTTTTTGTCTTTTGAGTCAGCCATGGCAGTAATGACCACAAATATATGGGTCAAAAATTATTGTAATACTATCCGTGAAAATTTTGCAAGTTTTGGTTCAGATAAATCGGATGAAATCAGATAAGCGGAGCTTGATACTCGCTATGCTCGTATTAGATCAGATGAGATCGGATGGGGTTACTTTATGGCTTGGGAGAGGGTGCGGATGGTTTGGGGAGAGATGACTTTAGTGTAGCCCAGCTTTTTGGCTTCATTGATCCTTTTATCCAGCTGTCTGACGGTTCTAAGCTCACCTAGTAACCCAACCTCTCCGACATAAACTGATTTAGGATCTAGTGTCAGATCTTTAAAACTTGAGATGATCGCCAGACAGATGGCCAGATCAGCCGCCGGCTCAGTGATCTTCATCCCACCAGTGACATTAACGAAAATATCCTGATCCCAGAGCGGTAATCGCAATCTTTTTTGCAATACTGCCACCAATAACTGTAAGCGGTTGTTATCAATTCCGGTACCAACTCTTCTAGAAATTGGTGAATTAGTCTTGGTAACTAAGGCTTGGATTTCAACCAACATCGGCCGCAGACCAGTCAAGATAGCGGTAATAGCCGAGCCCGGTGCACTCACTTTCTCACCCAAAAAAAGCTCCGAGGGGTTGGTAATCTCTTTCAAGCCTGTTTCTTCCATCTCAAAAACCCCGACTTCATCAGTCGGACCAAACCTGTTTTTGACCGCTCTTAGGATCCGAAAATTATTCTCAGCTTCACCTTCCAAGTTCATGACCACATCTACCAAATGTTCCAGCGTTCGAGGGCCCGCGACTGTGCCTTCTTTGGTGACATGACCAACGATAAACATCGGGACATGGAGAGCTTTAGCAATTTTTTGGAGTCTGTGAGCGGATTCACGTACCTGAGAAACAGATCCGGCTGCAGCGGAGAGATCCTGCGTTTCCATTGTTTGAATCGAGTCAATAATAACAAGTTTGGGTTTAAATTTGCGTATAGCTTCAGTAACTGCATCGACATCAGTTTCATTGAGGATTGAAAGTGAGGCTTTAGGATTGATTCGTTCGATTCGTAGTTTAATCTGATGTGCAGATTCTTCACCAGCGACGTATAACACGGATCCTCCATCAGCTGTCGGCTTTCGGCTATCAGCCAGAGACACGGTCTGCTTGCTTTTTGCTGAAGGCTGAAGGCTGACAGCGGATAGCTGATTGACATTGATCGCCAGCTGACTTAAAAGTGTTGACTTGCCAATTCCAGGATCGCCTGAGAGCAATACTACAGAACCGTAAACAATCCCCCCACCTAAAACCCTATCAAACTCTTTCAGGGTAGTACTAATCCTCTCAAAATCCTTCTTTTCTATATCAGCAGTATTGACTACTTCTGAATTAGAAATATGCCTTATTTTACCTTTTGCAGTAGTTGTTGGATTTTCAGAGATCTCTTCAACAATAGAGCTCCATGTACCACACTCAGGACACCGGCCTAAGAAGCTGGGAGAGACATAACCACACTGCTGACAGACAAATTGAGATGTTTTCCGGGCCATAAAATATGTATGTAGTATATGGTATATGGTATATAGTAGCTAGTATCTGCTATCTGGTAGAAAATCCTCGCTTAAGGCTCAAATCCCCCTCTAACGGTCTGTTAATGAAAAAGGTGAATCATTTTATCGTTCCTTACAACCAGGTCTTTCATTGACAGTTTTTAGAGATTCAGTATAAGCTGGAGATAGTTATTACTATTGTTTGATTCGACTGTCAGTGGCGAGCGGACACTGACAACATTTTTGGTTTGACTAATCCCCTTAGTCAGGCCTAGAAAGGAGAAAATCGTGATACGAACCACGCAAAACGAATAAAGTCGTATTGCTTGTTGCGTATTGCGTCTCACAAAACATGTCTCCATAAAGATAGTTATTAGTAATTAGCACATAGAGATTAATTGACAGTCAGCGTCTACAATTGTCATTTTAAACTACCCCATCCTTCTTCTAAGGAGCCACAAATTGTACCCTGGCAGAAATATATTTCTGTTATTTTTGTGGTCTTTTAAGTAACTTATCCAGTTGTTCCCGT
>CAYOMO010000040.1:5461-11640 GCA_964405065.1 uncultured Gammaproteobacteria bacterium
AGTAGGAATTGCCAAGTAGGCTGAATACTCCAGGTATTCCGTCTACAAATAAATCATATTTACGGTGACCATAGAAGCCGTTGAAAGTATTAATATGATGCCCTTTTATTTTTAAAGCCAGGTCCCCTCCCAGTTGATATTTTTCTAGAAAAAAACTCCCCCTATCATTCCAACTACAATTGGAATTAGTACATACGGCATCGCCTATCAGATCAGGCTTGGACATTGGATTTATCGGTAGATCAGGTCTTTGGTGGAGGTAATGAATGGCGACAGGACGATCTGTCTTTTTCTATTGTCGATAGAGTCGACCAGGAAGTTGTACTCTTCGCCTTCGGTGTAGCCTTCATCTCCGGCCAGTTTTGCAGTAGGAACCATTCCCTCAATTGATTCTTTTAGCAATACATTCACCCCATTTTGAGTAATTTTTGTGATCTTTCCTTTCAATACATCTTCTACCTGGATATCTTTGATTTTATCGGCAAATGGATCAGCTGTGACTTGTTTGATCGACAAATTGGCTCGTCCGGACTGTTCATCGACAGACAGTACTATGGCTTCTACCTCATCCCCGACTTTAAACAGGCTATTTGGGTCTTCCACTTTTTCCCAGGATAGCTCTGAGATATGAGCCAGCCCCTCTACTCCACTTTCCAAACTGACAAATACGCCAAATGGCAATACTGCCGCTACTTTACCTTTGACTTTATCTTTGGCTTTGAGTGAACTGAGTTTCGTTTTTGATTCTTCTGATAGGGTTGTTTTGTGAGTAAAGATCAGACGGTTTTGATTGGGTTCAACCTCTAAAGTGATCAAATCCAGCTCTTTACCGATCATCTCTTCGATATTAGCGGCTTGAGAAAGACTGACTTGCGACGTGGGCAAAAATCCGCGAACGCCATCTACTTCTACCACCAGGCCACCTTTATTGGATTCTAGAACTTTCCCTTTAAAGACCTGCTTGGTCGCAATCGCTCTTTGGAATTTAGTAAATTTTTCAGTACCAGGTCTGGAACCAGCTGCTCGTTGTAAACCAAGGACTACTTGGCCAGATTGATTTTCAGGATGAATAACTGTGGCAGTGATTTTATCACCTACTTTGATAGATTTAGCCTGGTCAGGAGATAAGTCTTTTTTCTGAAAAACACCTTCTGATTTGGTTCCGAGATCAACTATAATCTCTCCACCAATAAATGCAACGACGGTCCCTTCGACCTCTTCGCCTCTTTGGATTGATTTAACTTGTTTTGATTGTTTGGCCAAAAGATCGGCCATCGACATATTTGCCACGCATGTATCCTCTTTTCGTAAAGATAGAGGGATTATACACTACAGACAACGTATTTACAAAGGGGAGAATTATTAGCCTAAAACTTGCAAGGCCTCACCTTGCGAGGCTAAAAAACAAAAAAGCCCTCCTTTAGGGAGGGCTTTGATCAAGTCTGGCAGTGAGTTATCTTCACACAACCTTTCGGATGCATTATTGTCACCGCTGTAGCGTTTGACTACTGAGTTCGGGATGGGATCAGGTCGGACCACTACGCACAAACCACCAGAAGCTTATAATAACAGATTTCCACGCTGAAAACAAGCAGATTATTCAGATTGGGATTTGACGCAATAAGCGCCAGTACCGGAGGTAAAAGTAGCACAGTTGTAAGGAGATCCGGGTAAAGGCAGAGCGGTATTCCCTCCACTTGAGTTCTCAAGGGTAGCACAAAGTACATATTTAGGAGATGAACAGGTGGTATTGTTGATAAAATAGACATAGTTGTAGGAACCGGTAGATAGTGGATCCCGAGGGTTGCTGCCAGACTGGTAATAACTTTTTATATCATTAAAAACTGTTCCATCAGAAGGAGCGATCGAACACCCCCCACTGCCAAGTGGGCAACTGGCTGGCTGCAAATAAGCTTTGTTAATGGCGTAATATTGCTCCAGTGCCAACTGAATTTGTTTTATATCCTCCACTCTTTTACCATCCCGCGCCGTTTTTTGAGCATTTGAATATACTGCAATTGCAATTGTTGATAACACGGCAATGATTGAAATAGTAACGAGCAATTCTATCAGCGTAAAACCTTTATTATTGTTAATTTTGGGAAGATGTGGCATTAGATTTAGTATTTCAGTTTCTTTTAGTCAAAGTCAAGTTTGGCTATTTAATGGTAATATGAATATATGCCCTTTTTGACAACCAGCCTTTTTTTAATCTCCTCGGCTATATCTTTTGGACTGATTTATCTCAAACTCAGTACGGTCTTTAGCCAGCAAATTATTTCCGTTGTGCTGCTTTTTTCGGTTATTTTATTGGGTAAATTTAACAACGTCAAACAAAAACAAACCCCCTGGCAGACAGGTATTGCGGTTGTGCTAAGTTCATTTTTGGTCCAGATGTTGGTAATATCCAGCGGTGGATTGTATTCGCCGCTTTTGATAATTATTCATATATATACTCTAGGTGCCATCTTTTTGCTAAATAGTAAAACTCCTATCTATTTTTTGATCTTCTCACTGGCTGTTTTAAGTGCACAGCTGCGGTTTGACCCAATCCTGGCCGGGACATTTCAAAGTGACCCCTGGACTGCAGTGATTTACGGCATGTCTTTTCTTATTATCATTCCGCTGGCTCTGTATTTATCTCACCACTATTTTATGAAAGATGCTTTTACCAAAATTTTAAAAAATTACATTACTATGCAGGAACAAAAAGAGTCGTCCATACTGACAGCTTTAAATGATCTGGTGGTAGTGATAGACCCCGCTTTGAAAATTGCTTCCGTAAATGTCTCTGTAGAAAAGTATCTACAAATAGATAAACAGGATATATTGGGTAAAAAATTGTTTGAAGTTTTCACTTTCAAAGATCTCTCAGGAAATACAGCAGATGCTTCATCTTTGTCTATTGATGTAGCTTTAAAAGACCATGCTTCCCACTTTGTTGAAGGATTTATGCTGCTGACTGAAGCCAATATCAAGCCTAAACCTGTTTTAGTCCAAATTCGTCCTCTAACTGATTCGCAGGGAGTAGTATCCCAGATCGTGATTGTAATGAGTGAACCGGTTGCCAAAAGAGAAGAACATGCTCACGAAAGTATTAGTGAAGCTATCAGGCGTAAAAATGCCTTGCTGGATGCTTTTGCTAGAGTTCAGCCTGGAACTAGTTATGACAGTGTCAAAGCCAATATTGGACTAATTACTCATATTGAAGAAGATATCTTCCTATCCCAAGAGCTGGAAGATCATGCTATATCTGAAAAACCGACTCTGGCTGATATAGTCATCCTATCTCATCAAAAGCTGGCGGAAGTTTTACCGCTCTCGGCTTTTTTGGGGGTAACACCAGCTGTCACTTTTGATGATCCGGATTCAAAAGAAGCCGCTTATGTCAAACTACATGAATCCAAAACATCAGATTTGGACCTATCCCCGTCTATTTATTCTCTGCCAATTGAAAAAAGATTTGTTGGGATCATCATCCGAAAAATGCTGGAGATCGGCATCATTGTAGCCTCGGCTACTCCTTATAAATCTGTCGTTTTAGAGGCCAGTCAGGACAATGATCGTAAGATTTATCTAAAAGTAAGTATGCCAAACCCCGGGGTTGCAGAGAGTGAAATTAAAGATCTGTTTATTCTTTACAATCCATTGATTGGTCAAAAAACCCATCTGGCCCTCGGATCCGGAATGGAAGGATTTTTGTTTACCAAACTTTGTACTATCTTAAATATCCCCTACCAGGCACAATTGGCCGCCAATGGCGGAAAAATTGAGATCCAGATTGTCTTGGATAAAGCAGCGAGAACGCTATAAATTACGAATTACGAATTACGAATTACGAATTACGAATTACGAAATGATACAACTTTTTCATAATTCATAATTTTTAATTCATAATTCCTAGTCTGGTAGCTTATTGGGATCAATAATAAAATGATCCATGTCTTTGTGTCTGTATTGCAAAATGATCAAAGATCCTGGGGTAAAATTGATTTTTTTTAAAGTCGAATAGATCGATTTATAAAGCTTATCTACGTCAGATGTATACAAAAATACTTTAGCATATCCTCCTCCATATTCATGCCCGTCCCAGAAAGCAAAGTCGAGTTCCTCGACTTTTTGGATCAGTTTTTCCTCGATACCCTCGACATATTCCTCGTCTTCACTACTCCCCATCTCGCTATCAGAGAGTTTCAAGCTGATCAAAAGAAGCTGTTCATGCTCAGGAAAGCGGCTCTGGGTATTTTTTGGAGTTTCATCTGTCATCCTCATAGGCAGAGATTGTACTAATTTATGCCATCAAAGGCAACCTCTGAAGCTAAAATGGATGTGATATAATATATAAAGGCTTAAGAAATTAAGTTTTATATTATTTAGGTCAATCTAGACCACCCAATGATGGGTGGTTTTTTTGTGCAAAAAATATGGGAATCGCTATGATTTGTACTTTTTTCAAAGAATATGCTTGCTAACCTCCCTGTTGGAAATGATTGAATAGAATTATGATTTATTTAAATGTTAATAAATTACTAGACCAATTACAAAAGCTTGGTTTATGGGAATTTATTCGTATATCTGTTTTTACATTTATTATTATTTCTTGTATGTGTGCACCGATTTGGTTATTTCTCCTATGAATTTTTTTGAAAAACATGCAGGTTTATGGGGTTTTTTAGCGTTTTTTATAATGTTGTTTGATAGCCCATCTATCCGTAAGTTACTTTATACTGTGATTTCTATTCTAAAAAAATCTTTTTGAGCAAAAAAAAAGCCCCTTCCGGAGCTTCTTACTAAACTTAAATATCTATTTATTACTTATCCCCTGTGATGTGCTCCGCCCTGAATTTTTCTGTAATACCTTCCATGGTATCTATCAGCCATTCTTCGGGATTCTGATAAAGGCGTTCTAACAGTATCCCATGCTTCATCCCCTGGTCTAACCTCTCCTGAAAAAAGTTCATTTGCATCTACAAAACGACTTCGTCTTCTTTTAGTTGGATCTAATGGGGCACTGTCTGGTTCTGATGATCTCTGGCTGGGTCTTATTTCTGGAGCTTGTGGAGGTGCTTTAGGAGCTTCCCGTCTAACTCTAGCTGCAGCTTCTCCTGCTTTAAGTTGAGCTTTTAGGCCTTGTAGTTTATTGAGATCTTCTGGTCTTAACGGCATATATTTATTGTACAAAAAACCCCGTAAGGGGCAATTTTGTAAGTTTTAGATTTGTACTAAAAAAAGTGAATACGACTTTTCGGATAAATCAGATTAAATCAGATGAAATCGGATCAAATCAGAATATCTTACTTATTAGAAGGCTTTGATTTAATTCCATTCGTTTTTCAACTAGCGGAATGAGCCAAAACATCTCAACTATGACCATTAGTAGAAGTAAGCTAAACACGTTACCATGCTTACACTGCTTCCCTATCAACCAGGTAGTCTGCCTGGGGTCTTAGAGATTACTCATCTTGGGGCCTGCTTCGTGCTTAGATGCTTTCAGCACTTATCAGTTAGGAACGTAGCTACCCTGCGCTGCCACTGTAGTGACAACAGGCACACTAGAGGTTCCCTCATCTCGGTCCTCTCGTACTAGAGACAACTCCCCTCAAGAATCAAAACGCCCATACTGGATAGAGTCCGACCTGTCTTACGACGGTCTGAACCCAGCTCGCGTACCGTTTTAACCGGCGAACAGCCGGACCCTTGGGACCTACTTCAGCCCCAGGATACGATGAGCCGACATCGCTGTCGTCTGATAATTACAAAATGTAATCTCAGAATTAATCCAATAGTTACCTACTGGCCTGACTATACCTTCAACCGCCATTGGCGGTGCTAGCCGTGTAATATGAGTTTAACAGTTCGATTGTTCAAGTCGAAAAGGCATTTTTACATGCATTCCAGAATATCTGGTACCTCACATTAGGTCTGATTGCTCAGACACAAGTCGATAGGGGTCCACTCTAAAGTGGATTCCCTCGGTATTGCCCACTAAACAATTTAAATTTAGTTTGGGGTTCACCGATATGAGCTAGTAATTTTTTTGTTCAAGAAAACCTTGGTTTTTTAATATAAATTCATCCAAGAGATAATTCGCTAACAGGATTACTCCTGCCACACCCCAATGTGTTAAGGTGCCGAACCTTACCGTCCTTGTGGACTGTTGGGTAAGACTAGCCTGTTAT
>CAYOMO010000041.1:0-11443 GCA_964405065.1 uncultured Gammaproteobacteria bacterium
AACTGGAAACCAAATCAGCCAGAATGGGGTAGTGTTGACTCAAACATCAAAAGAACCGGTAGGCGTTCATTCAAGATTGGCTCAGGTATAAATGGTTCACCTGGACTTTTTCAAAATTTTACATTTAAACCCAATACAACATATACCTGGTCAAGTTATGTCAAAACAGAAAACAATACCATATCTGAATTCACAGTTGCATTTGCCCCTCCGGGGACAACTACCACTTCTAAATCTGTAATGTCCTCCGGTGGCGGAGGTCAATATATCTATGACAGCACTCTTCCATTGGGAACAAACGATTGGCAACAAATAAAAGTCACTTTTACAACCGGTAGCCTGGGTGGTGCAGGCAATTTTTATGTAGTTACAAGTGGAAATAATCAGGGTGAGGTCTGGTTTGATGATACTACCCTGACTGAGGGAACAGTAGTTGAGATAAAACCAGATATTCTGGCAGCCCAAACCAGCAGTTATTGTTTGACTGATACGGTTTCGAGAATTCATCTACAATGGCAGTCAGTTTCGGGAGCCTTAAATTATCAGATTTATAAATCTTCTATCAACGGAAATGATCAAAAAATTGGCGAAACTTCCGGTATAGCTGTCAATGATGATACCGTAGTTGGTGGAGACGCCTACAGTTATGCTGTTTTAGCAATTATGCCAAATGGCCAGGCGTTGCAGGGGACAAGTTACCCGATTGTAGCTGTAAAATGCCCGGATACAATACCCTCGTCTTCTCCACAAAAGAAGATCGGAGATATTGACGGTAACGGCCGGGTCGATATCTTTGATTATAATTTTATGGTTGGGGATTTCCCAAATAACAATCTACGTTCGGATATAAACGGTAACGGTAAAGTTGATATTTTTGATTACAATTTACTACTCTCAAACTTCGGGAAATAAGTATTGGTTAAACTTTGAAATTTTGCTAACCTAAAGAGGTGGTAGTAAAAGTTATTACTAGTTTATTTATCATTTCCGGAATATTAATTTCGGTCTGGCTGATCCGTAATCCTCAAGTATTTCAACCTAAGGCTACAGAAACTGCTGATATTTCATTTGAATCTCATTACAATCCGTTTGGCGATCCCTGGGCAACAAATATTGGTACAAATCCTGATATTCCAGTTACTCTGACCACGGGCTGCTACAGAAGAGGTCCTAAATGGATTGGTCGAGAAAATGATCCCAATGTCTCAGATGAGGAGATTGATTATTTGGCCAAATCTAATTCGAATTTGGTTTTTGAGGAGTGTGCGGTGCTTCAGGGGCCGAACTCAACTATGAATAGACAGCGTCTAATAAATATAGCAACCAAATTAAAACAAAAAAATCCCAACATCAAATATATAGGTTATCATGTCTTTTTTCAGTTAAGTTTTGATCCACAGTTTGCTATCGAAATTTATACTAACGCCGAAACGGATGGTATGTGTGGAGCTGCAAAATGTGAATCATTTTTTATCCATAAAAAAGGTTTACCTGCTACAAAAGACAATCGAATTCCCGGTCACTTTTTGGATATTACAAATCCCTACTATAGACAATATATCGCACCTAAAATTGCCCAAGCTTTAAATGAAATGAATATGGATGGTTTTCTGGCAGATGGTGTTGCCCCCACAATACCCGGGGTCAACTCAGCGGATGTCCCCGATGCAATTCTGGCCAATTGGGGTGCATCTTGGGCGGATCTTTTGCGAGATGTTAAAGCCGCAATTGGGCCAAATAAACTCCTATTTGTTAATTCAGGGGGGCAAGGAGTCAATTTTAGCCGAACTATGATCTCTAATGATGGTTCTTCTCCCCGGGCAGATGGTTTAATGTGGGAAGATCCACTGGGCCCGATTGGAGCCAGCCTGGGTTCTTCAGGTCGGTTAACAGAAATAAATAGCATGCTGGATGTAGTAACCAGTTTAAATAAGTATTTAATGATTGTTGTAAATACCAATGTCAACTGTAGTGGCTCAACAAGTCGTGAATATTGTTACAATCAGACCAATAAAATAGAGCAGGGAAATTTTCATAAATATTATCTTTCGGCTTATTTAAATTTATTCCGAAATAATAAAACAACACTGGTCTATTATTTTCCTCTTTTAACCAGCCCACAGTTTGACTCAGAAGCTTTCTTTCGGGATTGGAATTTAAAAATTGGCCAACCTAGTACCAGTATGCAGGAAGTTTCCCCGGGAGTTTATCTGAGAAAATTCCAAAACGGCTGGGTTTATTGGAACAACTCAAATGGTGGATACACAGTCGGTGGAGCCGGACTCTACAATCTAAATGGGACACAAGCTTTTCAACATTCTATCTCAGCCAAGTCCGGCGCAATCTATGTCACTCAGGCAGTGCTAACAGATTGGAACCAACCCCCGCCATCACCCTCTCCAAGCATAATTCCATCACCTAGCACTATTCCTTCACCGCTGAACTGCACTAGCAAACCATTACTTAGCAAACCAACAGTGATGGGGGCAAATGGTTTGACTGTTAGCCTGACAGCCGGAACCAATGCTGAAGTCCCGTCAAATCAGCTTTATCAGATAAAATTCACCGGTTTTGACAATGGCAGTGTCACTATTAATAACTCCACCTATACTCAGCCGTTTGATTACAATGTCCCAGCTGGTACGACTACTGTTTCATTTATTATCAAGCAAGTTACATATGGACAAGCCACAAATATTGCATTGAAAGCAATCGATAAGTGTGGAGAAAATCAGCAATTTTTTGGAGGTGGACCAGGAGCGGGTTGGCCAAATCCAAACCCAGCACCTTCACCGGTGCCGGTCAGTCCATCACCGAGTCCATTAACAATTAAACCAAATATTTCACTGGATTCTTCAAGTAGTTACTGTATAGGAAATGCTTCCCGAAATCATATTCAGTGGAATAGTGTGCCTCAGGCTGTGATATATAAAGTTTTTCGGGCAACATCGCCTGCGGGAGATTTAATAAAAATAGGTGAAACATCTGGAATCGCCACAAATGATGATAATTCAGTAAACGGAACTAGTTATATTTATCAAATCGAGGCAAATGGCGCTTCAGGCGACACTATAAAAGGAGATCTTTTCAATCTTACAACCGCCAATTGCCCGGTTGTAGAAAGTCCAAATCCTTCAGCTAGTTCTGTCCGAAAGATTGGGGATATAGATGGAAATGGGAAGGTAGATATCTTTGACTTTAATATCTTGGTAGGGGATTTCAGGGGAACAAATAGTCGATCGGATTTAAATTCAGATGGTAGAGTAGACATCTTTGATTTCAATATACTGCTATCCAATTTTGGGATATAAACAGTAATTATAGATAATGAAAATGTAAAAAGGATTACAGTTTTTTTGCTGACGAAGAAGCAGTAGGAGAGGAAATGGTATTTGGCTGAGTATAAGTCAAAGTGTTGGCTTGGTATTCCCCATCAATAACTTCCAGATTTATTAAAACTTTTTCATTTAAACGGATCGAATTCATATCATGTGCAGCCCCGCCATTTTTTTGAGATAAATCAAAAATAGAAAAATTATTACTGATCTTAACTTGACCTGTTTCACCACTGGAATTTTCAAGATGTAGTAAGCTGCCATCTACTTTGGTAATAATCCCAATAAACGAAGCAGTTTGGTTTGCAAACAAGGTATTTCTAAGACTATTAACTGATGGAACCGAATCCGTCGATTTATTTTGGTTTAAGTAGGATGAAAGTGCTGTTCTGTTTTGGTAAAGCAGGACGGAGAAAATCATCAACGTAATTGTAAATAAAATAAAAAAAAATAAGGCAATATAAGTAAGAGTTGAATTTGATTGCATTTTTATTACTGAGATTTTAATACTTTTAATTCTTGTTTCATATTTTCAATCTCATTTTTGAGTTGCTTTATTTCATCAGACATTTGTTCATCTGAAAATTTGAGCCGTTCTATTTGAATCTGCTGCTCTTTTATTGCTTCCGTTAATAATGATGTAAGATTCCCATAACTCATGGCTTTATATCCCTCTGGGGTTGTTGTGACAACTTCTGGGACAATTGGTTCAACTTGTTGTGCTATAAAGCCAATCTGAGTGGTATCGGGATATTTGTCTCCATTTGGTAGTGTCCGATCATATTTAAATGAAACGCCTTCTAAAGCTAGTATTTTTTGCAATGAGTTGTGAAGTGGTTGAATCTCTTTTTTAAAACGAATATCAGATCCTTGGGACCATGACACTTGAGCATATCCGCTTCCGCCCAAGCAAAGACCATATGTTCCGGCTGGAGGCCCAGCATTACAGTTACCTGGATTATAACCATTTATTCCCATCGCTCCTTCTATTCTGGTTGTGCCGTTGACATACAGTTTTGATCCAGGAGCAGTAGAGCCAATACCGACATTACCATTTGATAATACAGTCATAGCAATCCCAGTAGTAGAAGCAGTCCCAGCATTTAAACCAGCATTAGTATAAAAATAAATAGGAAAGGCGCCTTTTGTCCCGATGCCCAATGCTCCTGAGCCGGCAGCGTCAGGATTCATCGCCATAAAACCAGTTGCACTTCCATGCCTCAGTTCAACTCCGCTAGCTTGGTTGTAAGTCCTTATTAAAAGACCATCAAAAAGGGCATTAGACGAACCTAAAGCATTTGCCAAATCAATCTGAGTTTTAAAAGCCGGGGAGATAGTCCCTATGCCGACATTGCCAGTACTGAAAGCCACTGTTAATGCTGGAGCACTCATCCCAGTATCTTTAATATTAAATCCCCAATTGCCAAAAGCAGTCAGTCCTGCTCCAAAATCCCATTCTCTGGATCCGCCAGCATTATTATTGGTTGAAGTCCGAATAACCCCTTCGCTAGCTCCGCCACTAGCTTTACCGACCTGAAGTTTTTGTCCAGGGGAGGTGGCACCTATTCCAATGTTCCCACCTGGTGTGATCCTAATAGCTGGATTTGCAGCACCCACCCCATTGTAAAAAATGTCCAGAGCATTACTTGAGTTGGGATTGTTGTAAAAACTCCAAGGTGTAGTTGATTGAGCATACAACATCGTGGGAAAGAAAAAGAGACTAAAAACTGTTACAAATAAAACAAAATATCCAAATCTAACCATACATATCTATTATTGCCATAACAACTAATGCATGTCAAAAACTAACTGCAAGGAACGTCGGTATTTGAGGCTATGTTCAATGTGTTTAAAAGGTCATATACTCCAAATAGACAGTAAGCATTTCCGAAGGTTGACCCAGGATTAACTACCGGGGATGGCGAAGGAATCCCAGTCGGTGAAGGGAAAAGACTGGCTGAAGGTATTTCATCGGCACCAATCTCTCTTTGAATAGTATAGCTTTGAGTCATCATACCCCTGAGTAAAACTAAAAATTTTGGCTGAAAATTGACCACTTCAGCTGGGATATTATTGTCTGATAGAGACCTGTTAAAATAAATTCTTTGTCCTGATTGCGATAAATTGATTAAGCTACCGTTTATCACCAGTTGTTGAGAATTTGCAACTAAGTCTGAAATTGATCCGCCAGTGTACGATGTCACAACATTACCCTCATTTACCAGCACTGCATTTATCTTGGTCACTGTTGGCGCTATATAAATATCTCCTTTGGCAACGATCACCAGCCCATACTGATCTCCGCCATAATCTAAATTGGTATCAATATACAGATGATTATCGGCAAAAATAACGATAGTTTGTTGAGTACCTGTGGTCATTAAAGGTCCATATGTCGGATCTGTATCAGCGATATGAGTAAAATTGCACTGGACATTAAAAATCGTTCTTCCAGTCGGAGCTAAATTTTTTAAATAAACAGTATTTCCTCCCGTACAGCCGGGAGTGGAAATTGAATCTATAACTGTTTTTATTGAGCTACTATTTTGAGTAAAAAATACCGATTTGAGTTCGTTATAATTTGGAACTTTGAAATTGACATAGGCAGCCTTTTGATCAATTACGCATTGCCCGGTAGGATTGCCAAAAGTGCCATTTAGGCCGACACTACTAACCAATCCCTGATTGCGATCAGCTGGGTTACAGACTGTTTGAGCCTGAACCTGGGTCTGAAATATGGCAAATAAAAATATAGAATTAAGACTAAAAAGAATTACAACTAAGGCAATACGTAAAAACTTCATCCATTATTATAGTAACGGAGAAAAAGATCTGCTGCAAGCCGGCGAGGTTTATTGAGGTACTCTAATATTTTGATTGGAATGAACATCTCCCTGGGTTGTCTGAATAAAAGGCGCCTTTTCTGCGTTTACATTAATAGTAACAGTTTTTGAAACTGGATTTGATGCTGAATTTGGAATTTGGGTGTTTGTGCAACTTAAAGTAAATTGATAATTACTATTAGGATAAGTCGCATTATTATATAAATTTAGACTAACAGAACCTGAAGTGAAGCCTGGGTTTGTTACAGCAGAATTTGCCGGATAAATATTAGTCCAAGGAGTAGTGATTCCAGAAACAGATGGGGATGAAGTGGTTGTACAGGTATAACTATTTGTAACCGTGTAATTTAGCTGGACTCCAGTGCCATTATTGATAGTTTTTACTAAATCTCCCGAGTCAATCACTAGATTAACAGTTGGATTACTGCAATACGGTGTAACTACTCCTGAGCCCCATCCATTATTTGAAAATGTAGTCCCGGATGAGTTAGATGCAGTTACCAAATATTGATAATTTGTCCCAGGTGTGATTGTGGGACTATCAACATTGTATGTATAGCCATTTGTTGTGCCTAAGGTTGTCTCAGGTAAGCCTGAATTCGGCCTAAAATAAGGAGTATATGTAATATTTGGTCCAGTTGCTGGAGTCCATGCTAGGTTTGCTCTTGATACTCCCACCACCGGGCATGATGCCGTAGTAGTCAAACTAAAACTAGAAGGTGGGTTACATATGGGAGCTTGTACCCATCCATAAATCTTGTGACCCCAACCACCAGGCACCGTTGTCGGGTATGAAGGAGTATTTGAATCTTTATATCCATTTATATTTCGGGCTCGTAGAACAAAACTATAAAAATGACCCGGTATGAAACCTGGGCCAGATTGAAAATCATAATATAAAATATTTCCTACAGATGTTCCTCCCTGAACTGTAGGTACAGTAGTGGTTACGGCGGGATAACATGTCTGACCTGTTGGGTTGCCATTTTCATCCCAACTAGTATCCTCACAATAGGCTGGAGTAACTGTAGTAGTTGTGACCGCTGAATCCATAAAGTAGAGCAAATACTCATCTGCTCGGGGTGAGGGTGTCCAATTGAGCCTTATTTTGGATGAACTCCCAGTCCCAGTACAAGAGCCGACCGGAGCTCTCTGCCCGAATGCTCCGGGGGGCATATTAGCATAACTTGCTTCTGCGTAAGTTGCATATCCATTTTCAGCATAGCCATTATCATAACTGCCTTCACCATAATATCCTCCCTCACTGTACCCGCCATCATAACTGCCTTCACCATAATATGAGCCTTCACCATAATATCCTCCTTCACCATAATATTGGGCAAATGCAGATTCTACTAGTGGTATATATAAAGCGAGAGTTAATATTAAAACTATAAAAAGTCTAAGATACATCATAGCTACAATTCTACAGTATCATTGATAAGACTCATTTTCAATAATTGTCATGGCTAGTTGAGGCAAATGGCATATCATAGATTACCTATTATATTTGTTTTTTTATTACACAATGCTCTTTGATTCGAGGGTAAATCTTCACATAATAGGGAAGATTGATCTTTTACAGAAGGAGTTGTAAAAAAAACCCAGGCTGCTCCTGCACGGCAAATAGTCTGCGCGTATGGCAAGGGAGTTTGATCGCAGTAGTTTTTAATCTTTTGGGTGTTAAGTGAAGAGGTTGTAGCCGCAGCATTTCCTAGCCCAAGTAAGCAATGTTCACGAAGCAGCGGTTCTTTAACTAATGAGCAAAAATCAAGCATTTTTTGATAGTCTTTATTCAATACCTGATTCCACCACATCCCTAAATTATAAAAACATTCCTGTCGGAACCTTTCTGGGACACGATAACATGCACCATATGGACTTAACGGATCAAATGGAATAGCAGTAGAAAGGGATGAGGTATTTTGTTCATTTAAAGGTAAATAATATTCCATAAAAACCCCACCGGCACATCCCAGAAGGGGTTTTTTCCAGTCAAGCTGCTCGCATACCAATAGAGCTTGCACTAGTTTTTTCGGACCAAAGTATTCCATTAGTCCATGGCCTATACCGTGCTGGCAACCCAAGCCCATTCTCCCAAACTTTCTGATACAAGACTGATCAAGTTCAGGGACGATACTGATCCCCTTATCAGTTATTGCTTCAATAAAAAAACCATGATAGCAGCCAAATCCAAATTTACTATCGCAGACGCCAATCGTATCTATATCATTCTGCTGGTAAAGAATCTGACCAAAAAGATGAGCAATTTCATGCTGTTCGGTAGTTTTTTTAGAAGCATATGCTTGTTTTATTTCTTCATATACTAAATCAGGGGAAGTGGAGGATAGTTTTGATTTTATCAACTGTTTTTTTTCGATTATGGAATTTTCGCAATTGCTAAATGAGCTGCATTTAAAAGCTAGTTTCGGATATATAAAGTGTTTGGCAATTGCGACCCCAAGCAAGGAAATAATTAGACATAGTGCGAACAATGCTATATTAAATGAGTATTTACTTTGGATTAGTCGGAACATAATTGTTGCCATTTTTCGGGCAATTTAGAACATAGATATTTACTTTGTTCGGATCCTGGGAGGAAATTAAAACTATTTTTTGAAACAAGTTCAGCGAAACATGTCTCTCCTGGATCATATTCTTTAGTCCTTGAACAAAAGTCAATGGCTTTATCAATATAACTAAAGTCGGTTTGCACAAGCCTTTGAGAAACTTGGGCAAAGCATTTACCTTTGAGAGATGGAGAGAATTCTTGACAGAAATTGAAGCTCTTATCTAAGTCGAGTTTAAATTGTACAGGCATGATGTAAAACATTGACTCATAGCAGCGAGCTTGTTTTCTACCTGTTAGGTGTGAACATAGGCTGTTAACACCGGCAACTGTACGTAATGCCTGTCCTAGTAGTGGCCAAGACTCAGTCCAGCAAGAGGCTCTGGCATCTGCATCCTGACTGTCACAGAAAGCTGTTAAATTTTCCTTTGTAGGTGCTTTTCCCCGAATTAAGCTATAGTCCTCGGCTTCCAAAGGCTGGAATATCTGCATAAAAACTCCATCCAGACAAATGCTTGAGAACGAGATGTTAGACTCATTGATAGCTAACTCTTTACAAAGTGAAACTGATTTAGCCAAATCTGCATTTGACACATACATCAAAAGATGACCGAGAGCATGATAACAAGAACCTTGTTCAATCCCACTAGGAGACCAATCGGATCTGCGTTTGCAGATATTTCCAAGCTCAGCTTTAATTTTTTCAAGCTGGTCACTCGATAAATATTCGTGCCGAAATCTTTCCTGAAACGCACCATGAATACAGCCATTCGAGCAGGTTCCTGAGGGACATTTAGCGATAACGTCCTTCCATTTAGAGGGATTCTTTTTCGTTTCAATTGATGCTAATTTATGTCCTAAAACATGGCAGAATGTATATTCAGTATCTTCCTTAACAATTAGAGAGCTCACTTTAAATGTATCACGCATAGACAGGTTATTAGGGGGCTCCATCAAAGCGGAAAGTTCTTTGTCGTAACAGGTTGGACGATATTTTGCATTTTGGCAATTTATTTTTACTTTACTGGCTAATTGATCTACTGATTGATCCGATGTTTTGAGAAAAAAGAGAAATATAGTTCCTAAAATACTCCAAGAAAAGATTATTAATAAAAAGAGATTTTTTTTATTCAAAGCATATAATATAAATTTTTTTTTCATATTAAGCCAGATCTTTTTGAACAAGCAATTTTTTCATCTGGTTTAAGTCTATTACAAATCTCTTTGGCCTGATTTAAGTATTCACTTCTTGAGCTAAAATCTGAAGCAACCCCATAAATACACAACAGTTGAGAAGATCTTTCAATAAGCGATAAACAACCATCTATAGATACTTTGGGATCCCAATTGGTATAAGTAGGGTAGTGAACGCCAAGCCCAGTATAGCAGGCTTCATGTTGATTAACTGATAGATCGCGACAATACTGATCAATACGAGTTATTTTTTGTGTTAAATCTCCTGGAAGAACTTGCAACCACCAATTCGCTTGCTCAAATAAACATGGATCCTGAAAATTTGTTGGTAATGTATCACATGGGAAGAGTGGCGCTTCCTTATCAAAATTTCTAATTTTAGCATCTTCTGATAACATAGTCTGAAAGTTATATTCCATAAATACTCCGGTGAAGCAGCCTCCTATATGATCTCGGTTTTTGAGGGTATCACAAATTTCCAAGGATTGTTTCAAGTTGTCAGAGTCGTAACCTAGATAGGTTACAATTCCATGGCCAATACCATGTTGGCATTTGAGGAATTCATTGGTAGTTGCACACTCTTCATTTATTTCTTCAATTTTATCTAATCCTTCACGACCCAAAGTATTGCCTATTACACTATGGTAACAACCATAATTAAAATCATCATCGCAAATCGTAATACCTTTAAGACCCAGAGAAGAATAAAGAGCTTCACCAAATACATGTGCTGAATTATGCTGGGCAGTTGTTTTTAAAAGCTGATTCTTTTTTTTAAACTTGTGATATGCTTGTGCGCCGCCAAGTGATTGGATTTGCTGTTTATACTCTGAATATTCCTTGGTAGAACTATATAGACGCGTCTTTTGAATGGATGACTTAGTAGAAAGATTGCCAAGAAATAAGGAACTTATAAGCAATATTAAAATCGAGAATACTGTCATGACCGAATATTTTAAAAAATTCCTTTTCATTGCAATTTATTTAGGCAAAGTGCTTGCATTTCTAAAGGTATTTCAGTACAAAATTCTTTTCGATAACTAGGGGAATCATTGTAGAAACTTACTGAACCTATTAACTCTGTAAAACAATACTGTTTGTAATCTACATTTTTTGCCTGATTACAAAATGAAATCGCGCCATGCCCACTATTTTCCCCCCCCCAGTAAATAGAATTCATGGCAAATTTAATGCAGGATTTCTTACCCCTCTGATTGTCTGCTAAATCACACCAAGAGTAAATCTGATTTATTTCTTGTTCAGATAACTGATCCATTTTTCGAATATCTCTGTCTTTTGCTAATACCGCAAACTCTTTCCCAAAGCCGCCGTAACAGTTCTCTCTGCTGTACCCCTCATTTAAATCAATTTGACTACAAAGGCTAAATGCTCTTTTGATAGTGTCATCTGATGGAGGGCCATTTACCACCAACCCTGAGATAGAAAATAGATGCGGAGTCAGTTAGAAATAACAATTGGCCTTTGCCTGAGTACCTTCTTTA
>CAYOMO010000042.1:0-11358 GCA_964405065.1 uncultured Gammaproteobacteria bacterium
AAGCAAACATGAAAAAACAGAAGAGCAGATTGTCAGTGAACTTCAAAGTGTATTTACTGAAGCAGCTCGAGACTACCTGATTCAAAAAGTTACAAATTTAGAAACTGCCAGACAAGAATTAATCGATAAAGAAGCAAAAGAAAAAGAAGAATCTAAAGACAAATTGACAGATGATGAGAAAAAGCTTGGCCGATACTTAGATAACTATTGGGTGAGAGACATTAGTGATAGAGTTTTCTATAAAAGATGGTGGAATCCTAATAATAAAGAATTTGACCGAACTGGTATAAATAATAGTTATAAAGAGATGTTAACTGGAGGACCTGATCAAGTTTTATGGCAACTCCTTAGGGGATCGGATAGTATTAAATTCCCCAACCGGACGGCTGCTGAAGATTGGATAAATGACCCGGCAAACAGTGCGGTTGTGGAAAGAATGCGTGTCCAGGTTGCCGAACAATTAATAACTCGTAGATTGCAAACTGGATCCATTGCCGAAGGTGATGCTAGATTTATCGCATCAACAACATGGGGTAAAGATGCTATAGATGTAGCAATTAAAAGAAGAGGGGATATTCAAACTCAAATCGATAATCTTAAAAAACAAGGCATTATTAAAGGAAATGCTGGGGAGTGGCTGTACGAGCAAGTTAGGAAAAACCCAGTATTTTGGTTATCATTAATATTTGGATCTGCTGCGATAGGAGCAATTGCTCCAGCTCTTTACGTTGGTGGTATTGCTGGGTTAGCAGCTGCTGGACCTAGTGCTTGGGGAGCAGCAGGTGCAGCAGGAGGTATGGGTGCTGGACTAGGTGTCGCTAAAGCGAAATACTCTCAGTAATTTAATTGACTAATTTTCCCTTTGAAAGTACGATTAATTTAGAAGGTGGATGTTAGAGAATAGAAAATAGTGGTAGAAGATGGAAAATAGAAATTAGATCTATCATCCAGCTTCAATCTTCAAATACTATCCTCAATCTTCCATCATCTATCGTCAAAATTTGCAATTATATCCTATAAGGCGTACAATATACATCACTGGTCGCTTCCTTCCTCGAAGGAAGGATAGGTCTTAAAAAGACCGACAAACGGTTAGCGTAAGAGTAGCCTGAAAGGAACGTATCTATGGCTAATGAACGCGGTGCCGACAATCCAACACCAGAAAATACTCCTCCGGGGAGCGGAAACCCTAGTTCTCAGGAAAATAACCAAGTCCCTACCTCAGATCAGATGGCTGATAATATTAATCAATTACCCCCTGATCAAAGAAGAGAGGCCATCAGGGATATGATTCAAGGTTTTAGAAATCTAAATCAAGCAACTCCACGAGAAGGAAACTATGAAGATCTCTATGAAAGACCTGAGATCCCTGGAACGCGCCGAAGACAATTTGAACAACTCCAAAAAGAACAAATTAAGCCTTTTGTTGTAGGAGATTTTTTCTTTCCTCCCAAATCCGATGAAAATGAGTCCTACGAAGCATATGAGGAGAGAAAAAAGGCAGCTGAAGATAAATTTTATACTGCTGAAGCAGCTCAGGTGCGTTTGGATCAAGTGCGGAAAGGGGCAGTCTATCTGGTTCAGACTTTGGAAGGGGCCCGTTCAGAAAAAGATATCCACTGGATTATTGAAGATACTCTTCGGGCTGGTGAAAACGACTGGGTCAGCCCGGATACTTTTAACCAAGCTTGTCAATCGGCTCTCCAAGCTATTGATACCGTTTTCGCATCTGACCAGACTAGACGTCGAAAATTTGCTGAAATGATTCGGGGTAGGCAAGCCGGATATGCCTGTGAGTTTTATGCCCGATTTGTAAATGCGGGAGAGCTAGGTAAAAATATCACCAACTTTTTTAAAGAATATTACGAGGCAATGATGGTCCTGCCTGGTGTAACTGAGATGTTGGAGATGATTGAAGATGTTGATCAAGCTGAAGGGTCCAATTTACGAGGAGCTTATTTTAGAAAACTTAATTTTGAAAAAAAAGAGGGAGAAGACGACGAGAGAAATAAAGCCAAAAGAGACGAGTGGTATAAATATTATGCCGAAGATGAACGAAATGATAAGGATAAAAGATGGGGTGTCTGGAAAGTAGACAAGAAATTTGAACTCTACAAAAAGGCAAAAATTGATAAAAGAGTATTAAATTCGGAATATATCGATATGTTTAAAGATCCGGCAGATGAAGAGTTGATCAAAGTACTACTGGTTAAAACTGATCTAAATGGTAACAATCCGGTAGATGCCATCAAACAGCTGCATCGGGTAGTTCATGCCGAACAATACAGCAAAGATGTGCCAATGCCGAAAGATTATCATCTGCCAAAAGAAGTGATAGAGCGTCTTAAAGCCAATGAAAAACTTAAGAAAGCGGTACATATTCTAAAGGAAGATGAAAAAGAGTTAAGAGGTTCATTAGAAGAAGATGTTTCTACATTAACGCATAGTACAGGTAATCAGTTAGACCGACTGATCTATGAAATAAACCGTTCAATGATTTTAGCTCAAAGGATCGAACATTCTTTCCAGTTTTCTACTCACTGGGACAATATTAAATGGAAGAAAAAAATAGATCTGACTCCAGAACAACAGAAGTTGCTTGAAGAGGCTAAGAAAGATATCAAAGGAACTGATCATCGAAATTTGGATGAATTTGGAAAGGATGTCGATGGTGGGCAAATTATTCTTAATCCTATTGTCTCATGGGCTATAAAAAGTGACCCTCGTTATGAAGGCACTAATAAAAAAGATAAAAATAAGAAAAGGGAGCAGATGGAAAAAGAGACTGACCCTCATAAAAAACAGATCCTGCAAAAAGAATTAGAAAATCTTTCTGGTGAAGCTAAACCAGTTAATTTGCGAGTTGCAGCCGAAAAGAGAGCCCGACTCAATAAAATGAAAAGACAGCAGAAAGTAATGGAAGAAGATTTGAAACAAAGGCAACAAGATGCTGATCCAACTAAACATCCAACCGAAGAAGAGCAAGCCGCTTTTAAAGCATTTAGCCAACAGATAGATCATTTAGCAGTTGATTATGAAATAGTGGCTATTGATGAGATGAGAGGAGCTAAAAATCATTTGTTTACTATGGAATGGGACAAAGCGTATAGAGGATTTTTTGAAAAATACTGGGATTTGATCGATTTTGAGGGAAGCTTTAGCGGTGATTCTTCTCGAGAAGCGAGAAAAGCTCAATTTTTTGGTCGTACTTTGGAGCAGAGCGGTGAGGCTGAGCCTGGTAAAAGATTTATGCGGCGTTATGCTGATACCGGGGTCAAAGATATTGGTAAATTTTTTGCCTTTGAATCTGGATTTGATATGGTGGATCAGTTCAGTACTGTCTTCAATCGGGTTAAAAGATGGAGTCATCTCATGCAGACTGGAGATAAACTGAGAGGGACTCTGATGCAAATGCTTAACGATCCAGTTTTATTGGCAGATCCTGTTAAATTCACGGCTGAAATCAAGAAAAACTATCGTCCACATATGTCTACAGATGATACTGCTGACAAAGAGTATTATACAGAGGAAGGATATTATGAGGCTGCTTTACATCTAGAAAGTCAGCTAGACTATGTTACAGGAGCCTGGGCTTCTGCAATTGTAGAATACAACAGAACACATTCGTGGCAGCAACATGCAAAAAATCTGCAACAGGAGGTGCTGGTAAAAAACCTGAATACCATGGTAGCTCATGAAGACATTACCCCTCACAAGGCAGCCCAGATAATGAAGGAACAATTTGGCCCACTACCAAAGAGGGTAATTCATGAGCTTACGCATGTCTTTTTAAAGCCTAAGCATGGTTTATTATCTGGTTTTGGAGAATTAATGGAGGAAGTTGGGAAAGCCCTTGCCTCCGGTCTAAAAGGTTAGAAAAAAAATTAACTGGCTGTTCGAGATCTTCGAGCTCGCTCTCCAGCTGCGGCACCAGCATCTTTCACAAAACTCGGCTGCCACCTTGCTACCAAATTATTATAGACACCACCCCTCCAGTCTGGCCGAGCTAAATGTGATAAATCGGAATCATTATTGTACATATTTCGCAAAGAAGCTTCTCGCAAAGCTTCGCGTTGTTTCATGATTGATTCATAAGGAGTAGATTTCTTCAGAAATGTCCCAACAACTTTTTGACCTACTCCAAATCCGGCCTGAGCCATCTCCGGGAAGCCTTTCATATCTTTGACGCCTAAAGCCTCTTTGACCATACCCGGAATAGCCGGAGTTCCTAGGATGATCATCAAACCTAAAATATATTTGATCACCTGAACGGGTAATCCAGAAAAGAAGGGGAGTGTAGAGCCAAACTGAGCCTGGTCAATCGCGCCATTGGGAGCCAGTATCAGCCCGCCAAAAAAGAATCCGGCAAAAACAGCTGGAAAAACCAGCGCATTGGCTAAAATAGTCTTCCACCAGTTTTCGATCGCTTTTCCTCGACCCGGGATCGCTGCCATTAAGATCATTATCGGTCCTAAAAAGGTATAAGCCATAATAGAGATATAAGACCGGACTAACATCGCAAACAGCCGAATCATCTGGACAAAAAGAGCAATAATAACAATAGCTGCTACCAGGATATTGGCACCAAATTTCAAAAATTCAACAATGAAGTTTAATAAAGTTGTCAAAACTCCATTCCAGCTAGTGAGATCAAATTTTAGACTATTACCTAGATTACCAAATATATCCCAGGTATATCCGAAATTTACTAAAGAGGCTTTCCAAAAGCTAAAAATATTGGCATTTTGTGATAATTCAACCAGGCTATTATAATTCCCAGCTGTCTGAGATACAGCTGTCCCTTGAATAAAATTAGGATTTCCTTTAAATAAATTAGTCGGGCTAGCCTGATCAAAAATAACCCCGACAACTGGAATCAACAAAAAAGCTAAATCCACCAATAATGCTGCAATCAGATAGCTAAAAGTGATCAATATCAATCCAATCACCAGCCCTGGCAGAGCAGTTTGGATCGAAATGACTGTTTGGGCGTTCATTTTTTGCCTAAAAATCATCATTACCCCGACTACTAAAAAGAGGATGATATACATCAGATAGGCAAAATTTCGCATAATCTGCCACAGAGTTTTGACCGGGGCTATCACATTGGCGCCCGAGCCTGTCACATTTTGGGCGTAAGCTGACTTAATTCCCAGAGATTCGCCCATATCGGCCAGAGCCTGTTGAGACGACAGGGGAGGAGTACTAACTGCCGCTATACCCATGCCAACGAGTCCCAATCCGCTGATTTGACCGTTTAAAGAGGCCTGTGATCCGTTTCTACACGGTTCTTCCTGGATCAGCGTTTGTCCGGCCACCAAACACCCGGCAAATGAATTAAGTAGCGAATTTAAAACAGTTTGGGTATTTTGATCGGCTGTTTGAGGAGCCTGAGCCAAAGCCGGAGAAACACAGCCAGTTAATAAGAGAAAAGTGATAAGAGATAAGCAAAAAGAAGTGCGAAAAGCAGAATAAAAATTTAACTTATCACTTATTGCATATTGCTTATCACTTCTTTGGGGCATTGCTTTAAGAGTACCTCAGAAGGGTATGTTTTTCAATGTGAAAGCAGGATGTGTTTATAGTATATGGTAAATAGTATATGGTAGTGCTGCAGGACTTCTATAAACCATACACCATAAACTATATACTAATTAACTAATTTCCTGGCCACTGCAGGCTAAATTGTGTAAGTGTAACCCCGGTAAAGCTTTGAACTAAAAGCAGTGCAACCCAGGCTAAACCCAGGAAAAAAATACCCAGAAACGCCCAGGTGATAACACCCCAGGCTGACCCAAGAGCTTTTTTATCCCCACCAGAGGTCAAAAATTTAATAGCCGCATAAACCAGTAAGATGGTAAGAGCTACAAAAGCCATTCCCACTGATAAAAAGATAATTCTATTAAACAACTGTTCCAACTGAACTATCCCAGCTGGTTCTGGTCCTAGAGAAGGTAATGGAGTAGGATTCATATAATTAAGAGTAACATAATAAACTCTAATATCGAAATCCTAAATTCTAGACAAATTCAATTATCAAAATAACAATTTCAAAAATAGTTTTGTATTTAGAATTTATGTATTAGATTTATCTCGAGTTTAGGATTTAGTGCTTAGAATTTACCGACATTAAATGTCGGTTGCAGTACCCATCAGGTTGGGGATAGTAAAGTTGCCCAAAATATTAATATTCAAGATCTTTCCAACAACGATGACTATCACAACAGCCAAAGCTAATATAGCCAGACCAATTAAAGCATTTATGATAGCACCCCGAGCTTTTCCAATAGCATCTTTATCACCACCAGAGGTGATCCATTTAAAAGCTCCCATGATCAAAAAGTAAAGTACCAGTAAAGCAGCAACGATATAAACGATAGTTAAAGCACTGGTCAGAATAGTACTGGGAGCGGTTTTTGGATCAATACCCATATTGGTAGGTGTATTCACCTGCAAAGCCAAAGCAGAAGAAGCAAAAGCAAAATATCCAGCTACTGAAGTAAAAGCGGCAGAAAGCTTTTTCATGATTAAATCAATCATAATCATGAAGAAACAACCTTGTCAATACCTTGAGATTAACGAAGGCCTGTTTTTGGTAGTTCACGAATATTACTGTATGGTGAAGGATCTACTACAATTACCTGTGGCTGTGTTGAAGCAGCCGGAACAACTGGCTGATTATAAGTGGTGGAATTACTTCCTGCAGCTGGAACCACCGGTTGATTGTACGTCACACCCGAGTTTCCAGTATTTGGTACCTGAATAGCATTGTATCGATATGGATTGTTTTCCAGATTTGGTATCACAATCGGGTTGTAAGCCGGAGCTGTGTTATTTTGTCCAACAGTCCGGATCGGGTCGTAATTTCCAAATTGGGTATTTTGCCCGACCTGTCGGATCGGGTCGTAGGCACCAAAGGAGGTGTTTTGACCAACTTGTCTAATCGGATCATAGGAGCCAAACCGAGTTGCCTGGCCAACCCGTCGAATTGGGTCATAAGAACCAAATTGAGTATTCTGTCCAACTGCGCGGATAGAATCGTAATTACCAAACTGGGTGACCTGTCCTACTGTCCGGATTGGTTCATAAGTATTAAAAGTTGAATTATTACCGACAGTTCGGATAGGTTCATAAGAACCAAATTCAGTCGACTGTCCAACAGTTCTAATTGGGGCATATTCACCAAACTGAGTTGTTTGTCCAACACCTCGGATGGGAGCATATTCCCACATTGGAGGAGTAGTAGAAACTGGTTTTTCACCGACCACAACGGGATTGTAAGTCCACATACCTGAGGCAGGTTGTTCACCAACGATCTGAGGATTGTAAGTAGTTTGAGCCAAAACAGGCTGAACGAAAGCCAGTAGGGAAAAGAAAAGAACCCCAACTAAGATTAAAGCTGCAAAATTATTGCTTGGCAGTTTTTCTAACATAATATCCTATAATTATATCAAATTAGGCTTAAAAAAGCAAATTAGCCCAATAATATAAGAACTTATAGTAAAAGAATGTTCCTTATCGAAGAGTACCTAGCGGTTTGATTGGAGGTAAATTTACAAAATCTATCCCAATAATTTTTCCAACCATATAAACAATCATAAAAGAGAATGCTAAGACCGTTAATCCAATCAGCGCGGTGGTGATTTTTTTCCTCGCAGCCGATATTTTTTCCTTATCCCCACCAGACAGTATCCAGTCTACTGAACCCCAAACTGAATAAATAACGCTGCCAATAATCCCGACTGTGAAAAACAAGTAAACTACTGTGTTGTAGACATTTTGAGTAGATTTATCTGCTTCAGCAGCGTTACTAACCGGCTGGGGGATTGTCTCGGGTACTGCTATATCAAAAGCCTGAACCACTGGGATAAAACTAGCAGTATTAAAAAAAAGCATAGCTGTAATCAGTATCTGAAATCCGATAATCAATGTTTGTCTGATCTTATTGTTCATTTTTTAATTACCACTTCTTTCACCCTTGCGCAGTTCACTGGCTTTTTGAGTAGTTGAGGCGCCGATATTGTCACCCAGGCCTGGAATTTTCAGATTTTTAAGCGGATTTATGCCGACAAAGACGCCAACCAGGCTTAGTACCAAAAAAGACAAAGCCAGTATCACCAGTCCAACTAATGCAGCAACGATCTTTTTTCTTGCCGCAGCGATGGCTTCTTTGTCTCCGCCAGAGAGTATCCATTTGACAGCTCCCCATAAAAACATGATTACAGCACTGACACTAGCCACTGTAAAAATCAAGGTGATGGCATTTCGAAAAATTCCTCCCAGCAAAGTATCGGCGCTACTATTGCCAACTATGACGCCAGCATTTTCAGAGGGCTGTTTTATCCCGATCTGAGCCACAGCATAAGCAGTGGTTGGTAAAAAGTTGGTTGTAATTGGCAAAACCAAAGCAAAAACCGCTATTAACCATAAACTATATACTATAAACTGTTTTTTCATACCTATACTACTAAAAACTTTACTCCTGTAATCTGCTCCAATACTTTGAAAATGGCAAAAGACAAAGAGAGGATAATAAATCCAACAATAGCCCAAGTGATTTTCTGTCTGGCTTTGGAGATATTCTCTTTTTCTCCAAAGGAGATAATATAATCGTAAGCTCCCCAGACCACCATAAAGACCAGCGCAATTGAGGCCAATAAAAAAAACAGACTAACCATCGTAGTCAAAAAATTATTTATTCCTGTCACACCTGTAGCATCCCCTTGGTTAAGGTTTTCTACTACCGGCGGAGCAGATACCCGGCCGATGACATCATTAAAAGTTCCAGCAAGCTTCATATAGAAATTATGAATTATGAATGATGAATTATGAATATAGGAAAACTGATTTTGTAATTCCTAATTCTCAATTCATAATTCTAAAAAATATTAAATGGTTGTGAACCAAATAATAGATACGGCAATACTCTTACAGCCACAAATGAAACAATCAAAAGAATCAGACCAATCACTGCATGAACCATTTTATTGCGAGCAGCTGCAATGGCATTTTTATCACCTTGAGAGATAATCATGTCAAAAGTAGCCGTAAAAAAGAAGTAAGCTACAATCAGCCCACCAATTATCAGCGCTGTCGGTACTAAATAACTGATCAAATCACCCAAACTTTTTACCACCCCAAAAGCATAGATGCCACTCAGATCGGTAGCAGCGTAGGTTGTTTTTGGTATCAATAATAAAGCTACAATTAATATTGTAAGTTTTAAATTCATATCAGCATGGCTTCCCAGATTCACATGGTGGTGTCTGAATATTTCCTGTGTCCTGGATCACCGGAACGTTGGCATTGTCATAAAAGGACCGGATAAAAGGAAAAATACTGGGTGCCCAATTACTGATCAAAAAAGCTATAACTATCAAAATAAATCCGACCAGTGAATATCGGATTCTTTCTTTGGCATTATTGAGCGCTTCTTTTTGCCCTTGAGCGATGATGTATTCATAAGCCCCCCAGACAAAATACAAAAAAGACAACACAATAGCCAGGGTAAAGAAAAGATTCAGAAATTGAGATAAAACATAACCCAAAGATGTCTGAGCCGGTCCAGAAAACTGTAATCCTTCCGGATTGGGGATATTAGTATCACCTGAGATCCCGGGAACATTGAGGGCCAGTTTGTTGAGCATAGGTTCATTGTATATCGTGAATCGTGAATCGTAAATCATTAATCGCAAGCCGAGATTGAATAGGCATAAAAGAAATCTTATAATGCGCAAATGTTTAACTACGAACAATTGGAGATTTGGCAAGATGCGATCGTATACGCCAAACTAATCTACCAAATTACAGAAAGATTTCCTCGAGAAGAAATATATGGAATAACCAACCAACTTCGTCGGGCAGTAGTCTCAATCTCTTCTAATATTGCTGAGGGATCGGGGTGTACAACAACTAAAGATAATCTACATTTCTTAGATATCGCTATAAAATCCACTTTAGAGACAACTTCGCAAATGTATTTAGCTTTTGAATTAAGATATATTGGTCAAGGAGAAAAAGAAGATGCATATGAACATGCGGAAAAAATTATAAGAAAAATTCGTGCATATAAACGCTATTTGTCTAGTAAAAAATAATTGCAAAACTAATAACAAACAAAATTCCGATAGACGATTTACGCTTAACGATAAACAACTCTATTTTTTAAATCCTGGTAAACCAAGAATGTCAACACCAATAATCTGTAGTAAAAGAACGGAAAAGATTACAAAAAGGAGGCCAATAATAGCTGATACAAATTGCTCACGACCTTTTTTGATATTTTCCGCATTACCCTGAGACAAAATCATCTGAAATGATCCAAAAATCATCATCAATAAAGCTGCCCCTCCGGCAAAACCCATGATATATTTTAGTGCGCCTCCTACCAAAAGCCCGGGATCTGTGGGGACGCAGCCAACAGCGGTATAAACACCATTACCTTTTTTGCCGGAATTTATCTCATCCTGGGTTAAAGCTCTGCCAGTAGAGGTATCACAAGATACTCCCGAGGCATTCGCACAGCGATTTTCAGCATTTGTACTTTTTGGATCACAAACTATGGATTTGAAATCGATACTGCCTGCCCCTGAAGAATTGCCAGTCTCAACTTTGTCATCAATTGTAAAAGTAGAAACAGGACACACTAGTTCTGAATCAATAACAAAATTACCTGTTTGAGGATAAAAATTAAACTTATAGCTTCCGGGAGCAAGCTCTCCTGTATCAACAGTAACGGTTCCGTTGGAAGTAGGGACTATATCTGAAAATCTTTTAGGTTCGGCAGATGGATTTTTAGTATCAATTAAATCGCCTCGATATTTATTGAATGAAATAGTAAAATCTTTTCCAGGAAAATTAGTGCCTGTAATCTTTGCTTGCTTTTTAGAAGTATTATTGGAGATCACGTCTGGTTCTGCCTTACATGTAGCTGTCGATTCAGAGGAACAGCTACCTTCTTTATACTCAAAAACCATCGGATTTGGGCATGCAAATAATTGGGCTACTGGTGGGAGATTAACAGATCCTTCAATTAAACACAGTTCGTATTTAGAACCAAGAGTTAAACCGTCAACCGGCCCTTGTAATGGCACTGAAAAAGTCCTCCCTGTTGCTTTACCTTGCCATGCCCAGCTGACCAAATCTCCTTTCCAGTAAAGATTAAAATCTTTTCCAACTTCAGCATTCTCTATTTTAACTTCAGTAACTCGGTCTTTACAGACAACATTGGGTGAAAGTAAGGCAACTAATTTAGCAGATGAACCTCCACCTGGAGAATTAACTGAAAGGGCATTCCCACCGGAAAATTCCGCCCATATTTTTGAAGGATCTTTATAATCCCAAAGTTTTATATTATAA
>CAYOMO010000043.1:0-11176 GCA_964405065.1 uncultured Gammaproteobacteria bacterium
GGTATCGCACTCAATCATTAGTATTCTTGGTACAATAACTAGAAGTTAGATGAAGGAAGTGAGAAGCTGGAAAAAGAAGTTAGAATCTTGAAATTAGATCCAACCTCAAAATTCCACTATCATTTTCTATTTTCCAGATTCTAACGTCCAACTTCAATCATATATGCGTTTTCAAGTTATTAAGTTGATTTACATTGGAATGTTCTCGCTAATTTTATTAAGGCTTTTTTATTGGCAAATTGTCCAGGGAGATATGTTGACAGCTAAAGCTGAAAGCCAGCGTTTTTTGACCAAAGAGATGATCGCTCCAAGAGGTGAGATTCAGTTTTCTGATGGATCAGTTTTAGTCTCTAGTGAACCAGCTTATACTTTATTTGCCCAGCCAAGAATTATTAATCAATCATTTTTACCCAAAACTGAGATTACATTGGAAAATTTACAGTCTCAGGATATGGAAAAGATTGTCCGTTATAAAAAAGATGCTGCTTTAAAACTGGCCGAAATTTTTAAAGAAGAAGACAAAAAGCTAGCGACTCAAACAGCCACTATTGCAGCCACACCCGAAGAAGAAAAAGCCGATTTACAAGAAAGACAGGATTATTTTTTTAGTTTACTCAATAAAGATCTGTTTTGGGTTAATTTGAATCGGAAAGTTGATAATTCTTTGAAGCGAAAAATTGAAGATTTTTCTTTGACTGGGCTTGGCTTTGACTCTAGTACTAAACGTTTTTATCCTGAAGGTTCATCGTCAGCTCATATTATGGGATTTGTTGGTTCGGATGAATATGGTGAAGATATTGGTTATGGCGGAGTTGAGGGGTATTATAATGGTGAATTAAAAGGTAAATCAGGCTCTTTAACTCAAGAAAAAGATGCTTTAGGACTGCCTATTTTAATCGGTCAGTTTACTTTAAAAGATCCGAAACCTGGAAAAACACTTAAACTTCATATTGATCGGGCTATTCAAAGAATTGTTGAAAATTCATTGCAAAGAGGAATGGTGCGATATGGTGCAAAAGGGGCCTCGGCGGTGATAATGGATCCCAAAACAGGGGCAATTGTGGCGATGGCATCTTTACCTAGCTATGATCCAACTAAATCTTGGTTGTATCCTCGCCAAAACCTCCGAAATCCCCTTACAGCAGATGCCTATGAGCCAGGTTCAACTTTTAAAGTGCTGGTGATGGCAGCTGGGATCAATGAAGGTTTGGTCACTCCAGATACCAAATGTGATATCTGTAATGGTCCATTAAAAGTGGCTGATTATACTATTCGGACCTGGAACAATAAGTATCAGGAAAATCCGACTATGACAGATGTCATTATTCACTCAGACAACACCGGTATGGTTTTTGTTGGACGAAAAATGGGACAGGATAAATTGTTTGACTATATTCGTCAATTTGGTTTTGGTGCAGTAACTGGGGTTGATTTGCAGGATGAACAATCGCCAGATATCAGACCTTTAAAAGACTGGAAAGAGATAGATCTGGCTACTGCCACTTTTGGACAAGGGATATCTGTAACAGGACTGCAACTAGTTCGAGCAGTGGCTTCAATCGCAAATGGTGGAGTAATGTATGAACCGCATGTTGTAGATACGATTATTGATGGTGAAAAAAAACATATCATTGCACCTAGGGTGATTGGCAATCCTTTAAAGCCGGAAACTACAGCATTGGTCACTCAGATGATGATTGCCGCTGTTGATAAAGGTGAGGCACAATTTTATAAAAAAAAGGCTGGAGTGGAAAATTACAAAATTGCAGGTAAAACAGGAACAGCCCAAATACCAGTTGCTGGACATTATGATGCAACTAAAACGATTGCCTCATTTGTCGGATTTGCTCCAGCAGATGATCCAAAATTTGTTATGTTGGTTCGTTATGACCAGCCGACGAGTTCAATTTATGGAGCAGATACTGCTGCGCCAACTTTTTTTGATATTACAAAAGAACTTTTTACGTATTATGGTATCCCGCCAAGTGAGCAAGCCGGTATTAAAAATTGACCCTTTTTAGAATAAATCTGATTTGGTATATTGATCATCAATGAAAAGACTAGTTCGCAAAATTATTCCACAAAAGGCTATCAATCTATTTAGACATCTCCCAACGGCTGTGTTGGCCAATGTGATTTATGGTTTTCCTTCCCGTCAGATGACGGTTATTGGGGTGACTGGGACTGATGGTAAAACGACTACAGTTAATATGATCTATCAGATTTTAAAAACGGCTGGTAAAAAAGTTTCAATGGTTTCAACTATCAACGCTGAGATTGCTGGCAAAAGTTATGATACTGGTTTTCATGTCACCAATCCTGATCCATTAATGTTGCAAAAATTTATTAAAATGGCTACTCAGGCTGGAGAGGAGATGCTGGTATTGGAGGTGACATCGCATGGACTCGATCAATATCGGGCATGGGGAGTTCATTTTGATGTCGGAGTGATCACCAATATCACCCATGAACATCTTGATTACCATAAAACGTGGGAAAATTATTTCCAGGCCAAAGCTAAATTAATTAAACAGGTCAAGTTGGCAATATTAAATAGAACAGAAGATCATTATGGTAGATTATGTCGATTGACATCGGGTAAGGTGGTGAGCTTTGGTTTAACTAAGCAAGCTGATTTTAACCCGATCAAATTTCCGTTTAAATTAGTAATCCCAGGTCAATACAATGTTTTAAATGCTTTGGCTGCTTCGGCGGTGGCTGTGCATTTTGGAGTTGATACAAAAATAATTAAACGAACTCTGGAAAATTTTTCTTCACTTGAAGGAAGAATGAATGAAATAAAAAATACTCGAGGTATTAAAATTGTGGTTGATTTTGCTCATACACCTAATGCTTTGAAAGAGGCTTTGCAAGCACTTCGATCATTGACGCCTGGTCGATTGATTGCAGTTTTTGGGGCTGCTGGAGCCAGAGATATTGAAAAGCGAGCGTTGATGGGTGAAATTTCGGCCCGATTTGCTGATATTACAGTTATTACATCTGAAGATCCTCGAGGAGAGCTTGATCAGATCAATGCTCAAATTTTAGAGGGAGCTCAAAAAGCCAAAGGAGAGTTGGGAAAAAATGTTTATATTGAAGGAGACAGAGGCAAAGCGATCGAGATGGCGATTAATCAGATTGCTAAAAAAGGTGATACTGTTGGGATTTTTGGTAAAGGTCATGAAAAAAGTATGAACTATGATGGAAAAAAAGAAACTCCTTGGTCTGATCATGAAGCAGTAAAAAATACACTGTCCCAACAAAAATAGCACCTGCCAATTCAATGATGACAAATCAAAAATGGGATTTATTAATTACAGAACTGGGTGAAGCGAGGGTCAAGCGAGATGAAAGTCTGCATTATCATACTGGATCACTGCTTGATATTCAGGTAGAAGCTTTTTATATTGCGACAACTCAGATGGAATTACAAAAAGCATTGGATAGTGCACTTGAGCTAGGTATTTCTGTCAAAGTTTTGGGCTATGATACTATAGATGTGCCTAAGCGAGCAAAGAAGATTGATGGATTAGTGATAAAAAACCGTACCCATCAGATCAAAATTAGTGCAATTAAAGGGAAATTTGTAATAGGTTCAATGGGGATTGATCAGGTATCTTTAGAGATTGATTCAGGAGTTAGTTTAAAAGAGTTGCGAGAATATTTTGAAAAAAGTAAGCTGGTACAGCCGATTTTTACTTCAACCGAGTTTTTTACTATTGGTGAAGTATTGCCAACTGAATTTGGGATTCAGGGTTTGATTGAAACAATTAGGGTGTGGGAAAAAGGGGTAGTTGAAGAAATTAATATTTTGGAGTTTAATCCTAAAAAACAGATAGTCTTGTCTATAATTGTTCGGGCTAAATCCATTCAAATAGTATGAACAACGATATATCACGAATTAGTTTTATAAAAAAACATTCTCAAAAAGTAAAGTTATTTTTAATGAGGCAGTTTTCTAAATTTATCCCTCCTGAAAAGGTGGTTTTTGTATTTGGTCCAGGAATTAATTCTATTACGGCGCGGGCAGCAGAGACAGTTTTACTGGAAAAAATGCCAGCTTTTGCTTCTGTAATGACTGGAGAGGATACAACTTGGCAGTCTCATATTGCTTCAACAATGCTCAAAATCAACAAAAATATCGAAAAAGCTATTTTTGCAGTACCAGATGATGCTTATTTATATGATCCAATGGTATTTAGTTTTATCCAACCACAAACAATTATTGCCACCGGAAGTCCGCCTCAGGATACTAAAAGCGAGACAGGCTCCTTTTTACAAAATACCAAGATGCAATACCTGCAATTTTTAGAAGGCATGATTGATGGTATGGGGAAAAATGGGATTTTAATCGCTAACTGGCATGATTTAGCTATTCGAAAGATAGGGGAGTCTTTTGCCTCGAATACTGAAGCTTCAGATGATAATAGCTGTTGGTTTTTTGGTTATGATAATGAATTTTGTCATGTTTGGGTAGGCAATGTAAGGGTTTTTCAAGCACAAACAATATTTGAATTAAATTATGGAGTTGAACGGGTTGAGGTAGCAACTAGATTGTTGGGTAAAAATCAGTTGAACGCGTTGTTGGCGGCTGCTACGCTAGCTGTTCAAAATGGGGTACCTCTGACTTCAGTCAAAAAGGCTATTGAAAAAATAGACACTATTGATCACCGATTGCAGCTAGTTGAAGGATATGGTGGTGCGGCTATTTTAGATGATACTTTAGGAGGTGATTTTACTACTTGGACTGATGCATTGGAAATATTAAATAAGTTACCTGCCAGGCGGCGAATAGTGGTCGTAGGTGAAATGAAAGGTTTAGGTGAGATATCGGAAAAGGTTCATCGCGATTTAGGGCAGAAACTATTTCGGGAGCATGTCGATATAATTTTATCAGGCAGCGGTGAAGCACTGCATACGTCCGATGAACTTAAAAAACTTGGTTTTTATGAAGGCAGATTGGAAGAAAATTTATCTAATCAAAGTATGATTAGCCGGTTGCTAAAGATCATTGGGAAAGGTGATCTGGTATTGGTTAAAGGCGATGAAAGCAGTCGGATGGATGAAATAGTCAAGAAAATCGAAGGGAAAAAGAGTACTATATAAATATGCTCGAGCTTTTAGGTCTGGTTTTGATCGCCTTTGTTGTCACGGCATTTTTGATTGTGCCTTTTATCGATTTACTCTTTTTTTTGAAAAGAAAATACGAAAAACATTCTGATATTCATAAATTTGGATCTGATACTCCGATTCATGATCAGCTAATGAAAAACGATGAATCAACTCCGAGTGGAGGTGGAATTTTACTGATTTTAATACTGACTAGTTTGACTGGGTTGTATGCTTATTTTGTTCCTCTGGTTGATTTCCAAAGCCTGATCATTCCGCTTTTTACTTTGCTGTCTTTTGGTGCACTTGGTTTAGTCGATGATGTTAAATGGTTGATTACCAAACGTAGTGGTAAATTCCATGGTCTGGGGCGGGGAACTATTTTTTTCTTTCAGACCGTATTTGCAATCATCGCAGCTTTTATGTTGTATAGTTTTGCTGGAATAAATAACCTTTATATCCCTGGGATAGATAACTTTATCATTGGTTGGTGGTATATTCCTTTGGCTGCCTTTATAATAGTCTCTTTTTCAAATGCTTATAATATCTCGGATGGTTTGGATGGTTTATCTACCGGGCTTTTAACTATCTGCTTGTTTGCTTTTTTGGTATTGGCTCATTCTGTATTTAATCAACCTTTATCTATTTTTGTGGGTGTTTGGATAGGAACATTGATCGCCTATTTGTACTTTAATGTATTTCCGGCTCGAATATATCTCGGAGATGCTGGCTCACTGGCTTTTGGAGCTACATTGGCGGTGGTAGGCTTATCGACTGGGAAAATAATTGGGTTGGCTATTATTTGTGGAATATATATTATTATTTTGCTTTCATCGCTGCTTCAAATATTGAGCAAAAAATTATTGAAACGTAAGTTATTTCCTTTGGCGCCAATTCATATGTACTTTAAATTTATCGGTTGGGAAGAGCCAAAAATTGTGGCTCGATTTTGGTTAGCGGGAGCTATCTTTGCTATTTTTGGTTTGTGGTTATCTTTGCTTAAATAAAGTGTTTGGTTTTTTTGATACTACTAGTATCTTTCTTGCTTGGTTATAAGCAAAGCTTTCAAACTTCGTTTATAATCTATATGATGCGCCGTTTTGCCCGACCTATTCATTCAGTATCAATTCCAAAACAACAGCATGTGGATTTTGGCTTGCTTTTAACTGTAGCTATATTGGTAATTTTTGGATTGGTAATGGTTTATGATTCGTCGGTTGTTCAGGCATTTAAAGATTTTGGGAATAAATATTTTTATATTCGTCAGCAATTGATCTGGGTCTTACTTGGATCAGGTGCTTTGTTTTTCTTTTCTAAATTTAATTTTCATCATCTGAAAAAAATAGCTTTACCTTTTTTGATTGTGGCTTTTGTGATGTTAATAGCGGTGTTTATTCCGGAATTTGGAGTAAATGCCGGAGGAGCACATCGATGGTTAAAAGTGGGGCCGGTGACGGTACAACCAGCAGAGATTATTAAGCTGGCAAGTATTATTTTTTTTGCTGCTTTGTTTGAAAAAAAGATTAAAAATGGGCCGTTTGTACTAGTGGTAGGAGCTGTTTCTTTGATAGTAGGTGTGTTACAAAAAGATTTAGGTTCGGTGGTTGTATATTTTCTGACTGCATTGACGATGTATATATATGCCGGGGCTAAATTGAAATATCTGACTGGAATGATCCCATTTGCGATTTTGGCAGCTGTCGGTTTTATACTATCTACTCCATACAGAAAGCAGCGGGTGTTGGCTTTTTTAGATCCATTTTCTGACCCACAGGGATATACCTATCATATTTCTCAGGTTTTGATTGCATTGGGATCTGGAGGTTTTTTGGGATTGGGGATAGGACAGTCTCGTCAAAAATTTGAATACATTCCTGAAGTGACGACTGATTCAATTTTTGCCATTGTGGGGGAGGAATTAGGATTTATTGGCAGTGCCTTTTTGATTGGGATGTTTATTTTACTGCTTTATAAATGTTCTAAAATAGTTGAACAAACAAATGATGGATTTGGCAAATTATTGGCTTTTGGTTTGACCTCCTGGATAGCAACCCAGACGATTATTAATTTAGCGGCGATGGTGTCTTTAATTCCACTGACGGGTGTTCCATTGCCGTTTATCTCTTATGGAGGATCGGCTTTGCTGGTCAATTTGGTAGCAATTGGTATTTTGCTGAATATCTCCCGCAGTAAACATGTTTTGTAAAAGTAACTAGTAATCTAATTAACTAATTAACTAATCTTCTCCTTCAAGCGTATAATATACTAGCTTTATGAAGATCGTTTTGACCGGAACCCATTTTACTCCAGCTCAGGCACTGGCTGAATCACTTCAATCTGTTCAAGGTTTGGAATTGGTTTATATTGGTCGTAAATCGACTCGTGAAGGGGACAAAACCGGTTCAATTGAGTCACATGTATTACCAGCTTTGGGAGTTAAATTTGTTCCCATGATTTCCGGTCGATTGTCGCGTAATTTTTCTATCTGGACTCTGATTTCATTATTAAAATTACCAATTGGGTTTGTTCAAAGTTTTTGGTTTTTAATGAAAGAGTCACCGGATGTGATAGTGTCATTTGGTGGGTATTTAGCTTTTCCGATCGTCTTTTGGGGATGGTGGCTGTCTATTCCAATCGTGATTCATGAGCAGACTTTACGACTTGGTTTGGCCAATTGGTTAAGCTTACCTTTTGCTACCAAAATTGCTTTGGCATTTCCGATCAAGTCGCTTAATCATGATTTGAGGGTTGAGGTTACTGGTAATCCGATCCGTCAGGAAATACTCACGGAGGTAAAAGCTGGTAAAGAGTTGGACGAATTTGTTAAACACGATACAAAAACTCCGCTTTTGCTGATATTAGGAGGCAATCAGGGATCTCATTTTATCAACCGATTAATTGGAAAAAATCTGACCCAACTGACTCAAATGTACCGGATAGTTCATCAAACGGGTGATTCTAAGTTTAATGATTATGACTATCTGATTGAGGAGAAAGCTAAATTGTCCGATCCGAGTCGCTATTTTGTATCTAAATGGTATGACAGTCGAGATCTGGCAGTAGTGATAGCCAAAGCAGATCTGGTCATTACCCGTGGTGGTATGAATACTTTATATGAACTCGCTTTAAAAAAGAAACCGGCTTTGGTAATACCGATCCCGGTATCGGTGCAAAAAGAGCAACTGCAAAATGCCAAATTTTTTCAAAAAGTGAAGTTGGGGGATTATTTGACTCAAGGTGAGATCACTGAACAGGTTTTCTTTCATCGGATTTCATCTATGTTGAAAGCTCCAGAAAGATTTTATGGGAGTGTGGATAGTCAGAAGTTTTTTGTAGCTGATGGAGCATCCCGGCTTGCCCAGGTAGTATTGGCTACGCAGTATTAATATGTTTAGACGTCGTCCTCGTGTTTCAAGAGCTGGAAATGTGAAAAAATTCGGTCTGTTTCGTCTGCGAACCCTGAAAATTCTGGGTATTTTTTTGGCAATTGTTGGGATGATTGTATTTGGTTGGTGGTTTTTTACTCAGGTAAAGACTGATTTTTCGATCAAACTTGATGATTTAGCTTGTGCCAATGAATCCCAGATAAAACAGTCTTTGGAAAAGCAGCGGATCCGCTTTTATTGGTTGCAGTCACAGGAAATTGATAAAAAATTGAGATCAGAATTTCCCTGTATCAATGAGTCCCGTATTGAACGTCAGTTTCCAAAAGGTGTGATAGTTAGTGTATCTGGGCGTAAACCACTAGCTGTTTTTAGGGTTACTAAAAAAACTACTCCTTCACCCCTGCCGATCGAGGTATTAGAAGCTACTCCTTCGACTTCGGAGGCTAGGCCTTCTCCATCTCTTAGCCCGTCGCCTCAAGTGATAGTTACCTTTGGTGAGACTTTTTTGATGGATGGTAAAGGGGTGGGTTTTGCCAAAGGATTTAGAGAAGATTTACCTTTAATAAACTATGTGGCTGATCGGTTTGACATTGGTGATAATATTGGGGCAGAGTCAATCTCACAGCTTTTATTGATCATTGATTTTTTCCAAAAACAAGCGATGTCTATAGAATCAATCGAGCTTGATCATGATAAACTGACGATTAAAAGTGCTCAGGAGTTCATCTTCTCTGTCAGTCAGAGTTTGGAGCGTCAAATCGCATCTTTACAATTAATCTGGAAGCAAGCTAAAATGAATTCAAAATCGGTCGTGAAAATTGACCTGCGTTTTGACAAGCCAGTAGTTATATACGCACCGGAAAAGCGTTGAACATCTTGTTCATGCATTTTTTTCACAGACAAAGTACAATAGAAGAAAGGAAAATATGTTGATTAGTGAATTAGTTGACTAGTTAATTAGATCTAATCTGATTAACTAATTTTCTGATTAACTAATTAACTAATACTAATGCCTAAAGACAAAATTATCTGCGGAATAGATGTTGGATCATCAAAAATTGCGACATTAATCTGTTCGTTTAGTGAAGACGGTCGGATGAATCTGATAGGAGTTTCAGCAGCACCTTCCAAAGGGGTAAAAAAAGGCCAAATTGTCGATATTGAAGCCGCAGTTGAAGCGATAACTGAAAGTGTCGAAAGTGCTGAGCGAATGGCCGGTGTATCAATTCAAAACGCTTTTGTTAGTTTAGGAGGGCCACAGATTGAAAGTATCAATTCTCATGCGGTAGTAGCAGTTGCAGAGCCAGATGGTGAAATAAAGCCCAATGATATTGCTCGGGTTAATGATGCAGCTCGGGCTATTGCCTTGCCATCATCAAGGGAAATTATCCATGTTATTCCGCGTACTTTTACAGTTGATGGTCAAGAAGGGATTAATGATCCGATTGGGATGACTGGTGTTAGGCTTGAGACTGATACACATATTATTACTGGGCCAACCACGGCAATTCGCAACCTGGTTAAATGTATTGGGATGGTTGGCGTGGATGTTAGGGAGTTAGTTTTTTCTGGAGTTGCCTCTTCACATGCTGTACTGACGGAGACTGAGAAAGAGTTAGGGGTTATATTGGTGGATATTGGTGGGGAGACAACGGATATCGTTATCTATGTCGACGGTGCAATTGCCTATTCAGCTGTGATTCCATTGGGAGGACGACATGTGACATCTGATATTGCTGTTGGTATGCGTATTTCTCTAGACAGTGCGGAAAAAATCAAACAGTGGTTGGGGAGACAACCTAAACAGCCAGTGATGGCTGCTCCTGAGGAAAAAAGTAGTAGTCGTAAAAAAGACGAAGAGTTGTTGGATGTCAAAAGTTTAGGAATTGCTGAGGAGATTCAGAAAATCTCTCGTAAAGCGGTGGTGGATTCGATCATTCGACCCCGTTTGCAAGAAATTTTTAAATTTGTTGGTAAAGAGATTAAAAAGAGTGGATTTGGTTCCCAGACACCTTCTGGTTTGGTTATTTCGGGTGGGGGAGCTTTAGCTATTGGGACTTTAGAACAGGCTAAATATACTTTGGGATATCCAGCTAGAATGGGTAAAACTGAAGGTTTTGTTGGGCTGACTGATGAAATAGATTCCCCGGCTTATGCTGCGGCTGCGGGACTTATTTTATATGGAACTCAGGCTGGAGCTGGTGGAGAAAGCAGTTTACCGGTACTTGGGTCTGGATTACCGATCAAACAGATGACACAAAAAGTTACCGATCTCATCAAGTCGTTCCTCCCTTAAATTTTTTATCATATAGTATATTTTTTGTCATACTTGGAAGATGTTGAAACAAGTTCAGCATGACAAGGGGAAATATTGTTAATAGAAAAAAATATAGGATTAAAACACTCGACAAACACACAATATGTTGATACAATCGCCAATAATTGCTTATAGCTGATGGCAAATGGCGAATAGTCATTTTTTTTGCTATCTGCTATACGCTACGCGCCATAACCTATTATGCTTATCAAACCAGACGTTCAAAAATTCGCCAAGATAAGAACCTTCTCATTCGCGTTAATGAGAGATTATAACGCTCACATCGAAGAACCTTTCATTTTTGACGAAGTCAAAAAAGTAAAAGTAGTCGGAGGACTAACAATATGTTAATTAAGCCAGATGT
>CAYOMO010000044.1:0-11175 GCA_964405065.1 uncultured Gammaproteobacteria bacterium
ATCCATTCAGAGATATAAGACTTTTGTTGTTTATCAAAATACTGATCTTTATCAAATGAAATAATTTTCGAATGCAAATTTTTCTTAAAATTAAATTTTTTAACCGTTAAGGCATCAAAATATAGCCAATAAACTTTGCTGTTTTCATTATCAACACCAAACAGTAAACAGGGGTCAAGTTCACAGTTTGATAAAAATGCAACGGGGCAAGAAAATTTTAATTTGTGCTTAGCTGGAAGAGTTTTAGCCTGAGCATATATACGACCAATAATTACATTTTGCTCATTCTGTACTTCTACATGACCATCAATGTTTGGCCACTTATCGCTTGACTCCAACTTTGGCATAACTCGGCCATGAGAAGAAAGTATATTCTCAATTAAGCTAATGGATTGTTTGTCTAAAAAACTATTTTTATCATGTGAAGGTATTTTTGCCATACTATTTTTCAAATTGCTTTACTGCCTCACGATACTTACAAAAATCACAATCCTCTCCTGATTCAGGGAGCTGATCATTTTTTAGGCATTTAATTGCGTCTAATACTTTTCCCTCTACCCAAGAATCATCACCTGTGTAGGAGATTATTTTGATCGTAAACTCTAGTTTGCCATCAAATGCTTCACGATCAGTATTCCCGTTACAGTAAACGAAGTAACCAGTTGAAGATACTCGAAATCCGTTCTTGCGGAAAAGCCACTGATAAACTTCCATCTGGCGTTTATATCCAATCTGCCAGTCAGCATCTAGTGTAACCTCTTCTTCCTTTGAAGTAGCCTTATAATCAACAATTATAAACTCGCCATCTGGAGCTACCCACACATCGTCAACGCCACCGGTAATTACTATATTTTCACCATCAATTTTGAAAGTTATACCTGCTCTCAAAGAATCTCTCCATTCGTCAATTTTTTCATGAGAGAGTGGTATAGCATCAATTCCATACTGCTTCATAAGTGGGTGAGTTGTCCCATCCGCACGATGAATATCGAATTCTTTCTTGAGAAGTTTATCTACAGCCGAGTTAAGGGAAAATGGATATCCGGGTGGTTGTCCAACACCTAGTCGTCGATCAAGATAAAAACATCGTGGGCAATTTAAAAACAAGTCGATTTTACTTCGACTTATTCGAAATGGTTCTAAGGAATGAGAATCATACAGATTTCGTTTGCGATTTGGGTTGTAATATTTAGACATAGTATATTCTTTTAAATATTCTCTAACTGAATATCTTGCAAAAACTCTGATAAACCAACCCTACTGTATTTTTTACCATTGATAGTTCTAACCCCTACAGATGAAGTGTTATTACCCATAGCCTGCTCAAATGGAATATTCTGACACCAAGTTATAGTTAAACTTTTTTAGCTCTTGTAACTCCAACATATAGTAGTCTTCGCTGTTCTTGTTTATTCTGATGATCGTCTAAATATGACGATCTATTTTTTCCTGGCATATTGCCATCATTACACCCTAGGATATAGACATGATTAGCCTCAAGCCCTTTAGACGAAATCAAAGTCATAACCTTTATTTGGTTATCATTACTCCGTATGGTTCTCATGTAGTCGACAAGCTTAGAATACAACTTGCTAACAGTATCATTGTCATCAATCAATGAGCTGATGATTTTGCGTAAATCACTCAGCTCTATATTGTCCTCAGGGAAAAGCTCATCAATAATTTTTTGAACATTAGAATTGTCAGTACGAGAATTCAAAAAATTTCTAAGTTCAATTAATTTTTCACAAACTCTTTTCACTTTTTGTTTTCTAGTATCAAAATCATCAGGGTTTGCCTTATTTAATGCTTCTACTAAACTCCCGTACTTAGTTTTTATAGTTTCAATTTCTGCTGAGTTATGGTCGTCCTCCTGCAAGCCAATATATGATCGAATATGTAAGACAGATTTAGGATTGGACAATAAGCCAAATAATAGTATCCTTTCTTTTTCTGTTGGACTGAAGTCAATTTTAGAGGTAATGTGATAGGAATAGTCTTTTCCTTGCAGCTTATCGTTTGCATACTTAACAAACTCAACTCCAAGTTTTTTTCTAGGTATTAAAACAAGAATTTCTTCAGGTTTTTCTCCATTTGAAATAATGTTATCTATTTCATTAAAAACTGATTCAAATTCTAGATCTTGAGTATCAAATCGTTGTATTTTCACTAAACCATCTTCTTTATCTGGCAACGGCTTAAGCAAACTTGTCCTTCTCGGATCTGCTTGTTTTAATAATTCATTTGCTAAATTGATTATCTTCTTTGACGATCTGCCGATATATTCTAGCGAATGAGAATCAACCTCATCTCTACTAGAGAAGTCGTTTATCCCTTTCGGATGAGCATACTTGAAACTATATATTGATTGATCGGGATCGCCAACGACTAACAATAACTTCGATTTACCAGACAAAAGACCCACAAACTCTTGCTCTAGTTTGTTTAAATCTTGAAACTCATCGACCAAGATGTATTCAGGATCATCTATAAATGAGGATTGTATCTTTTTCGCTAAATCAACAGCATGATAAACAATTTCCTCCATCATTGCGGCCTCATGTTCATCAAGCCAACCAACTACGATACCTTTAAACTTTCTCTTATTCCCATCTTCAACAAATACTTCGTCATGAGGTAACATTGCCCAACCAGCACTAAATTCATCCAGCATCTTTTTTATTTGTCTTTTCCCGAATTCCGGAGCCTTTTGTTTAATATCTGCTATCAAAACATCTTTTTCAAAATCCAGTAATATTGATCCTACACGTTTTCGGATGTCATGATTGTCCTCACTTAAAAGAAATGATAGACACAGTGAGTGGAGAGTGGATATCCTAGGTGATTTTTCTTCGCCTTCAAACCGTTGCTTTAAATCTTGCGCAGATGCACGAGAGAAAGTTAACAGAAGAACTTTATCGCTATCTATATTTGAGCCAGATAAAATGTTTTTAATTTTGGGAATTAAAATTCCTTTTGTTTTTCCACTTCCAGGGCCAGCTATGACGCAGACAACTGGGCTGGTAGAGCTGACAATTTCATTGTATTTTTGCTGATTGCTCATAGTTTTTGCTTTTTAATTGCATGTTTGAATTAAATCTTTAAAATTTTGTGGCTTATATTTCTCATACTCCTCTTGCTTCACGTAAAGCATGGAATATCGAATAATTGATTGTCTCTTGTTGACATCGTCACACCACTGTTTAAGTCGCTCGATTTTTAATACATCATCAAGATCTTCACGTCCCTTGGTTTCAACGATACAAATCTCTTTTTCGGAGATTTTTACCAGAAAGTCTGGGTAGTAATCTGATATTGCTCCATCAGCATTTCGGTAATCGATTTTAAAGTGAACTGAGTAGTAATTTTTGGCATACGAAATAATGTCAGGACACCGTTCGAGAAGTGAAGCAACTTCAAGTTCGAAATGACTATCTCCAATTATTTTATTGAATATGCTTTTCTGAGGAATGATATACCCTTGATCTTTAGCAACAAAAGGTCGTGCTTTACTAATTTTGATATATTCTCTAATTTCTGCTTCGCCACGATCGAGAACCGTAAGATTATTGATTGCTTTTTTGAACATCTCGAGGACGGTACGAGTGGCTTCGACTTCCGACAAATTCCGGAGTACATTCAAGTCTTCCAGATTAATATTTTGATTAAAAAGATCATGCTGAATGAACGCTTTAACCTTTTCGTAAAGCACGTCATATCCAGAAACTAATCGCAGTTCCCGCATAATGAGTCGAGTGAAATAGCCAACTACACTCTGATAATCAATGACTGTATCGGAATCTAAAACAGTTTTGTGATGAACTTCTTCTTCCGTATCTGCACTTTTTACAATATGTTTGAATACGATTTCTCTTTTTTCCTCTTCAGAATATTCTTTTAATGAAAGCTTATTATTGCCAAATTGAGAGGGATTTAATTCGGATAAGTTTTTATATTCTCTGTAAATCCGAGGGGAGAGCACAGGAATATCAATATCAAGTTTCTCAATATCTTTGGCCAGATTCTCCCGATCAATCTCTACAACAATAGGGGCTTTAGGAGTACTATCGCCACCCATTGGTTTTCTCTCCAGTTCGACACCCTCGCTTTTAATAGATTCAACAAAGTCCATAAATGCATCAGTTCCAACTACACTTACAAACTCTTCAACATCTTCGCCACGATACATACGACGTAGACCACGACCGAGTGTTTGTTCTGGCAGGATGTTTGCTTTTGAGGAATATGCACGAAGTCCGACAATGGTTGTAACATTTCTGACATCCCATCCCTCTTTAAGCATGAGGACAGACACAATTACTTTGTAAGGACTCTCCCATGTATCTATTTCATTAGATTCTTTTCTTAATTTTTCCAATTCATCTTTACTTTTTCCTGACGTTGATTCTGAAATTTCACCGTTGTCTTTTGTGTGAATAGTAAGTACTGCACCTCTGAGTTCGGGATACCTTGTTTGTATATACTCTGCTACTTCATCGCAATTTTTTGTGTCATCTGTCATCACAAAAAGAACTGCCTTTTTTAGTTTTTTGTGTTCTTCGTATACTTTTTTCCATTCAAGATATCCAAGGTGCAAATAGTCAGCATATCTCTCAGTAAATTTGGAGCTCTGGCGTTCCTGAAGCTTTGCCCGACTTGCAGAATCAGGAAGAACAGGATGCTTAACGACATCTTGATGAATAGCCTCTACTAATGGATAGTCAGACACCGTTTGAACAAAAATTGCACCATTATTATGTTTAGGAGTAGCAGTCACATCAATTTGAAGTGAAAGCTCTGAACCTTTCATCTTGAGCTTGTTATGAATATCTTCAATAGACTTGAACCACGCCATTTTTTCATCGTGTACATGGTGGGCTTCATCATTGAGTACGATAAGTTCATCAACATCACGAACAATTGCAGAGAGATCTACTTTTGAATCATTTGTTGCGCCAACTGGTTTAGTTCCAAGAAAATAATCGGTAGTATCTTCATCATTAAATGTAGGAATTACGTCTGATGACTCATATACCCGATGAATATTGGTAAGAAATATATTACCTGTCTTTTGAGTGACTCGAACTTCATCTTGAATATGGAGCGATAGATTGAAGTCACTTTTCCAGTTTTGATCATGATAGCCATCATCGGGAACAACCGGATCTGTATAAAAAATTCGTAGTCCATCAAAATCAGTACGTAAACGATCAAGAACAATAATGTTTGGGGCAATTAAAAGGAAATTTCGAGCGAGATTGGAATCGCTCTCGTACAATTTATGGAAATAACTCCAAGCAATAAGGAGACTCAACACTTTGGTTTTTCCGCTTCCGGTAGCCATCTTTATGACAAATCTTCGCCAGCTTTCAGGAAACATACCGGCAGACACGACTCCACTTGCGTCAAATCTCATCATGTCGTATTTATCATTTACCTTCACGACATCATGGAGATATACGACTGTTTCTACAGCTTCTCTTTGTGCGTAGTAGTACTGAAATTTGGATTGAGTTCCATCTGATTTAGTCAGAACATGTTCTGTTTTAAACCACCAAGTAAGAAGCGCCTTGCTTGTATTTGAAGCTCCCTCATACTCTTCATCTCTCCATTTTTTAACAGCTTTGCGTAATTCAGCAACGAGTGGAGGCAATAGCTTCTCGTATCCTTGAGTACGTAATGCTTCATCAGCAGGAAACCAACGAAACTCTGGTTCTAGAACTTCATATGGTGATTTTGGAAATTTGGGATGTAATGCCATAATTAATTGTTCTGATTATTACTTCTAATCTCACTAATTTTATTTATTAGTGTCTCAAAGTTTTTGAAATCATCTTTATTGTTTCTTTTCAGGACAGATTCAGAGAAATCCCTTTTTCTATTTGTATCGAATGTTTTTCTTTCGTTACTTTTAGAATCAAGTACAGTTGTAATAAATCCACTAAAGAGAGACTCATCAAATAAATGTTCTATGCCTCGTGGCGCTAGGTTATTGGAAGCATTTTTGGGAAATATAAATGGATATGTATTGTTTGTTTCTGTGAGACTGTATTGGACATCTGGATCCCAAACAACAATTACTTTCTTCCGGTGAGGTATTTTACTCAAAAAGTCAAAAATCGTCCTCAGCTGTGAATCACCGGAGGCACCTTCAACTCCTGATATAACATCAATATCTTTAATGGAATATAATTCCAAAGCTTTTTCTATTAATTTTACATTTCCGCCTTCTGAAATAATTGAGATATCTTGTTTACCAATCTCATCGAATATTCTTAGCCCTTCCTCTAAAGTCGCGAAGCCTTCTGTTAAAATTGTAAGCGCTTCATTCTTTGACCTTTTTTGAATTCTATCTACCCCTTCTTTATTCATTACATACACCGAATCATCAGGCGCCAATGCTACAGTTGTCGGCGAATGTGTTACTAAAATAACCTTTGTCCCACTAGCTAGAAAAATTTCACTTATTGTTTCCAACAGATTTTTAATCATTGATGGATGTAGAGAAGCGTCTATTTCATCCAAAAGTAAAACATCAGGAAAATGATGATCAGATGAAGTTTTATAAATTGAAGCTACTAAAGCCATTAATACTTTCTCTCCTGAGGAAAGTGCTGAAAAGTTTATCTTAAGTCCTTTTGACGGATGCTCTAACTGAAATTGAAAATCACTATAGTAGTCACTCCCTTCTGGAGAAGGTAATCGGTACTCAATTGTGCCGAATTTTTCTAATATCGAATTAATTACTTCCCATGGTTTTCTCCCATGTAAAACCACAAATTCCTTCTCTGTAAGAACAGGATATTTTTTCCCATGTTTTATATTCTGAAACTCGTTTATTTCATTGTTTCTGTATTTAAGATAATAATCCCATATAACCTTACCTAGCTGATGAGGTAAAAAATCGTTCTTAAATTGATATGGTTTATATACATCATCAAAAAAATCCTTTGGTATCTGATCTAAACTATATGGTGAAACAAACCCGATTGGAAGAATTGCTTGTGCCTGCTGGTTATTTTTAAAGCCTTCTTGGTTAAAGTAGTTTCTAACATTCTTTTTATAGTCCTTAAACTGAGAGTAAAGCGAAGCATCAGAAATATCTTTTTCTGTTAGCTCAAGTAAACCTTTGTTCAGTTTTTTTGCTATTTCGGCCAGTTTATTGTAACTTTCTCCCAGATTATTTTTAAAAGATTCTAAGTTACCCTTAGCGTTATTTTGTAGAAAATTCCACGCATTATTTCGTTCATCAATTATCTGACGAGCATTATATGCAGACTCGTTTTCCAAATAGAAACTTCTATAATCAAAAAGGACTATTTTAGGATTACCTTCTCTTTCTAGAGCTACATATCTTTTTTCAATTGCCTCCAATAAATGGCTCTTACCAGAACCGTTTGTACCAGTGAGCACGACAAAATTGGGCAGACTAATCGGGTTGAATTTTTGTATCGAAATATAATCTTTTTGATAAGTCAGTTTCATATATTCACCTCAATAACTTTCATTGTGTCGTTGCCAAAAATATCGACTACTTTTACTGCGATTTTCCTTTTACCCTTTTGGCATTCATGAAATATGCTTTTTAGTTCAAGACTGCGATCCTTTTTAGTTCTAAATGACTGCCATTCATTTTCAAAAATGTAATCACCTGTCCATACTTCTTCAAAGTTGTCACTGTCTTCTTTTTTAATACGGATAATTTCTTTTTTATTTTCAAAATCAAAATCTACTGCCCAATAATCAATCCAATCAGTCCATTTTTTTGTGAGAATAGTTCGTTCGGTTATTCCATTTTTATCTTTAGTTACTTTGATAATTTTTCCGTTCTCAACAAGGATCTTTGATCCGCCACTTTTAAGATCAGACTCTACGTTGGCAATGGTGTCTTGATTGTAAAAAACAGAGAAGTCAGTTAATTCTATTGCAATAGTCTTTCCTTTAATAAGCGGTTTCACTTCAATAAATGCTACGTCGTGAAATACAACCTGATTCTTATCAATAGCTCTTTTATCAAAAACGTCACGAGGTATATATTTAAGACCTAAATCAATACCTTTATCCTTTGCTTCTTCTTGGATGTTTGGAAATAGTCCCATTTCAAATTCGAATGCAAGAACATCAATCTTGGTAAGTTTCTTTTCGAGTGCTTCATTCAGCAACTCATGGATAAAGTCTCTCCCTACAGGAAGATTAATAGGACCAATCGCAACTAAACGATTATTTTTCTTTCCCTCAAAATGCTCAAAGCCAGATGCGGTTTCAGCTTTATATGCTTTCAAAATAAGGTTAACAAAATCACTCTCTTTCTTAGCTAATTGTTTTTGCTGAATGTCATCTGTAAGATTTGGGTTCATTCCTACATATAATTGACGTTCATATTTACCGAGATTAAGTATTTCAAATGCTCTATAGTCTTTGCCCTGTTTCTTTAGTTCGCGCTGAACGGAGATCATCCTTTTACGAGTAGTATTGATTGAAAATTTTCCTATGTCTGAGGCAATCCATTTTCTTCCCATTTTTTCTGCAACAGATGCAGATGTTCCTGAGCCATTAAAGAAATCAGCTATTAGATCGCCAGGTACTGTACTAACATTTATGACACGTTCCAATAGCGGTTCAGCGTTTTCAGTTGGATAACCAGTTATAAAAGAGTACCCTGGAATATCGGTCCAATTTGTATCTAAAATCTTAGTGTTTGTGGGTGGAACAAAATACTCAAGTCTATCTATCCTTTCGTTATATCTTAGCCGACCTTCCTGAATCATTTTCTCCATAGTTGACTGGCTGAATTTAAAATGCTTACCAGCAGGTGGAGAAAAAACCTTTCCAAATACATGTCTTTCTCTTGGTCTTCGTTCACCCGCACTATCATCTGTTCGTCTCCAATAACCTTCTCTTTCATTTGCAAGTTTGGTCGTGATATCAACAAAAAATGATTTATCAGACTTAAAATATACGAATAATGAATCAGTCGAAGTTGGGAGAGAAAGCCTACCTTGGTTTGTTACATTTTTCTTTATTCTACTTACTATAATATCTGCCTGAAAATTATCTTTTCCAAAAATTTGATCAAGCATTGTTTTTACGTAATGACCCCAATGATAATCGATGCGAACAAAAATAATTCCATCTTCAGCTAAAACATCTTTCATTAAGGTGATTCTCTCAAATAACATCTGTAAGAATGTGTTACCACCATTTCCCCAGGTATTTCGATATGCAAATTCTTCTAAAATTGATGGCTCTTTTGTGAATTTCTCTTCATCAGAATCCTCACCGATTTGGACGTCAATGGAGTAATCAATACCTGCGCTGAATGGTGGATCAATATAAATAAGTTTGATTCCACCATTGGCTTCTATCTCTTCACGCAGTGGACCATTCTTAAGACTGGAAAGAATTAATTTGTTATCGCCCCAAATAAGTTTATTCGTCCATCCTTTGATTTGTCGCCCTCGTTGATCAAAATCAAACAGAGACAACTGAGATTTGGTGTCTTCAGTATTTTCAGCTCTGGGTTCATCTACCTGTTCAATTGTCTGAAAAGGAAGAACTACATTTGTAACTTCATTTGTTTTTCCATTCCAAACAAGTTCTACCTCACGTTTATCTCCAAAGAGTTTAAAACGATACTCGTCGGGTAACGGTTTACCCGCTTCGAGTAATTTAATTACATCTCTAATTTCGTTTGGATTAAGTGCCATATTATTTTTTAATAAATTTTTCAAGATCTACTTTTTTATATCTTCTTACTCGTTTCTCGCCAATCCTAACCGCAACAAGAAGTCCTTTTTTATCCCACAAGCGGAGAGTGTTAGGGTGAACCTTCAAGATTTGAGCTGCTTCTCTGAGAGTTAATAGTTCTTCCATATATTTACCTACCAATAGATACCAACATCATATACAAAAACAGCTGACTTTTCAATCACTTTTTTAGGATATTCCAGCTTGCTTGCTAACTATAGTTTATCACTCAACTCTTTACCAACTATAACCCATAATATTCTTGTTGACATTAAAGTAGATACTTTGTAGTATTAATTTGTTCCCAATATAGGGAGCCGGTGTCGACGAGCACCGTTATAAATGACGCCTTAGGAAAGAACTTAGGAATTTGTAAGTTTTTTCTCGAGGCGTTTTTTTGTGGTTAAAAATTATTAAATTTATATGACACAACTAGCATACGAACCTAGCTTCCCAATCGGGAGCTTGAAGCCATCGGAATATAACCCACGTAGGTGGGATGATAAAGCTATTGGGGATCTGACTAAGAGTATTAAAGAAGAAGGATTTGTCGTTCCGATACTGGCTAATGGAAACAAAGCCAGGTACGGAATTGTAATTGCCGGACATTTTAGACTCAAAGTCGCGAAAGATCTGGGATATAAGACTGTTCCTGTAAACTTCGTTGATATTCCAGATATAGAGAAGGAGAAAAAGCTCAATCTTACTCTTAATAAAGTGTCTGGCGATTGGGACTATGAGATGCTTAAAAGTTTTGATATCGAATTACTTCTTCAATCCGGCTTTGACGATTTTGATTTGTCTCATATTTTCGACGATGCACTGGGAGTAGAAGATGACGACTTTGATGCTGAGAAGGAAGCAGCAAAAATCAAAACGCCAAAAACGAAATTAGGCAATCTTATTTTGCTCGGTCAACACCGCCTAATTTGTGATGATAGCACCAATCCGGAGATAGTTAAAAAGCTGGTTGGTGACTCCAAGATTCATATGCTGAATTACGATCCCATCTATAACATTGGTCTTAATTACAACAAAGGTGTCAGTACTAACGGCAAGTACGGAGGCAAGGCTACTGACAAAATGACTGATGAGGAGTACAAAAATTTCCTTAAGAGTGTTCTTCAAAACGGCTTGAAATATGTGTATCCCAACTGCCATATCTTCTGCTGGTGTGATGAGACATATATTGGTCTTATCCAAAGTTTGTATACCGAACTGGGAATCGTAAGTAAACGAGTTTGTCTGTGGATCAAAAACAATTCCAATATGACTCCTCAAATTGCGTTCAATAAAGTGTATGAACCATGCGTATATGGCACCATCGGGAGTCCTTATCTTTCACAGTCGGTTCATAACATCAGTGAGGTACTGAATAAGGAAATCGGTACTGGTAACCGACTTCCCGATGACATCATGGATTTATTC
>CAYOMO010000045.1:0-11067 GCA_964405065.1 uncultured Gammaproteobacteria bacterium
CTGTTTTTGTACTTTTTTCTCCGTTGGCATCTGTTGCTATTCCGTGGTTTTATGGCACAGCTTATGCGTCTTTGCCAGCTATTTTTTATTTGTATTTTTCAGCTATGCTGATTATCTGATATCTGTTCCGGTGCATACAGCAATTTTTTACTATTTTTCGAAGCCACAAGTGTTTATTTACGTGGCTATTGGCCAGCTGACTATGATAGCTTTTTTAGGAACTTATTTAACTAATAGATTTGGTCTGGTTGGTTTGGCTCTTGCAGTTGTCACAGGAATGGTATTTAATCTGGTGGTTCCACTTTTTTATGTATTAATGAAACTGAAAGGTAGATAATGGATAAAGGACAACAAACATTGGAAAGTATGAGTATGGCTCCTGCTTATAATAAATGGATTCTGAAAAAGTTTTCCAAATATTTAAAAGGAGATATTCTAGAAATTGGTAGTGGTATAGGCAACTTTACTAAGCTGCTGGTAAACTATGGAGAAGTATGGGCTTCGGATATTTCCAAAGACTATATTGAAACTCTTAAACAAGAAATACCTGCGGTTAAAGGAGTAGGAATTGCTGATATAGAAAAAGGTAAGTATTTTTTTAATTCTTCTTCCTCAGTTCAAAAAAAGTTTGATGTGATAGTTTGTTTAAATGTGGTTGAACATATCAAAAATGATGAACAAGCATTTATGAATTTGCAAAAGTTATTAAAACCAAAAGGAATTTTAGTCCTGATTGTTCCATCGGGTATGAATTTGTATGGGAAGATAGATGAAGCTATTGGTCATTTTAGACGATACAACAAAACTAAATTACAAAAGCAACTCCAGAAAGTTGGCTTCAAAATCCTTAAATCCCGTTTGATTAATTTTGTTGGAGGGATAGGTTGGTTTTTTTCTGGGAAAGTATTAAAGCAGACAACTGTTAAAAAAACGAATGTCAAAATATTTAATATAATTTCACCGGCTTTTTTACTGCTTGAACGTTTTTGGGAACCACCATTGGCAACATCAGTATTTATAATTGCGCGTAAAAGTTAAGATGCTTTTATCTGTTTTAATTCCCGTTTATAACGAAGAGAAAACTATTGAAAAATTACTTGAAAGGGTATATCACGTAAAGCTGCCTAAATATTTTCGTAAAGAGTTGGTAATAGTTAATGATGGATCAACCGACCGGACAAAAAAAATCCTTAAGAATTTATTAAAAAAACGAGAACAATTTAAAGGTGTGGCTGTTATTATTTTTCATCATGATAAGAATCAGGGTAAAGGAGCCGCGATTAAAACCGCTTTATCTTTGGCATCTGGTGACTATGTTATTGTGCAAGATGCTGATCTTGAGTACGATCCGCAAGATTTTACCCGCCTACTAACTCCGGTTATTACTAAAAAAGTGAAAGTTGTTTTTGGGACACGTTTAAAAAATTTACCTTTAAAATTATGGGGTATGGATAAAACTATCCTTCCCACTCATTGGATTGCTAATAAAGTTTTAACTAAATTTACTAATTTTTTATACGGTTCATCTCTTAGTGATATGGAGACATGTTACAAACTTTTTTCATCATCAGTATTTAAAAATATAAATATTAAGTCTAAAAGATTTGATTTTGAACCAGAAATAACAGCCAAAATATTAAAACAGGGATTTGATATTCATGAAGTAGAAATTAAAACCACTCCGAGAACTCATAAAGAAGGTAAAAAGATCAAATGGCAGGATGGATTTGCGGCTGTTTGGGCTCTTTTTAAATACCGTTTTGTTGATTAATCTACTTGAATACTCAAAGTAGCCATGAAACAATTGGTCTGATCTATGATTTCCGCTGTTTTAATAAATTTTAATGAAGCGACTGTTCTTCGTCGATGTTTAAAAAGTATTAAGGATTTAGTTTCAGAAATTGTTATCATTGATCTTGAATCAACTGATGGAAGCTCGGAAGTTTTTAAAGAGTTTAAAGTAAAAGTCTTTCAGCATGACTGGGTAGCCTATGCTGATCCAATACGAAATTTTGCTATTAGTAAAGCTAACAGTCCTTGGATCCTGATGTTAGATCCTGATGAAGAGGTGTCAGACGGGCTTCAGGAAAGATTACGACAATTTGTTGAAACCGAAGAATCAAAAAAATATGTAGCCATTAATATTCCTTTTAAAAACATTTTTTTTGGCACCTGGATTGCACATACCAATTTTTGGCCGGATAAACATTTGAGATTTTTTAAAAAAGGATATTTAACATGGCAGGATCAAGTACATACTTATCCGCTGGTAAAAGGAGAAGTATTGGAATTACCAGCCGATGAAAAAGTCGCAGTCATTCATCATAGTTATCAAAACTGGCGACAGTTTATTTCAAAACAGGTGAAATATGCTAAAGCTGAAGCAAAAAATCGCCTAGATGACAAGGAACATTTTTCATTATTTCGATGTATTTGGTTACCGTTAAGGGAATTTTTAGCTCGGTTTATCAAACATCGTGGTTATTTGGATGGTGTAAATGGAGTTTTTTTGGTCGGAGTACTTATGTGGTATCACGTTTTAGTAGAATGGTATCTTTTAATCGGAGTTAAAGATGAAAAATCTAAATAAATACGGAATTTATTTGATTGTATTACTGGGATTTGTTCTTAGATTGATTAATATTGGCCAAAGTTTGTGGCTTGATGAGGCAATCAGTGCATTGGTGGCAAAAAATTATTCTAGTTTGGATATTATTTTCCAATTTTTAAAAGGGGATAACCATCCCCCTTTGTTTTATTTAATGCTACGTTTTTGGGGATTAATTTTTGGTTTTTCTGATTTTTATTTACGTCTTTTGCCAATTTTGTTTGGCTCTTTAACTATATTTGTAACGTATTTATTTGTTCGGAAATTAATTAATTGGCAGACGGCTATTATAGTCAGTTTACTTTTAGCCACTTCACCCCTTCATGTGTATTATTCTCAAGAACTAAGAATGTATCCAGTAGTTACTTTTTGGACGATCATGTTGCTGTATGTGTATCTGTTTTTAATGAAAAGTAGGGCAGCTTTTTGGAAATGGAGTCTATTTGCCATTATGCTGGTTGGATTGATTGCTACTGACTATATTGGGATTTTCTTGTTACCAATTTTTATTATTTTTTCTCTGATAGAAAAAAGAAATCGGATAAAAGTTGGGATGTCCTTTTTACCTTTGATGGTAGTATTTATATGGTGGATGCCAATCCTTTTTTCCCAAAGAGAAACAATCTTTCAGCAGTTAGTAGTTTTACCTGGATGGGGAAGCATCATTGGGGGTGCGACCATTAAAGACGTCAGTCTTTTGTGGTTAAAATTTGTTTTAGGAAGAATTAGTTTTTATCCAAAAACTTTTTATTATCTTTTGGTAGGGATATTTTCTTTACCTGTTCTTATCTGTCTATATCAAAGTTTGAATAGAAAAGTTTGGTGGTTGTGGGGGTATTTGCTTATTCCACTGGTAGGTAGTTTTATTAGTTCCATCATTGTCCCTTCATTTAGTTATTCTAGATTGATTTTTGTTCTACCTGCTTTTTATGGTTTGATAGGTTATGGATTGATGAAATTTTCTCGGAAAATTAGAGTTATTATGATCGGGTTGGTTTTACTGGGAAATTTGATCGGTTTAGGTTTTTATTATATTGATATAAATAACCAGAGAGAACAATGGAAACAGTCAGTTAGTTATATTGAATCCTTGCAGCCAGATCTGGTGATCTTTGAATTTCCTGAATCTTTTGCTTCCTACACTTGGTATTCACAAAATACAGTAAAAGCAATTGGCGGTTTGACCCAATTATATTCAGTTTCAGAAAAAACTACTGCAAAAATTGAAGGGGAGATTGATGACAGCACCAGAAGAATAATATATGTAAGTTACTTGCGAGATTTAACAGACCCAGAGATGCATATTCAAAAAATCTTGGAAAATAAAGGATATAAAAATGCATTTTCTAAAAGCTACGTAGGGGTGGGGGAGGTAGTTTTGTATGCTAAATAAAGTTCTAATTGGTTTGGGTTTGGTTTGTTTTTTACATATATATATATTGAGCCAGTTGATTTTTTTCCCTTATCCTGAACTGTTTGTTTATCCATATTTAACGAATCATGGTTTACTACCTTATAAAGAGATTTTTGACCAGCATTTTCCTGGTTTATTTTTCTTGCCGCTTAATTTTGAGAGATTGGGTTTAACAAATGAATATATCGCCCGATATTGGCAATATGGTTTGGTTATTATATCGCAAGTATCGCTTTTTTTTATTTCACGACGAATTTTTAAAAATGATTTTAAAGCATTAATCGTGAATTTTTTATATCTATTATGGCAGCCATTTTTTCAAGGATGGGTGCTATGGATAAATAATATTTTGACGATACTGTATTTAGTTGCATTTTTGCTGATTATCGAGATACCAGTAAAAAATGCTCAGAAAAGATTATTTTTGTTAGGATTAGTTTTAGGGTTAGCGATAGTATTTAAGCAGGTAGCATTGCCATTAGCTGGATTGATTGGAATATATCTGCTATACACTTTTAGAATAAGTAAAAATATTTTTAGCTTTATAGCAGGCCTTTTATTGCCTATATTTAGTATTATTAGTTATTTTTTTTCAATTGGTGTATTGAAAGATTTTTGGTTTTGGACTATTCAGTTTAATTTGACTACTTATGCCAAATTAGGCGGAACTGTTCCAGATATTTTAGCTGTTAAAAGAATTTTATTTGTTTTGTCTCCAGTATGGATTGGTTTTTTTTCTTTATACAGAAAAAAAATGCATCTTATTCTGATTTTTATAGTTGGTAGCTTTTTGGCTGGCGGAAATAATTTTGATTTTACCTATTTTCAACCCAGCCTACCTTTTGTTTGTTTGGCTACTGTTATGGCTTTTGATTGGTTGAAAAATAAAAAATGGGGCTTGGTACTTATCGTTGGATATTTATTAATATCTTTTAGATGGATAATTCCTTTTTATCAGAGTCATTCATATGAATATGTTTATTATTTTGATAACGACATTAAAAAAACTGCTAGTGAAGTAAAAATGATTACTTCTCCTGGAGAAGAGATTTTTGTATTTGGTGTTACACCGTTGATGTATCAAATGACACAGACAATACCAGCTGGTAAAGTTTTTGTTTATCAGTTTCCGTGGTTTTTACATGAGGCTGGTGAAGCTATTTTACAGGGATTAGAACAAAGTCGACCGCAGATCATAGTTTCTGATCCAACGGTCCAGACAAAAGGTCAAGTGATTTCCCAATTTGCTCAACCTCTGTATACTTATATATATACGCATTATCAAATAAAAGTTAAAATTGGTTCTATCGAGATATTAGAAAGAAAAAATGACTAGAAAAAAACGGATTGGATTGGATATTTCTCAGCTGGCACATCAGGGTGGGGTTGCAATGTATACACAGAAACTGGCTGAGGGACTTCAAAAAGATAAAGATTTTGAGACGATATTTTTTTATTCTTCACTTCGCAAGCCTTATAAAGGCAATTTAAAAGGTGTTAAAAAATTTAAACTACCACCAAGTCTATTTGAGCTTCTATTTAATAAATTAAGAAATGTTTCAATCGAAAAATTTGTCGGACCGATTGATTTGTTTCATAGCTCGGATTGGGTTCAGCCACCTTCTAAAGCCAAACGGGTCACAACTTATCATGATCTGGTACCAATTTTATATCCAGAATGGTCAGTGCCAAAGATTGTCGAAGTACATAAAAAAAGACTGCAGTTGGTAGAAAAAGAGGTCGATATGATTATTGCGGTGTCAGAAGCGACAAAAAAGGATTTACTGAAAGCGAGTAAGATTTCGGAGGATAGAATTACCGTCATTTATGAGGGAGTGAGTGAAAATTACAAACTTCAGTCAACAAAGGACATTGCAACTTTTCGTAAAAAATATCAATTGCCAGATGATTTTGTTTTAGCAATCGGAGGAATAGGAGAGAGAAAGAATTTGAAAAGACTGAAGGTGGCTTGTCAGGACTTGCCACTTATAGTCACACATGAGGATGTCACCGTGCCAGATGAAGAGTTGCCATTGTTGTATGCATCCGCTCGTGTGTTGGCCTATCCTTCTTTGTATGAAGGATTCGGCTTGCCTGTTTTAGAAGCACAGGCTTCAGGAATTCCGGTTGTGACTTCTGATGTTTCTTCACTTCCGGAGGTGGGTGGCAATGCTGCTGTATATATTAATCCAACAAGTATTAAGGATCTGCAGAAAGCGATTCGAAAAGTTTTTTATGATGAGGCATTGAGGACAGAGTTGATAAAAGCTGGAATAGAAAATGCTAAAAAATTTACTTGGGAGAAAACGATAGATCAAACAATAGCTTTGTATAATCGATTGCTTTCATGACCTTTTTTCCTATCCGAAACTTTATTAATAAATACTGGTTGATTGGTGTAACCATCTTATTAATTGTGTTTTCAATTGTTTTATCATGGAATCAACTTTTTTCGTTTCAGTTTGTTGATGAGGAAGATAATTTTATTTTAGGCCATTTTTTGATTTCTGGAGAAAAACTCTATTCAGATCTTTTTTCTCATCATCAACCTTATGCATACTTGATGAGTGCTTTTTTGCAATTTATTTTTCAGCCGCAAAATATTGTTGACTTGGTTTCACTGCATCGTATTTTTATGATTTTTTGGTCTGTTGGATGGATGTTAATTTTAATTTGGAGATTTAGAGAGAAAGTTATTATCGCATTAGTTGTTTTTGAGATTATTAAATACTATGTGTTAGGAAATCTATTTTTATCAGAGTCTTTAGCGGTTTATCCGGTTTTTTATTTGGTTTTGTTTTATCTTTCAAAATATAAAAGTAAAAAAGAATTTTTTTCGGTGGGATTTATTACGGGCTTTTTAACTCTGCTACTTGCTCCTTTATGGCCTTTTTTAATTGTGTATGGTTTACTACTTGGCTGGTCTATCAAAAATAATAAATCTTGGTTAGGAGTTTTTTTATTAGGTTTTATTATAGTGATAATACCGGTGACACCTTTTATGAATATTGTTGGTTATTTTCACAATACTTTTTATATCAATTTTAAATATTATATTCCTCAAAGTGCTGAGGAAAAGATGCCAATGGCTTTTATTAAAGCGCTTTTTTCTCCAGTAACTTTGTTGTTGGGTCCTATAAAAATTGATTCGTTGGGATTACTTTTAAAAAGTATCTGGCCATTTTTTGTCATTGGACTGGGCGGGCTTATTTATAGAAGAAAGTATTTATTAGTAGTTCTTAGTATCAGTTTTTTAGCTTTGCTTAATATCAGGTATTATTCGCCTTATTTAGAATATAAAGCTGGTTTTCATTCGGTCGTGTGGTTGGGAGTATTTTGTTTGATGACTTTTTATTTGTACCAAGAATTTTTAGTTTTATTAAAAAGTAAGTTAAGATATTTTTTTGGGATAAGTTTGATAATTTTAGCGATGGTTATTTTCTTTATTTCTCCTTCTTTATTTATTGCTCGTGATTCAAAGCATGACTATCAACTAAACTATTCCCAAAAAGAGTTGTATGGTAATGCCATAAAAACCATGAGACAGCCTGGTGACACTTTGTTCGTGATTCCCGATGAATGGTTATTGTATTTTCAAGGTGATGTAAAAAATCATAATCGGATGGTGAATTATTATGGATGGATGAGTTTGGTTTGGGAGCTGCATGATCCAATTAAAAACCAGTTTATGAAAGATCCACCAGCTTTCTTTTTTTGTGATTGTGAAGAAGACACTGCAAGTGAATACACAGAGCAATTTCAGCAAACTATTCGTAATGGAGCAAAAACTCCTTTATGGGTCAGAAAAGATCGTTGGTTATCTTTATCAGATCAGCAAAAATCTCAGCTTCGACTGATGAATTTTCAGCTCGAGTGAGTTGGAGTATGTATAATATGATAATGTAGTCTTTCAACTACACTTAGGACAATTATTTTATCCTTATAAAAGTATGACAAAAACAATTTGGATTGATGGATATGAAGCCAATGTGCCTCAAAGGCTAGGAAGCGGTCAGGTAGCTTTTCAATTGCTAAAAAATCTGGAGCAGATTGATTATATCAATGATTATTTGATCTTGTTGCCATCTGAGCCTTTGCCTGATTTACCAAAACCACGAGATAAATGGCAATACAAAGTACTAAAACCAAACAAGCTCTGGACACGGATAGCTTTGCCGTTATTTCTTTTTAAATCAAAACAAAAGCCAGATCTATTTTTTTCTCCGACACACTATAGCCCATGGCTGTCTCCCGTCAAACGCATAGTGACTATTTTTGATCTATCTTATTTACATTTTCCAGAGATGTTTACACCAAAAGATTTATACCAGCTGACCAATTGGTCAAAACAATCGATACAAAAAGCTAGTCAAATAATCACCATTTCTCAGTCATCAAAAAAAGATATTGTAAAAACCTATCATATCGATCCTAAAAAAGTGAGTGTTTGTTATCCTGGCTATAATGAAGAACTTTTTCATCCGGTATCTGATCAGGCAGTTATTAAAAAGATTTTGGATAAATATCATATTGTGGGGGAGTATATGTTATTTATTGGTACTGTCCAACCACGCAAAAATTTAAAGAGGTTGATTCAGAGTTTTGAAAAAATCGATCATTTAAAACTGGTGGTTGTGGGGAAAATACATGGAGAGGGAAGACAAGCCTGGCAATATGAAGAGATTCTTGATTTACCAAAAAAACTGAATATTGAAGATCGTGTGATATTTACAGATTTTGTCCCTGATGAAGATATGTTGTATTTACTAAATGGAGCAAAGGCTTTTGTTTTGCCGAGCTTATGGGAAGGTTTTGGCATACCAGTAGTTGACGCAATGGCTTGTGGAGTTCCGGTGATTGTTTCCAATGTGTCATCTTTACCGGAAGTCGCCGGAGATGCAGGACTGTATGTTGATCCAACATCAATAGATCAGATTGAGCAAGCTATCCGGCTTATTTCAACCGATAAAAAATTGTACACCAAGCTGTCAAAACAAGCTGTTATTCAGGCTCGCAAATTTAGTTGGAAAAAAATGGCTAGGCAGGTAAGAGACCTGTTTGAAAAAAATCGTATTTAGTATTTTTGGATGTGTTTGAAACTCAAATTTGAAAGGATCTCATTTTAGTTTATAATGAATTTATGCTGTTTAGTGAACATATTGGTTTCTCGCACGGTTTTATAACTTTTAAAGATAAACAAGGTCGTCCAATAGCGTTAGGTAAAGCTTTTGGTAAAATAATCCATCGGGTAATGAGTTATATTGATGATTTTGAATTATTGATTGTCAGGCTGAGTGGGTTTGTCCCTCTTCATATATTTAGGTATTTTATTTATATTCTCGCTGGAGCCAAAATACATTGGTCGGCGCATTTACACATGGGGACTCAGTTTTTTAATCCGGCGGGTGTAGAAATAGGTAAAGGAACTATTATTGGCCAGAATGCTTTTTTAGATGGTCGAGATAAGCTTAAAATAGGTCAGAACGTCGATATTGCTTCAGATGTAATGATATACAACTCTGAGCATGATATAAATTCAGAGTTTTTTGATGCTGTTTCTGCCCCGGTTGAAATTGGTGATTATGTTTTTATTGGACCGCGGGTGATTGTATTACCGGGAGTAAAAATCGGTAAAGGCGCTGTTTTGGCTGCTGGGGCGGTGGTAACTAAAGATGTGCCTGAGTATGCAATTGTTGGAGGCGTGCCGGCTAAAATAATTGGTGAAAGACAAACTAAAGATTTAAACTACAAATTGGGGAGATCGCGGTTATTTCAATAAAATGATTCAAAAAATTGGTTTAGTTTTATTATTTTGTCTGGGGTTGGTGTATTTAATGTGGCCTGGTCCCCAGACAATTAGAGATATTCCGGCACTTCCTGAATCAATCAAATCAACTGAACCAGGTGATACTACCCAGGTAGCCAATGTGGCTGCTTATTTCTCCAATATGAGGCGGCAAGAGGTAACTGATTTTTACCACAGGCAGTTTTCCTATTTAACTATATTTGGTGTACCAATTCCGCCAATTAAGCTTAATCGACCTCCTGAAGAAGCCTACACTTATATCCGAGATCAACAGGCATCAACCTATTTAGAAGAATATGTATATCCATTGCGAGATTCTATTTATGTCAATGGATTTGAGCCATTTAATGAACAGGGCAAACCATATAAACTTGGCGCTACAGATATTTATATTGATGGGGCTTTTTATGATACAAAAACAACGCTACGTTATTACGGATCCTCGATGATATGGCGACTAATTGTCTATATTGGGATTTGGATTGGGGGCTATTTTAGTTATTTGACTATAAAGGAGATTTTAAAAAAGAAACCATGGAATTAATTAAAAAAAACGCAACTACTTTTTTCCTTCTGCTGGTAATGGCGATTTTTATCCCCATTTACCCAAAGTTTCCTTTGTTTGATGTAGCGGGGACTTTTGTCGCTATTCGTCTAGAAGATATTTTAATAGCGGTGGCTGTTTTACTCATTGCAGCGCTTAATTTTAAACGGATTCCTGAATTGATCCAGCAGCCTATCACACAGGCCTTTTTACTTTTTTGGGGAGTAGGGCTTATTTCTCTTCTATCAGCAATTTTTCTTACCCAGACTGTGAATACCAATGTTGGAATTTTGCATTATTTGCGGCGAATTGAATATATGAGTTTGTTTTTTGTTGGCTGGCTGGCGATTAAAAATCTCCATCAATTGAAGACCTTACTTCTCGCGATGATGGTAACTACAGTCATTATTGTAATTTATGGATTGGGGCAGGTTTATGCTGAGTTTCCGGTGATCTCAACTACCAATAAGGAGTTTTCAAAAGGGCTTATTTTGGCTTTAACTCCTGGTGCTCGTCCGAATTCCACTTTTGCTGGTCACTATGATTTGGCTGCTTATATGTCAATGGCGATTATTTTTTTAGGGACACTGTTTTTTGTGTACGGCTTTAAACAGTTGAAATCTTCTCATAAAAAAATTGTCGCTCCTTTGAGTATTACGGTTGTTGGATTGATGAGTTTTGCTATGCTTGGTTTG
>CAYOMO010000046.1:0-4431 GCA_964405065.1 uncultured Gammaproteobacteria bacterium
TTATACTCCTTTTGTGTCGTAGGCCCATGCGCGGCCAGCCGTATTCAAATCTTGCCATATGACTGGTTCGCCTTGACTATCTGTGAATCCCGTTTCAGTCCGCCAAACGGTAATCCACTCGCCAGCAACATAGTCTGGGACTAGAACTTGTTGCTCAACTTCTTCTGGGTCGTTCAAATTAGTAACAGTTCGCCCATTTAGCGTATACACTAACACAACAGGCGTACCGTTGTAGGTAATTTGTTGACCGTCCCAAGGTGTTCGTTGAAGCGTGTATGGCTTCGCAACCCAAAGATAGTTTCCATCGCCTTCGATACAAAGAATCAAGTCGTCAATATGAACATCGACTTTGACTTCCTTCATGCTACCAGATTGTTGAGCAGTGGTCCTAACCATCTCGTATCGACGAACATGGCGATTCCACGATACATTTCGACGAGTACCAGTTAGCGTGGTGGCTGTGGCGTCAAAACCAAGCTCGTAGACATCGTACACTTGACCGTCTGAGCGACTGACCTTGTACATTGCACCGCTGACATAACTATCAACACGACCAATCCAGTTATTATCTTCTGGTTCAGGCTGGTCGGGACGTTGCCCAGCAGATCGGTCCGTAGCGATGGATGCCACGCCGGGCAACGTTCGCATCAGGTATTCGCTGATCTTCTGAATCTTGAAATCGACTTCATAATAGCCCGCAAGCGGATTCAATGGCACGGTATCAGCAGCGTCAGATGGGAATCGTGAGCCATAGTCCTTGGGTCGTAGTTCAATATATTCAGTTTCATGCGGCTGCCGCAATGAAAACGATGTCCCAGTCGGAATACGGCTGTCACCACCCGCGATACCAGCAGCTACGTCCTCGATTGTTGGGAATACCGTGTCGGCTGGTAGGTCAGCAGGAAACGCATAATCGTAAGTAGCCATTTCACCAGCGCGCACAGGTAGCCAACACTCGATAGTAATCGAATAGTCATTGCTATCATAGCTGGCTTTCTCAACAAGACCAAGTACACTACTACTAGCCACCAGTGAATCGCCAAGATCAATGGTGATGGCATCAAATGACTCGACCTTCAAGTTCGTGAGGAACGTCTTGAACTTAATCTTCTTCCAGGTATTCGCATATCGAATCATCCAGAACGTCGCTGACTTGATTACCAAGCTCTCGATGTTATAGATGAAGAAATCGAATTCTTTCTCGATATTCCCGTACTTGATAATATTGTGTCGCAGTATCGTTTTGTTGTCATCATCTTGTTGGTAATGTGTTTTCCACTTGGCCACGAACTTGGTAACGAGTTCCTCAGTGTCGCTATAACTGATTTCTAGGCTCTCATGTTCAATGTCCGATTGCTCAATCGTGGCAACACTATCTGGTATCTCAGACAAGTATTGCAAATAAGCCGTGCCATGTTTCAATAGCAAATTACAACGAGCTTGCCATGCGATCTTCTCGACCAACGACAACGCATCTTCCTTATTGAAAAGTGCGAAGTGCGAAGGATAGTTCGTGAGCCGATCCTCAACGTAATCGAAGCTCGTGTCGTCGATCAGTGTGTTCGTGTATTGCTGCAGAATCCACTTGATAATCAAAGCCGTATTCGGACCTACAGACGAGACAAGCGACACATATAGATCGCCCTCCCAACCTTCGTCATCATATTCACTAAGCGGCTTTCGTAGCGTGATTGTCGTACACGAATACGGTCCGTAGTTATCGGCCTCGTTCTTAATGTAATAAGAACTTGGCACTGGCACGAGACGCTTGAATCCATTCACTGCGCGATTAGCGTACACAGCTTGGATTGTTGATGGAAGAATATTGCAAATGTACTTCTCTTGATAGCTGGTATCGAGTGTAACATCCGTACCGCCTTCGGCGACCCACAGCGTTGTGCGCGGGATCTTATCAACGAGAATCGTTTGGTCGTTGGGCAACTTCGTGTTGATCTCTTCAAGGTCACTAAGTAGCTGGTCTTTCAAGAACGGTAGCCATGACGGTAATATTACGGGTGCAACTTCCGAGATTGCACCAACGACATCTGGTCCCGTTACTGCGTAATTGCCGGGAACGTCGATAACAGGCGGTTGTGCAGCTCGCCAATATTCTTTACGATGAAGATTCTCTAGCTTCAAGAAGTTATTGAATTCCTCGCGGCTAATATAGCGATATGCTTCTAGCTTGTCCTTTCGTGGTACACGTAGATTGGCGACGATAGACTCGTAAGCACCCATGTCGCGATAAATAGCTTGTTGAATGCCTCGACGACGATCTTCCGTTGGGGCTTCATCGATTAGTTCAATTAACTTTTCAAGTCGATCCTCCATCGTTTTGAGACTGTCTTTGGCGTCTTTGCTTAAAGCTTCTCGAAGCTTACGTTCTCGTTCCTTGACTGTGTATTCCCGAGCGCCAGACGCTGCGATTTGTCCCCAGAGCCAAGTCGTTAAATCCTTTTCTTCGGCTGGTTCGTAGGGTTTCTCCTTCTCTTTGTCAATTCGGATCTCTTCCAAATCGAAAAAGCACTTCGTACCGATCTGGTCCGAGACCTTAATAATCTTGCCAGTTGAGAGTAGGCAATAGTTACCAGCTAACTCGGTTGTGGCATCTGCAATCCAAAACGCGTTAAGGTCCGTTAAGTCCATCGATTTGACTTGCACAGTCATGCCATATGCACTGATCGAATCCTGGGTGATAATTGATTGGCCGGTAGTTTGTCGAGGAGCAATGGCAATATTCCGATATCTCGGCTCAATTCGTGTCATCGTGAATACGTCACCAACGAAACTACCAATCAGAATCATGCCCTTGCAGATCAATCGGATTTCTGTTGATTGCGGGAACTTATGCCCATTAACAACGGTGAAAACCGTTTGACTCAGGTGTTGTTGCTGTGCCATCACCGCGTCAATACGATTAAGTTCAAAAGCCGTTTCATTAATGTATTCAAGAGTCTTGACGATAGCTTCCCGAAGCTTGCCAATCATCTCGAATTCATATTGTGCATTATCGACTTCGATTTCGACATATTCTTTATAAGCCTCGGTATAGTCTAACTGCGGCTTATACAGACTTAGCTCGTATTGCAATGACGCTACAATCGGAGTTGTCGCATCAATGGCAGCCTGGATTCCAGCTGCGCGGTCCGGTGTTGGGGCTTGATCAAGAAGTTCGATTAATTTATCAAGTTGTTCTTTATAGTCCTCATAGAGTCCCGAATAATTTTCAACGGCCTGTTTCAACGCATCTTCTGTCTTGATGGTAACCAAGTAATCCGATGCAATATCGATTGGTGGTCGAGCGATTGTGTATGCAACTTGCATGACCTTACTATAATATGCTAAGGCCTTGACATAGTCGTTCAGATTGAACACCAACTGCTTCCGCTTAAGCGGCAACGTAGCATCAGGAATCCCGATTGTCGTGACGAGGTTGCCACGAATGACATCAGATGTCTTGACGACCGGTACATGTGCAACAGAACCAAAACACAATGGCCATACTTTGCCAATGGCAGCAGGCGAAACATCTGGGAATTGACCTTCCTCAGGCGAGAATCCAACTTCTTCGGATTCGATCTTTGAGAGAATGTCAAACGACAATGTTCGTTTGCCTTCATCCCACACAACTGGTGTGCTAATCTCGCCCCGGAAAAGTAAGAACTTATCAGCCAGCGAGAGTCCACCGAAATACTGATAGACGCTGCAACGCTTCTTATGTAGGTCGGTGGTGTTGTAAATCGTCTTGAGTTCACCATCGGTATCATCAAGTGAAACGCGCACTGATACCGTGCTATTACCTGTGGCTTTCACGATTTCGTCGAATTCGCCCAGTTCAAGAATCCGACCAAGCACGCCAGTCAAATCGCGATCCGCATACAGTATCTCTGTACCGTTACCGACCCAATCAACACCAACGATGTTGATAGGTTCGACACCAAGTGGCTTGGCGATTTCAGTAATGGCATTAGCAGGTAACGTTCGCGGCATTTGTCTTAATTCCTTCGAGTTGCAATTCAACTGTCAAATAATTACCACGACTTGTAGTAATATATTCAAATGGGTTGTTTGTAAGCTTGACTTTCCAGACTTCGCCATTCGCGAATGTTAGGCGAATGTCTGCTGTCAGATATACGGCCACAAAGGCTTGAAGCTCGAAAGCCTTGTTACGATGCAAGTCAAACTGTAGTTGTAACTTACGGCGACCTTTTCGACGAACATACGTGTACTTCGTATTGTCCATACTTACTTTGCGAGTCACTTGGGCGACTGGTGAGACTTTATCACCCAACTGCGGCGATGGCAAGTATGTTGTTGTCTGAATCTGCTCATATGGTGCTTGCAGAATCATCATGCTAACACTCCTTCAAACTGGAAGGACAACGTTCGATTAAATCGTCCTGGCTGTTCGAAGCCATCTTCTGGCGAAAT
>CAYOMO010000046.1:4441-10957 GCA_964405065.1 uncultured Gammaproteobacteria bacterium
CCTCGCCATTGACGATTTAGCTGGTCGCGATAGCCAACTTCTTGACCGAGCGATGCTTCGACAAAGTCCAAGAAGCTTTGCACTTGAACGTAACTATTGAACGCCACTTGGACATGTAAAGTTGTCGTTTTAGGCCACGTTGTCTTGCGATAGACTTTTAATGTCCCGCCTCGCGTTTCTCGCACAACTCTAGCACTTCCAAAGACTTCCTTATCTGCGATATTTGGCGTTCGTAGCGTTAGCGTGCTGGTTGGCGAGACATATGGATATGTCAACACGACATCAGTTTGGGCCGTGATTGTCGGTCCAGAGGCCGATGGCGGCGTGTAATTCGGATTCCCACTATTGATTACCGGGGCATAGCCACACAGGTTCGGGAAGTTCGATAACGCAACAACCGAGTGCATTAATCCGATTGTATGCGATAGACTACGGCTAAATGGGCCATTTGCTACAGCAGTATGCGTGAGATTGATTGCATTGACAGCGGTCTTGGCTACAGCGGTGGCGACGGCTGAGTGACTTAGACTCAAGCTGTGAGCCAAACCGCGAGAAGCAACTGCCGATTGTGTTATCGACAGACTACTACTTGCAGTGGCAGTAGTGGCTTGAGACGCTACATGTGTTAGTGCCAGAGCGTCAGTAACAGCCGTATTATAGATCGAACCAAAGCTAATTGCGTCGTGCGTCAACTCGATTTGACTTGATGCAACGGCGTCAATGTCACCGACGCGATTACCAAAATGCGTTAGAGTTAAGGTATTAGACGCGCCTTGTGTTGATTTAGTTACTGTCCGAGCGTGTGTCAGCGTCAGCGTATGTGCGACAAACTGTGTTGTATTGCTTGCTGCTGCTGTTTGTGTCATTGCTAGCGTATTAGACGCTGTACGTGACAAGGTCGAGCTTACGGCAGTTTGCGTCATCGTCAACGTATTAGACGCGACTACTCGCAGCAAAATTGATGAAGCCCTATGTGTTATCGTGTATGTGCTTGTCGCACTTTGACTTAACAACATCGGTGCAGCATTGTGCGACATCGTCAGGGTATTGGAGATGACCCGCTCAATGAAATTTTGCCTTGCCGATTGTGTTAGTGCTAGTGTATGCGTACCGCTTCGAACAAAAACACCGCTTGGAACAGCACCATGCGATAACGACAACATATGACTAGCAATAGCCGGAACTTCGCCAGTCGCGACATGCGACATGGTGATCGTGTTAGCACCCGCTACAAAGCGATCAGCTGTGGCTACGCTACTATGTGTTGCGCTGATTGTTGAATCAATGCTCGCGAATAGATAGAGACCTCCTGAACCAGCATGGGTAAGAGAACAAGTGGTGTCAACGGCTCGTACGAAATCTGCTGGGCCTAAGACATCATGTGTCAGTGTCAGCGTATGCTCGGCTCGTTGATTACCAAACGCGATAGATTCATGGGTCAGTCCAAGCGTATGGCTCAGCGATTCTGAATGTTCCTTAACTGCGGAACAACTATGGGTTGTCGTGCAATCGTTTGAGCCGATCTTAACACTCTCGACCGCGACAGTATGTGTTATCGACAAGCTATGTGATTCAGAAACACTAACTTCGCGTACACGAGTGACGGCGTGCGTTACAACTAGGGTATTCTCGGCTGTAGCGATTACGATGCTTGATACGAACCGATTATAGCCGGTGTAACCAACCCAGGCTTGTGGTCCGTAGAATGGGCCAGCAAAGGCTATTGGTGTATTGAGCGTGATGTTCCACTCGCTACCCTGCGTTGTTGTTGGCGTGAAACCCAATAGCTTTCGAGCCGCTTGAACCACTGGCGACAGCGTGTATGTGATTCCGCTGACAACTTCGCCACCAACATGCACTGTTGGCGTGAACGCCAGTAGTTTCTTAGCTGTTTGTACTGTTGGCGACAAGGGATAAGTGATGGTAGCTGTATTCGTGGACTTAATCAACCCACGACGAACCAAGTAATCAAGAGGCGAATACGCTGCACCAAGAGCCGTTAAGTTGTTGGCATTTTGATAACCTATGTGCACGAAAATGCTTGAGAACTGACACAACGCAGAGTGTGTCAGGCCCAAGCTATTCGCAGCGTTATCAAAAATTTCCATTTTATGCTACCCCGATTTTCGGATCAACATAAGTGTAAGCCGATGCCACATACGCATGATAATAGATTCGCACAGGCACGATACACTGTGCATCGACAGTGACAGGGCAGTCGATCTTAAAGACCGTCAGACTGGTGTCGTTGTTCCAGGTCGAAGAATCACTGGTTAGTGTCGTACCGTAGGCATAGCTGGAATAGTGCTTGTAATCACCATTCGCGTCAAGGTATTCGAATTCAATCCAGATGTTGTGCGTCTTGGGTGGCGTCCCACCGAAGTTCTTGTGTGCCCCGTAAAGCGTAACAGTCCGGGAACCGGCTGCGAGATTAAGCCAGATGGTTTCAAAGCCCGGTAGTCCCAATTGCAATTGACCACGTGTTCCATTACCAGCGAGTAGGCTCTCGAACTTGAACGAATAAGACTCGCCGCCACTTCGATAGGTATTACTACTCGTAATTTCACCATGTAGATGAATATGCTTGAACGCTCCTGCTGTCTGATTGTGATTGTACGACCAAACTGTGCAGCTTTCAAGATGACTGCCAGCCACGACTGGTGTGCTGCTGAATACTACGTTGTTGCACAACACAGTATTATTGAAATTCGCGTTAAAGTTAATATCTTGCGTGTTAGCTAAGAACGTGCCGTTCTTGAGAATAACACGATTACCCTGACCCGCGATGTTCACGCCGTTTGTACCACTGGTGGGATTTTGTACGAAATTCGTGATCATGATAACATTGTTATCACCACCACTTGGTATACTTAGGATACCAGTTGTGCTACCACCACCAGAGTTCGTTTCAAAGCCAGAGATATAGTTCGCATCGCCACTCACCGTCAACGGAACGAAAGATGTCACGCCGCCAGAGGCGTTGAGGAGGACGTCAAATAATCTGCAATTCGATCCACTGGTATCCAAATGTACGATTTTCAATCCAGCTGTACCGCTAGTGATGTTAATCGTCAAGTTCTGAACCAAGTGATCCGCACTGTTGAGCCAAAAGCACTGACCAGCAGCCGCCGTTGAGCTGATGATGATTGTACAATCAAAGAATTTATTTGCTGTTCCGGTCACGCACTTCACGATTGCAGCACTGGCGTTGTTTGCTGCGCATGGCCCTTCCCATTTACATCTCACGAACAAGTTCGTGCTGGATGTGATTTCGAAATCCGGTGCTGACGTCAATTGCGTCGCATGTGCGTGATACCAGTAGCAATCATAGAACTCGTTCGTCGATCCAGTGACATCTGATACTCTCGCAGAGGCTGCTGATTGCTGGACTTGAATGCGGTAGAACTTATAATTTTGGCCAGAGATTGTTAGCCGGAACGACGCGGAGTTATATACCAAAATCGCATAGGTGTTCCCGTCAGCATCCCAGCCGTTGGATGTACCGCTTGCAGGCCGTGTACTGTAGTACAGATCGCCTGAAATGGGCCAACCAATGATTTCTAATCCCACTGTCTGAGATAAGGTCGTTGTCGCACCAATAGCAGCGGATGTTACACGGCGTACCCATACTTTGTCAGAGGCCGAGAAGGTTTTCCCAGCCAAAGTATTGTACGCACCAGTCCCGCCCGGCGATCCAGCCTGTGCTGCTGTCGTGCCGTTACCGTCGTTCGAGGCTGAGTAATCAACATAGATATCGGCCATGATATTAGCTCACAACTGGAGTTGGATCAATGTAAATGTATGCGTTCGGCACATACTTATAGTAATAGATGCGGAACGGAACAACAGCTGTCGTTGTGACAGTGAACGTCTTGCTAATCTTGAACGCCGTTACACCTGGATCATTACTCCATGTGGATGCATCTGATTCTAAGGCTGCGTTGTCACGATCCTGACTGCTAATCACCGTGTTCATGTTATCGTTGGCTTTGTCCTCGACCTCAAACCAAATATCGGCTTTGGTGGGAACATTAGTACCAAACAACTTATGCGCACCATACAGTGTGATGGTTCTTGAACCGGAAGTCAAGCTTAGCCAAATCGTCTGTTCGAACAAATCGCCAAATGCAAGCGGATCAAAATGGTTTGGGCTTGACTTTAAGACTTCCATTCGTAGACTATAAGTGTCGCCACCAGAACGCACGGTATTCGAGGACTCAACGATGCCATTAACTCTGGCCGATTTGAATAGTCCACTAACCTGATTATGATTAATGGAATACACAGCATTTCTTGCGTTGACCGGCGAGTTAAGAAACCACTGCGTTAGCGGCGTACAAAATAGACAGTTGTCGCAATACACAATATTGTATTGTGCACCAGCAGCAAAATTGATTTCACTGCTACCAGCACCAGTATTGTTGGCGGTGACGTTCTTAAGATACACAATATTACCATCAGCTGTGATGTTCAACAGATACCGGATATTTGTGTTAGCACGTTCAACTGGGCCAGTAATCCACAGTCGGTTACTGTTTCCGGCGATAGCTATATGATCAATTGTGCTGCTGCCCGTGCCGCAATAATCCCAAGTAATATTGCGGAACGTATTATTACTACCAGTAATCGACAGCAAAGGACAAGCAGCACTTGTATTGCTTGGCATCGTGACGGTAACAGTGTCGAACATGTTCATTACGCCGCCGACGTTGAACACATATGCGCTGACCGTTGTAATAGTACCAGTGAAGGTAATTACCAAATCCTTGAAGATCGTATAATTACCAGACACCCTCAACGCCCCAGCCAAACTGGAGCCACCACTGTAACCTACCGACGTCAATGTCAACGCCAGAAACTGTGAGCCATCACCTGAAATATGTATCAGAATGGACGTCGAAGTAGTCAGGCCCGCACTAGCGCTAATGGTATGGTTGAAAAAGCGATTCGCGTGCCCCGTAACTGTGGTTATGTTAGCTGAGACACCACTACTAGCCAACCACACGCAGCGGGTGAAAAGATTACCGTGGCCAGTGACTGTAAGAAACGTGATTGTGCCGACGTTCTCGACTTTGAATCGGTGGAAACGGCAAGAATTAGCAGACAATGTCAGTGCAACACCGCTGCTATTTGCTTTCCAGTTGAACTCATCGTTGCCATCCGCGTCCCAACCATTAGATGTACCGGTTGCTGGCCGAGTCGCGTACAGGTCGTCGCCAGATTTCGGCCACCCGATGTAGTTGATTTTGTCTGTTGATAATGTTAGGCTACTACCTTGATTAGAAGTAGTGGTACGACGAATCCAAACGTAATCCCCAGCCGCGAAGGTTTTCCCAACCAACGTATTGAACGCGCCAGCACTAGCCGGCGAGCCAGCTTGTGCTGCCGTTGTACCATCACCATCGTTTGAGGCTGAGTAATCAACATAAATATTCGCCATACCATACTCCAAAAGAAAACAAGAATCTTTTAGCCATTGACCGTGTAGGTGACTTTCAGGGCATCGCCGTTAGCTACGGTGACAGTTGACGCGAAAGCAGCTGTTGCCCAGAGCGTACCAGACGTACCTGACGATGCTGAGGCCAAGAAGATACCCTTAATAACACCTGAACCAGTGATGTCGAACTGCACTGGCGTACTGTTCGTAATGGATTGGCTCGAAGCAGCACCTTCGGTCCATTCTTTACGGCTGCCACTGTAATTCGTGAACTCGTTCCACCCGGCGTGCGAAGCGAGCGTGTCAGCAGCGGCTTCAGCACTGTAACCGCTATTGTCCATCAGGCCCAAGTACCAGGTGGTAATCTGGGTTGCTGCGTGGAACATAATATCGAGCAAGGCATTCTTGCCGGCGTTTGTGATTCCGTTGCGAAGCTTATACGTGTCTTTCAAATTACCCTGTGCGTCATAATGTCGCACAAGTAATGTGCCACGCAGTTGCATTGTATGGCGGCCATCAACATCAAGGCCATTGACGTCTGCTTCGATGGGCTTTTTCACTAATTCTACTGTAGCACCCATTGGGTTCTCCTGTTAGATTGTACCGCGACGCATCTCGCGTCGTAGTAACTGTGCAAATTGTCGGACTTCCTCAGGAGAACTTTTCCCCTGATGAACATACGTTACATGGACATCACCAACATTAGTCGTGCTTCCACTATTGGAAGTATTACTATTGTATGTTGGCTGGAATCCCATATTCATTGCTCGAATCTGCGGGGCGAAGCGGCGTGAACTTTCGGCGTTCATGATGAACTCGTCAGGACCAAACCACGCCAATTGCGTGTCTGTTCCTACTGGTCCACCAAGATTGCGTCTAGGTATGACGGGGCCAACTCCGTCTGGGCCAGCATTTACACCCAGAACTGGTCTGCGAATGACTTCGATTAAGCGATCCATCGCATCTGATAGCGACTGTACTTGTTGATTTAATCGCTGTGTAAAATTCAAAATCGGCTGCTGAGCATTTTGCAATAGATTGGCCTGTGCCAATAGTGTTTGAATCTCAGGCTGATTACG
>CAYOMO010000047.1:0-10865 GCA_964405065.1 uncultured Gammaproteobacteria bacterium
CAGGTATCTATGCCAGCCTGCCATTTATTGGCGCCAGTTGGATCATCCTCTTTAAGCATAATTACATCTTTATCTTCAGCATCTTGGCCGTCGTTGGCGATTCGGTGAACATTATTTTTACAAACTCGTTGTCTCTGATAAGCCGATGAAATATTGGTGGGCTCAGTACCTTTCACAAAATACTCTTTTCGGACCGGGCCACCTTCTTTTGGCTTGCCACCCATCAGACCATCGACATCTACTTGTACGACCGAATCTGGTTGTTTAAATGACTCATTTGGCTTGTCTTTCAGTGCTGCAATCATGATCTTTTGCCAGATAGGAGAAGCTCCAGTGACACCGGAAGCAATTCTAGGATCCATCACCGTGTTGTCATTGTTGCCGACCCAGACACCGGTGACTATCGATGGGGTGTAGCCGATCGTCCAGTTGTCTCTCTTTTCATCGGTTGTACCTGTTTTAACAGCGACTGTTTTACCAGAGATATTTAAGACTGAATTGGTGCCAAAAGCCGCTGCTCTGGCGTTATTGTCAGATAAAATATTGGAAATAATATAAGCGATGCCATCGTCCATGACTTTGACACCGGCTGATTCACGATAATCAAACAAGTCTTTACCTTTTTCATCGGTTACTTTTAATATCGAAATTGGTTCTTGTTTACGGCCTTCATTGGCAAAAACTCCGAATGCGGAAGTTAGATCGAGTAGTCTGACTTCACGTCCACCCAAAGTCAGTGATAAGCCGGCATTATCAACATTTTGTTGATTTGGTTCCCAAGTGGTGATACCCATTCGATATCCCAGATCCAGATTGTTTTTAACTCCTACCATTGCCAACATTTTTACTGCAGGAATATTGTATGAATTGGCGAGGGCGTAGCGGACTTGGGTTGGACCATGAAATTGGCCATCATAATTGACTGGTGCATATACCGGATTGGCTGCTCCGCCAGGAAATTCTGTTTTAACATCCATAATAGTAAAAGAGGCGGGGTAGCCTTTTTGTAGGCCCAAAGCATAGGTGATTGGTTTGGTAGATGAACCAGGTTGTCTTTCTCTCAAAGCGACATTGATATTGCCTTCAAAAACGCAATTTTTCCCTTCGGTACAGCCTTCAGGTTCGGAGGTAGCAAAATAATCTTTACTCCCAGCCATAGATAAAATTTGACCGGTTTTAGGGTCTATCACCACAGCAGCAGCATTTCCGGCCTTAGCGCTTTTTAGCTTATCTACTTCAGTTTTAAGAATTTTTTCAACCTGTTCCTGTAATTTGTAATCAAGAGTGGTAGTGACACGGAGACCACCTTGTTCAACTAATTTGTCGCCGTATTGTTCAATCAGTTTAGCTTTGACATAGAGCACAAAATGTGGCGCTTTAAAGCCTTGTTCGTTTTGACTGGTGCGATAGGTAAGTACCTCTTGTTTGGCTACATCAGCCTGGTCTTGGGTGATGTATTTATCTTCGACCATTCGTCTTAACACCTCTGATTGACGTTCTTTAGCCAACTCTGGATTGGTGCCATAAGGAGAATAGACGGAAGGTCTTTGAGGTAAACCGGCTAATAATGATGCTTCAGCCAGTGTTAGATCTTTAGCGTGTTTGCCAAAATACAGATTGGATGCAGCTTCGATACCATAGGCTGTGCCGCCATAAGGGATCTCATTTAAATACATCTCCAAAATCTTATTTTTGTCGTAGGTCCTTTCGACCTGAATAGCGATGATCAGCTCTTTGATTTTGCGGATAAATGACTGATCGGTGGAAAGCAGGGCATTTTTTACCAGCTGCTGAGTCAGTGTTGAACCTCCACCTTCAATCCTGCGATGAATGGCCAATTTCCAGGCTGAACGTAAAATACCAGTGATATCAAAACCTTGGTGTTTGTAAAAATCTTTATCCTCAATGGCGATGGTGGCTTTTTTCATGACATCTGGAATATCATCAAATTTTACCGGTGTTCGATTTTGATTTTGGAAAATGTCGTACAAAAGTTCACCGTTGCGGTCAAAAATTTTAGTCGAAGCTGCTACATCACGATTGGTTAGCTCGTCTGGTGAGGGGATTTGAGTGAAAAAATAAATGATGATACCGATAAATACTACCAGTCCGATAAAAATGATCCCTAAGCCCCATTTAGAGATTAATGATAACCATTTTACTTTGCGGGCGGATGAGTAATCTGGTGCACGATGAAATCTGCGCAATGGCATGAGTTAATGATAGCAAATAATAGGGGAATGGGTAAAGCGGTAAGGGGAAGTAGGAATAACTTCTTTTTCGACTAAGCATGTACCGGACGGTTCGGGGCGCATGGAGATATACTTACATGTATTGGGTTATTTTGTACTTCTCCACGATGGTCGAAGAAGATTTATTATAAACATAATTAACCTCTGCCTTTGCTTCTAGAGCCTGAACCTGATAAAATACCATAGTATTCAATACCCGTAGGTGGCAGAACGGTTGATGCAACAGACTGTAAATCTGTGCCAAGTAGGTTCGACTCCTACCCTACGGACTCAATTTTTTTATAAATCTTGTTATTAGTACTTCACACTTGTATTATCTACTCATTAGTTGTTTAATAATTTTGCATTTATGAATTCATTTGAGCGAGGAGATAAAATAACGTTAGTAGCCAGTAATCCTGTGCTTAAACGTTCATTGATTGAAGCTGCAACTGAGGCTGCCAGCTCTATTAAAGGTATGAGAGGAGTGATATTAAGTGTATCTGGTGATATTTATCGGGTTGGAGTACCTAGAGGTGTATGGATGAAAGGACCTGATGGAGTTGTTAGAAGATTGAGATTTGTTCATGAGACTGTAGGTCATTTAAAGCCTCGTTAACTATCTGGCTACTGGGGTTATCCTTCTTGCTTTAAACAATATTCTTAAGATCCATTTTAAAAAATATTGAAGATACGCAAGACTTATAGTATAATATTTGTCTATGAACAGACAAGAAAAGCGGGTCAGTAGAAAAGCAGTAGCCTCTTCACAAAAGAGATATAAAATAACTCGTATTCCAGATCAAGGTTATTTGATAGACCAAGAAGATGATTTGGGTTTATGGGCCGAAACGTTGGAGGGATATCGAAAAATGGCTTTAGTTGCCCAAGCTCAATTAAAGTTGGGTTTTATTTTTCGTAGTGGTGGTATCCCTGATCCTCTAGTTAAAGATTGGTTTTATGCAGACTCTAAAGAGTTATCTACAGCCGCAGCTCATTCCATCTTCGATATTTTATCTCCTAATAGACCTTTATTTAGCAGTTTTACAAAGGAAGTAGATATTTATAGAAACTCAGGAAATATTTATACAAATGATGAACATAGAGAATTATTGCAGTTAATAAAGGACCCTGATATTCCTACTCTCGACGTATTACAAGAGATTTATCGTCATACCCAAGGTATGAGAGATTTAACTAGAATGCATGTAGATTGGTTAAGAGCCCAAAAAAAAGATCAAAAAAAACAGAATAGAAAAGCATCATTTAAACCGGTTTTAAATGAAAATCTTGAGCCAGATAACCTAACTCAATCTGATGTACAACTTGAACATATACCTCAAGATTCATCTACCGTAATCAATGAGGATATGACTGAAGAATTTTTACCTGGTATTAGTTTATTTTGGACAACGCGACCTTGGGATTCAGATGAAAAGTATCTAAAGCCCATTGATACTTCTTCTCGACAAAGAGCTGTCACTGACATATCTGGAGAAGTTCGTGGATTTGCTTCAATTAAACCAGTTTCAGTTGCAAATGCATTGGAATTTTATACTCGTCGTGATGTTATGCAACGGGCTTTAGCTGCGGGTCTTAAATATGTGCCAGAACATGTAAAAAATTGGGCCAGAATTAAACGTGGTCGAGATCGGATTTTTTTAAGAGATTTAAATGAAGATCAAGATGACAGAACTGTAGTTTTTTTTGTAGAAGGTCGAGATCAAGTTTACAGAAATTTACCTCGTTAACTATCTGGCCACTGGGGTTTGGGTGCCGGAGATTTTTTGGGCTACTTTCAGGGTAAAAGTTAGCAGATGATAGTTGAGCTTTCCATGGTATAGTTTGGAAGCGTTTACCAGCAACTCATAGGCTTTACCTTGTTTGAGGCGTTTACTGGTGGCTCCATGTAGATGAAGGAATTTAGCTTTTGGTGTGTAATATATTGGGATACCTAGTTTTTTACATCTTCGGCAGAAATCGACATCTTCAAAATAGGTAAACAGTCTTTCATCCAAGAGGCCTACTTTGTTTAAAATTTTCCGAGGAATCATAAAGCAGGCCATGGCAGCGGCTTCTACTCTAGTGTCACGATCCTGTGGGCCGGCGTACATAAAAAATGAGCCTTTTATTCTGAGGAAATATTCTTTGATTGCACCCCAGACTGTTGGTAAATAGAAGATCGAATCCTGAAGAGTTCCGTCTGGAAAATAGAGGGCTCCGGATGTGATGGCGTTGCCATGATATTTTTCAGCCGCCTCAAGTTGATCACTGAGTGAATTTTCTAGGGATTCAATGTCAGAGTTGAGCATTAAAATATACTCGCCGCGGGAATATTTAAACGCTTTATTATTGCCTCCAGTAAAGCCTGTATTAACTGGATTTTGAATAAATCTAGCTTCTGGGTATTTTTTAACAACGTCTGCACATCCAAGTTCTGATCCATTGTCCAACACAATTACTTCTGTTGGCTGATTGCTGTAACCAGATGGCTGTTTGTAGATACTTTTTAAAAGATTTTCAATCAGATCCGGTGTGTTGTAGTTTAGTGTAACTACGGAAAGCTTGATCTGATAGCTAGGATTTTTGGTCACTTGGGGGTGTTGAGGCCCTTTTTTGCCCTGAAAATAGGCCCAGACGCCTTCTTTTTGAGCCTGTCTACCAAAAAGGAGAAACTTCAGAGCTTCGCGGTATAGCGCAAATTTTGTCCGTCTAGGTGCATATTTCATGCCAAAATATAGTCTGTTTCTAGTCATCAAATAGTCGCCAAAGCTAGAACCAATTCCGGAAGTGCGAGAGACTTTATGGAAGAGTGAAGTCTGCCCGTTGTAATAGAGTTTGTACCCAGCTGCTTGAATCCGCATGCAGAGATCGTTGTCCTCAAAATAAGCGAAAAGATCCTCTTCAAACATCCCAGCTTTTTCAATCACCTCTCGCTTGATCATCCAGCAACAGGCGGTGACAAATGAAACAGCTTCCTCTTTGTCATATTGACCTTGGTCCACTTCATTCATGCCGTGGTGAACCGAGTAGACATTGTTCCAGTCAAATTCACCACCGGCATACCAGATGACTTTGCCAGAATCTTCTTTGCTATATTTTTCTTTATGAAATTCAAATCCTGGAGCAAAGTAAATTTTGGGTGCAACGATGCCAGCTTTGGGATTTTCATCCAGTGTTTTAGCAAGTTTAGTTAAAAGGTGGGGATCGGAGATCAGAGTGTCGTTGTTGATAATCAGCAGATAATCAGCTCCCCAGATCATGGCGTGTTCAATACCTCGGTTGTAACCTCCGGCAAACCCTTTATTTTCACCTGTCTGGAGCAAATCAACATTAGGATGCTTTTTAAGTATTTTTTCTACAGAATTATCACTTGATCCATTATCAACAACTATGACTGATAGCTGATAGCCGACAGCTGATAGCTGTTTTAGCGAATCCAGGAATTCTATGGTGTCGTCAGAGCCATTGTAGTTGACTGTAATAATAGCGATTTTCATAAAGATTTAATGTCTAATGTCTAATGCCAAATGTCCAATGAAATAGGAAATTGGGAATTTAACATTGGGCACTGGTAGTATTTGACATTAATTTAGTTTGCTTAAAACTTGAAGATAGGCTTTTACTCGGTTGGTTTTACCTAAAAGAGTAAATGCAACTATCCTCATTAGACATCCTAGCATAATAATTAGTTTTAAGTACCAGACTAGTCCTGGATAATGTTTTTTGTAGACATAGAGTAGTCCTTCCATTTCGCGAAACAAAGGGACTGAGATATCACCGCCACTAGAGGCACCACCAACATGTACTAAAGAGATGGTTGGTGTGTACCCGACTTGAAAGCCGGCTTTTTTAATCCGCATACACCATTCCACTTCTTCCATATACATAAAGATCTTTTCATCAAAACCACCAGTTTTTTCAAATACCTCTCGTTTGAGCAAAAAATAAGCTCCCATCACCCAGTCCACTGTTTGAGCCGTTTTATAAAATTCACGATTTCTTTTATGAACTGAAGGAAAAATGGCTTTCATCCCCGGAATTGTTTCGAGTCCAAGCAGCCAGACAGAGGTGGCAAAAGGGGTAGGGAGGAAGCCGGCATTGGGCTGGAAGGAGTGGTCTTTGAAAAGTAATTTTGGACCGAGCACATCAATTTCTGGATGTGATTGCATATATTCTAGTGAATCCGATAGGGTGTCTTCTTTAACAAAAGCATCAGTATTAAGCAGCAATATATAGTCATATTTGGCTTGTTTCAGCCCAATATTGTTGCCAACGCCGTAGCCTTTGTTTTGATGAGTTTCTATGACTTTGACCCAGGGAAATTCTTTTTTAACGGCTTCGACTGATCCATCTTTGGAGTCATTATCAACCAAGATTACTTCGATCTGGTTATTAAGCTTTTTTTGAGCAAAATCAATCGATTTTTTTAAATAGCCCAAAGATTCCAGAGTGATCTCTTTGGTGTTGTAGTTGACGTAGATGACAGATAAGTTGTTGTTCATTGGTGCTTTCGGCTGTCAGCTGTCGGCTTTCTGCAAATTAAATTGTTTTGCTGATAGCTGAAGGCTGATAGCGGACTGCTATTTTAAACCAGTTCTGATCTTAAACAGGCGGTATTTTTCCAGTATAGCAATTCCCAAAAGAGCAATCTCACGAATGACTGGTGGATATTTTTTATAGTAATGTTTCATATAAAAAATACGCATCGCTTTGGCGCCATTTTTAGCGGCTTTTAGCTTGACACTGGGATCGACTTTGGTTTGGGCTGTTTTCCATAGACCTGAAGATGAACCTTTATAATGAATAATTTTCCCATCGGCAAAGTAGATTATTTTATACCCTTTTTCTTTAATCCGGTAGAAAAACTCAATATCTTCGCCATTCCAAAAATAATCAGTGTCCCACCAGTGAACAAGTTCGCCAACTTTTTTTGGTAGCATCATAAAAGCACCAGTGCCACAATCCATTTCATGAGTTTTGTTGATATCTAAATAGGTTGCAGTATAGCCCGCAAATAGTCGTGATTTGGGAAAAAGTTTGGCTAAACCGGTAAAGTAGGCAAACGCATTCCAGGGAGTTGGAAAGCCTCGGTGGGCTGAGTAATCTAGACCAGAATTGTTGGGAAATTCAATTCGGCAGCCCAAAGCGCCAATTGCTGGATCAGACTTGAGCTTTTCGAGGGATTTTTGAATGACATCTTTGACCACTATAGTATCTGGGTTTAAAAACAGCACATAGTTTGATTTGACATAGGGGACTCCGGCATTGTTGCCTCCGGAAAAGCCGAGGTTTTTGCCGGTTTGGATCGCTTCAATTTTGGGAAAGCGTTCTTTAGCTGCGTCCAATGAATGATCGGATGAGTTGTTGTCTACCACAATAATCTGCCAGTTATCGGCTTTGGTTTTATTGGAATAAATTGAGTCGATGCATTTGATCAGCAGATCTTTAACATTGTAGGAAAGAATAATGATTGATAAGTCGTAAGTTGAGGGCATAAATTCGAAATCCGAAGCACGAAATTCGAAATAATATTTAAATTCTAAATAAGAAATTCAAAATCAGGTTTAAATATTTGAATTTTATATTTTTGGAATTTGTTTCGTATTTCGGATTTCGATATTCGAATTTAAACTTATAATACCCTGAATACTATGAATCTACAACGGATCAGAAGCTAAATATTGCGGTGGCGTCTCTTGACTTTGAGCTGAGCTAGGGATTTCTCTAAAATTGCCAAAGTCTCAGCATATTCTTCATCGCCCAGCTTTTGTTCCAAAGCTTCTTCGGCACGTTTCTTGGCTTGTTCAACAGCTCGCTCATCAATGGAGGCAGCTGATTCAGCTAGATCAGTCATGATTGTCAAAACATTATTTGTCACCTGCAAAAAACCGTCACCTGTGGCAAAATATTCGATTTTAGAGCCTTTTTTGATTTTGAGTTCACCTGGAACTATTTTTGAAATCAGATCAGCGTGATGAGGCAGGATTCCAATCTCACCTTGTGTAGTGGTGACATTGACCTGTTCAACCATCTCATCTCGGATTTGAGCTTCAGGGGTAACAATTTTTAAATGCAAGTTTGCCATGACTGTATTATAGCGGAGACTGAGCAAAAGTCCAGATTGTTTGCTATTTTTGAGTATAAAAGGTACTATTTGGGTTAATTATGGATGTAGCCACGATTTTTTTATTTAATAGTCTACAAAAAATAAAATATCTGGCTAAAACCGGTATCTCTGTTGATATTCACAAGCTGGGTAAAAATAAGCGTTGTTTAGCGGTGAAAGAAATTCCTTTTGACAGTGAGATATACCCAAGTGTTTTTTTAAAAAAATACTCAGAGCAATTCTCTGCTGGTAATTTTACTAATATTTATGATCTTTATTGGGATCCAAAACAGACTCATTTGATTCCTGAAATTACCTCATCAAATACCCCTTACTTTTTAAATGATCATATTCAAGCGAATCAAGAAATCATTGCCACTATAAATGGAGCTTTTTTCTTTTTGAGTGATGTAGCAGATCGTGAACCGGTAGATTTACCATATAATTTCTGTATTCGACAAGGTCGTATTATTGGTTTACCTTCTGCTGATGACCCAATTATTTATATTGAAAATAAAAAACTTTTTACCCGACCTATCACAGCTAAAGGAAGTATGAAAATTGGTACTACCATAATTAAATGGGTCGGGGCCAAAAGTCGGAATTCAAAAGAAACTTCATGTGCAGTTCTTTATAATTCAAGTTGTTCCGATGTAGTTAAAAGCCGTGATCCGCTTACTAACATTCAAATAGGTGTTTTAGATTCTGAAAACATTACTACACCTTTTAATAACCATCTTACCGATATAGTGATTGGAAGGAACAAAAAGGGGGACTTGAGTGTAATCGAGATTAATCCTTTTGGTGGCACTCATTTTTTTGCTGGAAATTTTATTTTGCAAGTTAAAAAAGGGACTTTTAAAGTTGGTGATATAGTCCAGCCATTGACATTAGATGGTTTGAATCTAGCAAAGATTGAGGATGGTCTAACTATTGGTAAATCAATTCTTGATGAATTTTTTGAGGAGAGTATTAGATCAGACAGAAAAGATGCCCGTTCAGTGATTGCCGAGGATGTGAAAGGAATGCTGCATTTAATTACTTTTGATGGGTCTAAATATATTCCCGGATTTCATGGTGTATCAGCTTTAGATATTCAGGATTTATTTAAAAAAACAGATTTTAACTGGGCTTATTTTCTAGATGGTGGTGGATCCAGCCGGATGGTTGTAAGAAAAAACAACAAGCTGCAATCATATGCCAATCAATTTGCTTTTCAGAAATTTGAAAATGGTTGGGTTAAATGGGATTGGGAACGTTCAAGAAAAATCACTTCCTCAATTAGCTTGAGACTAAATCTAAATTAGATTGAAGCTACTGCAGGGATTTTTTGATCTAAACCATTGAAAAGCTCAATATCTCGCTCAGTCAGTTTTGAAAATGTTTCATAATTTTTAGCATCTTTGGTGTATTCCCGATAAGTGCTGACAAGTGTTCTTTCTATAATCTCTTTCATCATGACTCTTTTTGTGGCATCTAATATTCGCTGCCAATTTTTCCCGAAATCACTATAGAGGTACAGATCTAAAGCAGTGGCTGGGTAACGACAATTATTGTTAGCAGCTATATAGGTAAACTGAGGTCGAGGAATAACCAGATTGGTAGTAATCAGGTCTGATACCGCTTCACTACTTTCCATATCACCCATAGTCTCCATTACTGCTACATAGGCTTTTTTCATCTGAGTAAGATAATATGTCTGTTCATAACCCCCACCCAAAATAAGTCCATAATAAAAAGCCAGAATACAGTAGCTAAGCATAACGCTCGGAATCAACTCTTTATTTACAATTGCCTGTTTGATTGCCTCAGGAGTGAGTGCAACTTTATAACTACCATCTTTTGATTCTAAATACCGATCATTTCTCCAAAGCTGAACACGGTATTTTCCATCTTTAGGCAGTCCCCAAAACAGAAAGGTGCCAATATTTTTTGATTTATCAAAGGCTTTGGTGATGCCTTCAAAGTGAGTTTCAATTAAATCTAAATATTGAGGATTAAATAAAAAATTATGAATAGCGGTTTTTTGATCTATATGGTGAGTTAGCAGTAGTTTTAAACTAATATTTTCATGAGCTAAGTAAACTAAATTTGGTACTGAGCGATTGAATTTTTGAAAAAGTTTTTTGAAAAGCCAGTAATTTGTCACGGTAATTTGATCGGTAAAGGTGTCCTGTGACATAGCATGTGGAGAACCATAGATGTTTTCGGTCAGATCTTTTAAGCTTTCGTATTGTTCGTCCGTGATTTTTGCTTCTCTTTTTAGTTGTAGCAAGGAATTTAATGCCATTTGGATATCTTCAGGAGAGTAAGGGGCATGATTTAAAACCGGTCTAGAGTCTACTGTATGGCCAAGAAAGGTTAGCTGGTTGGTATGAACTTCCTGTCCACTAGAAGTATGAAATAAATGGCCGCGGGGAAATTTTGTGTTATTAAAAGACACATTCCCACACGCTAAGACAATAATATTTTTAAGACTGGGGTCATTGGAGCCAAAATAGGCAAGCGCGTTTTGTAAGGTGGCA
>CAYOMO010000048.1:0-10376 GCA_964405065.1 uncultured Gammaproteobacteria bacterium
AGCTAAAATTGCTGACTACTTTTTCATAAACTGGTTGCCAAAAAGATTGTTCGATAAGTGGCATTTCAACTGTAAATAAGACACCATGATCTAGTGCGCCTAGCATGATGTGATCGGTAGTTTTGACTTGCCAAGCGGGAAGTGACCCCAACATCACCTCTTGATAGGAAATATTTTCCGGTAGGTGGTTATCTTTTAGCCAGGCTGATAGTGTGGCCTGAGTTGAGTCAGTAATACGTAAAGATAAACTGCCGCTTTTGTCTTTGGAATAGAGCTGTAAATCGGCATAAGCATTGGGGTCGGCATTTTCTTCAGTCAGATGATTGGTGATGGAGATATTGTCGGGATAAGAAAAGCTAAAGCCGGCTGGATCCTGATAATCTATAAGAGTATCAGAGGGTGTAATCTCTTTTTTGGCTAATGGATTATTGAGTCCAGTAGAAATTTTTTGATGGGGCCAAAACCACCAGATAGTGGCTGAAAATAGTATAAAGCCTATTAGACCAAGTAAAACAGTTTTCTTCACGAGAATAGTATAACATGGTATGATTTGGAAGTTGGAGGTTAGAAGTGAGACTTATGAAAAAGATTATTATTTTTGGATTGTTTCTAGGTATATTATTTGTCCCTATGATTGTTGAGGCTAAAGTTTTGCCACAGGCTGGTAAAGGTACACCTGCTGTGGGACGTTCAAGTGGATCGACCATCGGTGTGTCGGTCAAGATGAGAGCTGACAGACGTGCTATTAATGTCAATTTTTCCAATTTGCAAAATGCTTCAGCTGTCTCCTATCAGTTGATTTATAGTCATGATGGTCAGCAAGAAGGAGCCATGGGAGGAATCAACCTGGGAGGCCAGACCAATGAGAAAGCCGAGCTTTTATTTGCTACCTGCTCCAACAATGTCTGTCGTTATCACAGTAATGTCAAAGATGCTCGTTTGGAAATTTCTTATACTTCAAAAAATGGTAAAAAGTATCTAAAGAAATATAAAATAAAAATCTAACTTCTTGGAATACTCTAATGATCTGTTAGATCGAGTTAAGACAAGTGTTTGGTCCTTCACATAACTTAATGTTGTCAATCCAAGCTTTTTCGCCCGCATTTAAAGTAAACATTACATCTACTCGACCATTTATATAGTTAGCAGGGGTAGTGAAATTCAGAGTTTTGTATGTCCAGTCAGTATTTCCAGATATATAATTTCCCATTATCAGGATTTTTGTTGTTGGCTGAAGCTGGACCATACGCATAGTTATGCCTTTGGCAGATACATTCTGAGTTTTTGCCCAGTAGGACATACTGTATTGGGTAGCTGGTTTTAAAACCAAATCTTGTCTAGTGTAAGTATCAGTTGCTCCATTAATGAGTAGACTGCTTTGTCCTGACTGAGAGAGAGTATTATCAATTACTGTTTTATTTAACCCCCAAGGTGTCCCTCCCAGCTCAAAAGAGCCGTTAAGAATTAGATTTGGTACTTGAGGTAAAGGTGTGGGGGTAGGGGTAGGTACGGGAGTTGGAACTGGTGTAGGGGTAAATGTAGGTATAACAGATGGTTCTGGTGTTGGAATAGGTGATGGTGAGATCTCGGGAGTCGGTGTAGGAGTTGTAGTAGGTTCAGGGGTTGGTGTTGGAGTTGGTGTTGGCGAAGATGCAGGGTTAGAAACGCATAATGGATCTCCGATACAGTTGTCTGAGGCTATATTTGGGCCGGTTATTATCCCAAACTGGCTAATAGATTCATTGACCAGTTTTGAAAAATTTAAACTAGTCTCAATATTGTTATTTGTCACAAAATATTTGCCTTGTAAAGCGCAATTAGTCAGAAGGGGACAAGTAGGGGAAGCAAAGATCTGAGTGAAATAGCGGGTTCCTTTTACTTTGTTTTCAGAGACTATATTGCCAAAATAATTGTAGACCAGTTTTTTATCGACATGAGAACTTTTGGATTCAATTGAAACAAAAGCATTTCCTATAGTAGATAATACAGTGTTTTTGTATACTAAGGAATCGCGTCCCATAATAGATATGCCGTTATAAAGATATCCATTAAAAGTATTGTAAGCAACAGCGACGTGATTGGCTGTTCTTAGTTCATTCATTTCCAGCTGTCCATTGTTATTGTAGTCGCGAGACAGATCGTCATTTGTCAGAAATAGTAAACCACCTGAGCCGAAAGGTCCGTCAATTTGTGAGTCAATAACCCCGCCACCATGTAAACCATCAAGGTACAAAGCGTATCTTTCTTTGCCGGCAAATTTGACATTTCTAAACCAAATATTATCTAGCACGGCATTGCCAGAAACCAATCCACGATGCGAAGTTTTTGGATCGACAAAATTTTGAAATGTAACACTATCAAAAACAATATTTTTTGAGGCAGATAGAGACATTGCCTGCAATTGGGTATTCATACCATCAAAAGTAAGGTTTTTAAAGTAAATATTTTTAGTCCGACCAGTTGTGACACATTCAATAGCTGTCGGATTTTTAGCTGCAACTTGACCACTAATATCTGAATATATAGTTGACATCTGGCAGCCAGCTATAACTCCTTCAGCTGTCAGATTGATTACTACATTACCCTGGCCAATAAAATGAATATTGTCCCGGTCAATTAAACTGAAAGTACCGGTATATATTCCTTCAGGAAAAATTAGTGTTCCGCCTGTTTGAGGAAGTGAATTTATTGCCGATTGGATATCGCCATTAAATTCAGTCTGAACATTTACCTGATTGGCGGGAGAACTTATTTCCGGACGATAATTGGCCGATTCCTGATTAAAAGGATGTTCATTCCACCAGCTTTTTGCATCCTGAGCATAGTTTACCGGAAGATCAGGAACACCGTCCCATGGCTGGACTGTTTGAGCGTTTACCGTTGGAGTAATATTTAACAGAATATAGGCGATGGATAAAACAATGCTTAAAAACAGAATTTGTTTTAGACGATATTGGTGGGAAAGCGCAGTAAACATGTATTAGATTTGTAATGATAGATAAACATAATTCAAGACGACTTGTCAAGATATAGAAGTAATTTATAGGACTTTAGCTTTTGCTAAAAGTATAATCACCGACACCTAATTAGCAAAACAAGAAAACAACCTGTAGCTTTTCAAAAAAGGGTTAGATATTAAATCAGTATTAGAGTGAATAATATCGAGAGTCTGCTGTCCTGGACCACCGACTTTTTCAATCATAGATTGAAAATATGACGAACGCGGAATCTAATTTGTACCTCGCATGTTTTAGAATTCGAACCATCTTCTAGATTCATTAAAAGTCTGGAATCAGTTATTAACTAGTAGCTTCACACCAGCTTTAGCTTATTAGTACCATTGGGGATTAGAACTTACTGTTAGTTATAGTCAAACCCCACATCAGCTCTCTTGTAATTGGTGACTCTCGATATAGACGCCCTAGAAAATTAGTTTTTGTGGAGATGTTTAGAAAGTTTAAATAGGTTCAACGTTTTCTTTTATGTAAGGTTCCAGCAGCTGACCCAAATCACTTTCGGAATTAAGTTTAGCACCTGGTTGCGAGAGATTTAATCGATCATTCAATATACCACTTAGTAAACTATAATCATTTTGTTCTTTCCTCATAGTATAGAGCACATCCCGTATTAAAATACTGGACATAGATCCAGGATCCGCTATTACTGTGTGATCAAGTGAAAACCCATGAGTTAGGGGATTCTTTCCGTACACTGCTTCGTCAGCTAATTGTATCTGTACATCACGTATACGTGCAGCTTTCATTAAAGCAACAGCAATAACATTTAAATCACCTTCATCAATTGCCTGTTTAAAAGCCTGATATCGTTTATCTGCATCTTCAAATGAATAATCCAAACCTGCAACATCTGGACCACTATAACCTTGCCCTTGAATCTCAGATCGTCTTACCGACATAAGATTAACAGTGTCTTCAGGATAGGCAAGTAACTCTTCTAAGACAGGATCTATATTTTTAATAAACAATTCATTTTCTTTCTTAACAATAAGCTGTCCATCAGTTCCAAATTTACCTGAACCAATAAGTTCTGAAATGTTATCTCCCATTTTGGAACTCATCCTAAGTTGTCCTTGGTTTAATGTATCTTTAACCGCTTGATATTCTTGATCGCGCTTATCCAGTAAAGAATCAATATGATCAGTCCCTTGGTCACTTTCCGCAGCAATCCCCTCCAGAAAGATTTTGCGCACCTCTCTCATCTTTTTATTTAAAACACCTTCTTCTTCTGAAGATAATACAGGTAATATTTTTTTTAGTTCAAATAAAGTTTTAGGTGGATTTTCTAAAGTGGTACCGCGTTCGACATCTTCAATCCGAGGAGGGCGAGCCTCAAAGACCACTCTTCTTCGGGGACGAGGAGCTTCATTAGATTCAGCAGCCATTAGAGATAAACATAATATATCTTTCTTAGGAAGTCAATTAAAAACAGAAAAATTAGTAGCGCGTAGGGGAGTTGAACCCCTGATCTTCAGAATGAGAATCTGATGTCCTAGGCCACCCACTTTTTCAATCAAAGATTGAAAATATGACGAACGCGGAATCTAATTTGTAGCACATAGGGGAGTTGACCCCTGATCTTCAGAATGAGGCTTCGCCTCTCATTTCATGATAAGAATCTGTTGCTTTGTACCCCTAACGCATTTTATTTTGAACCGCTTTTAGCTCATTTTCAGAAATTAATGGAAGTTTATCAAGTTGAGGAGGCTGAAGAATGAACTCTAGACTCTTTGATGAAAGCACATTTTATCAAACGTTTTTGCGAGATCTTGAGCATTGTCAGCAAGAGGTGGTAATAGAAAGCCCGTACATCACCTGTGAACGAATGAAAACGTTTGATCGTATTTTCGAAAGGTTAATTAAGAAGGGAGTAAAAATCTATTTTATAACCCGAGATCCTAGAGAGCATGATGAGAATTTGGAGGTACAGTCAGAAGAGATTATTTCTTATTGTGAAAGAATCGGTATTCAAGTTTTACTTTGTTTAGGTAACCATCATCGAAAATTAGCAATTTTAGATCGAAAAATTCTTTGGGAAGGTAGTTTAAATATACTATCTCAAACCTACAGTCGGGAAATTATGAGACGGATAGAAAGTAAGCAATTGACAATGGAAATGTTCAACTTCTTAAAGCTCAGTAAGTTTATTTAACTAATTCTGAAATATCTACCCCTAAAGCTCTACTTATTTTAGTTAAATTTTCAGATGAAGTAGTAACTTCACCTCGTTCAATCACAGCAAAATAGTTTGTACTTTTTAAACCAGCCTTTTGCGCAACCTGCTCTTGAGTAAGTTTAGCTTTCTCTCGAAACTTTTTTATTCTTTTCCCAACTTTTTCTCTAAATTGTGGACTATCCATATATCAATAGTATAGCACTTCCAAAGTTCGAAATAAACTATGGGTTAATACTAGAAAAAATTGCTTAGTTTAGGTTATTATACTAACATGAATGTCAAATCTTTTACTGATGCACAAATGGACATTAAAAAGCAGCTTGATAATTTGGATACTGCAACGATTAAATTACTTGCAGAGGATCTCTTTAAGGCCCGTCAGTATATTGGGATAGGACGAGAAGCGGTCACAGCAGAAAAACTTACTGACGAACAGCTTGACCAAATGGCTAATGAGCTGCAAGCTGTGGCTATAATGCTTTTAGACGAAAAATTAAATCCAATTAAATTAGAAAAGTAAATCTATGGATGAACAATTTCAAAAGGTGCTTACCTCTAAAGGTGGAATAAAATATATTCTTCCAAAAACACTCAAATCTGGAAAAGAATCATTTTGTGAGGCTATTTTGGAGAGAGTGCCTCATAATCGCACGACTACAATTGACCTCGTATTAGCAATTAAGCGATATCGGATTACAAAAGATGGATTAAAAGTTTTGGAAGATCCGAAAAAAAATATATCACTAGATAATGAAGAGCTTAATAATTTGGTCGAATATTTAGCTGAGCATATTCCTGCTTTTAAAGAAGGCTTGCAGCGGTATTTGAACATTGATTTAAATAAGACTAAATTGAGCTCAGGTCAAATCCTGGATTATATAAGCAACTCATCTGAGAACTTAGAAAATATCATACCCGTTAAGGGTATTACACCACAATTAGAAAGTTTAGCCAATGCCATAAAGGTTCAAAAATTTGTAGAGTTAATCCAAGAATTTGAAGCTAGATTAAATTTGGATATTCCGGAAGATTCTGGAACGAATTCTTGGCAAAATTGGTTCACTGTTAATTATTGTTTTTTTGGTCCTAGTTATAAACAACCAGTTACGAAGAACTTAATTAATATCAGAGGTTCAAAGCCAGACTTTATGCTTGTGACTATAGATGGTTGTGTTGACAGTTTAGATATAAAGAAACCGAATGTTCCAAATATAATTCAAGAAGACCCAAGTCATACAGGTTCATTTTATTGGTCGAGTGATGTTAACAAATCGATAGGACAGCTTGTAAATTACTTATACGATATGGACGAAAATAGATATCAACTTGCTGAGGAGTTGGGGATTAGCATTGCAAGGCCAAGAGGCATTATAGTAATCGGAAGATCAAATCACTGGACAGAAAGAGAGGTTCGTGCTTATAGAAAATTAAGCTACTCACTTCACGGTTTAGAGGTGCTTACGTATGACCATTTACTTGATCGTGCAAAACAGATGTTAAACAATCTAAAATAATTAAGAATATTTCGCTTCGAAGTCTTTGTCTGACATAGTTAAATAGTAAATTCCTTCTATAAAACCTACTATCATTGAGATTGAACTCCAGAAAAGGAATAAATAGAGTAATCCCCAAACAACTTGGCCTAGATAAAATTTATGTAGCCCAAAACTACCAAGAAAAATAGCAAGAAGTGCTGCAGTCATTTTACTTTTTCCGGACTTTTTCGCCATATTGCTGAAATTATACACAATTTGAGCCTAAGAACCAAGAAATACCCTTGGATTAACCGGTATCCCGAAAACATTAACTTGAAAATGAAGATGTGGACCTGTTGACCAACCTGTACTTCCTTCTGTTCCAATTACTTTTCCGGGACTGACTTCATCGCCCTCCTTCGCATAAATTTGATCTAAATGAGCATAGATTGTTGAGATGTTATCACCGTGATCAATAATTATATGTCTGCCATATCCCCAAAATATTTCACCGGCATAAGTTACTTTGCCTTTCATAGCAGGAGTCACAGGATCGCCAATTTTGCCATTAGGATTAGCGATATCAATTCCGGTATGGAATAAATAAAATGGCGGCTCTGGTTCTCCAAATCCTTGTGTAACTACACCTTGCACAGGCCAGTTTACTTGTAAATTTATTACTTTAAACAATTGTCCATTTGGATAATAAAGTTGCATAGCTTTAGTGAGCGGATTGATCTGAACTAATGCATCAGAAACTATTTCTAAACCTGTATGAGTCAAAACAATCACTGCAACAATAGGGATAGAAAGTACAATTAAGAATGCAAAGAGAAGTAATTTAAGCTCGTGTCTGAAAGAGTAAAGCAGTAGTAATAACTTGGGATTTGGCATTATTTTGCATAGATCTCCTGTGGATTTGTGGTGATAAGAGGGTGTTCTTTTTCTGAAGCCACAACTTTTAGTGCTACATGATTTTGATCAGCAATAATTAATGCTTCCCCTCTTTCACAAGTCAACAAATATTTTTGTTCATACTCAGAAAGTTGAAATTCCTGTGTAACTTTTTTGATAGTAGTTGTATCTTGTCTCATCAAAACTCGGAGCGCTGATTGGGAGGCTATTGCTCTGCCATATTCGTTACTTAAAAAGTCATTGGCTTGTTGAGTAATCATGGTGACTCCTAAGTAGTATTTTCTAGCTCTCCTGACTAAACCTGAGATAAATCTTGCGCTCTCTTCATGCTGTAAAAGCATCCAACCTTCATCGATAACGAGAATTCTTTTCTGTGGGTGTTGCTTAACTTGATTACTGACAAATTGAGCAATAACCAACATCATGATTTGTCGAATAGATTCAGGAAGATCTTTAATATCAAATACAACTAAACGATTATCTAAATTAATATTTGTTGGAGAGTCAAAAACAGATGATAAAGATCCTTTTGTGAACTTTTCTAACCTCGTATAAAGTTTTCTTTGTTTTAAATACTTCAATGTTTTATAAAGATCTTTAAGTTGAGGATATTCAGAAGTATTTTGTTTTTTTGTAGTTTTCTTTTTAGTAGGTGTTTTTAATTCATGTCCGTAATTTTTATAAGTTTCTACAATTGCTTTGTCTAATACGGCTTTTTCCTCTTGCGTTAATCCATCAACCATAAGTGAAATTACTTCCGTTAAATCCTGGATGTGTTCTGCTAGATTATTTCCATCTGCGTCTGATTTGGTTGAAAAATCAAATGGATTTATTTTTTCTTTGGATTTAGCAGAGATTTTAATATAACTACCATTAACTGACTCTGAGAGCTGTTTATATTCTCTTTCAGGATCAATAACGATTACTCGGGTGCCTTGCATTAGCTGCCTTAGAATTTCAACCTTAGCAGTGTAGCTTTTGCCACTTCCGGATTGAGCGAAGATAATACTGTTTCCATTATTTAAAGAAAAACGGTCTAGAATAACCAAAGAATTATTAGATTTATTTACTCCATACAGAATACCGGACTCCTGAACTAGTTCTGATGATACAAAGGGGAAAGTGAGTGCAGCTGATGAACTGTCTAGATTTCTTTTTTGGTTAAGTAGATTTTCAGCTCTTGGCAGAACTGATTGGAGACCTTCAAGTTGTTGAAAGGTTGCGGTCTTAGTATAGAAAAGTTTTGTTGAGAGAACGGATTCTAAAGAGGCAGTTAGTTTATTCAGTTCTGTTAATGAGTCGGCAATTAAAGTTGTATAAATTGAAACTTGAAATAACTTTTCCTGACCTCTTTGGATCTTATCTTTTAGTTCAATTGCTGATTCCAATGGATCTGTAAGTTCTGAACCAATAACTCTTCCTTCTTTTTGCATTGATCTTTTAGTTGATTCAAGTTCAGTTATTTTGCGATTTAATTTAGGCAAAGCATATTGAGAGCTTACGAGTTCAATATGATAAGAAATATCAATATTGTGGTTAAAATTAACCAACATATTTAACCAACCTGTTGAGGCGTTTTGAGGGAAGCCTGAGATGAAAAGAGTTTTGACGAACTTATCTCCAATTCTTAAATAATTAGTATTCTCTTCCATCCCTGAGTACGAAATTAGATCGATCTGGTCTTGCTCTCCATGATAAAATTGAATTTGCTGCTGATGGGCTTTTCTCTTGGCTGAATTTCTATGGAAAAAGTTCTTTATATTAAGCATAATATTTAATCTCCTTTAGAGGTTGGGATTTAGATTGACTTGGATTGTAGAAGTTATAGAAAAGCTGAAGTACTTCAAGGCTATCTAAACTTTTTACTTTCATGCCTATCTTCTCCAGACCTTTAGTCACTAGATCCTCTCTATTCCTGATTTGTTCTCTAGTTAAATCAAAATCCTGTTTCTTATCATCTGGGACAAAAGCAATAGCAAAATAAAAATGCCTGGATAAAATTTTGTTTCCTGAAACCAAATTACGAATAAATTCAGCGTAGTTTTGAATCTGGGTTTTGTAGGCCTTTTCATTCTCCTTCTCTTTCTTGACTAGTATCTGCTCAATATATTGATCAATATCAATCTCTCTAACTCTCACTAAAATTTGAACCGGAAAGGAAAGCGCGTTTAAGAAATTCTGGAATGAATCAATGATCACATCCTGTTCAGCTTCACTTTTTAACTCAAAATTGATAGAAGATGTTTCTAAAACTACTCTGTATTGATTATTAGGCAGTAAAATTACTCCATCTTTAACTTCCTTAATTTGAATTTGCCTTCTTGAACTATTTTTTTGTTTTGATTTATTCAACAGCCACATAAATTCCTCCTTTGTTTGGTTTAAATTTTATTGATGAAGTTTTTTTGGTTAATAACTTTTCTAGATTTGCTAAATCCGAAAAAGCAGAAGCGTTTTTTGTTATAGTAACTTTTGTTTTATTAGTATTGGCTTCATTTTTACCTAAAGTAATTTCTATCTTTCTTCCAGAAAGATCGTTTTTGTTAAAAAGATAATATTTGGGACGCAAATTATACTGAACAATTAACATTAGCCAGCTTATTAAGACTTTTCCTTTAACTCGAAATGCCAAGATTGCAAAGACAAAAAAGCTAGTCAGCATTAATACAATTTTGTATTGATTTAGGTGCATTCTTTCGGGTAAAAGAGTATACACCAAGCAATTAATTATCAGTGGAATAACCAGCAAAATTAGCTGAGTAAAGTTTAAGTTACCGGCAATTTTATCTTCTA
>CAYOMO010000049.1:0-4605 GCA_964405065.1 uncultured Gammaproteobacteria bacterium
GTAGATTGCGATTTAATAAAGCTTCCCGACTAGCCTACTCACACTAATAATGGCCACCAAACAATCAACAATTGATTATCTGACAGAGCAGCTGTCTGGACTAAATAATTTACGAACTCGTAAGATGTTTGGTGAGTATGCTGTCTATTGTGATGAGAAGGTGGTTGGGTTTGTCTGTGATGACCAGCTTTTTATCAAACCAATTCCTGAAGCTAAAGAGTTTATTGGAAATCCTGAGGAAGCACCCCCCTACCCTGGTGCTAAAAATTATTATTTGATATCTGCTGATAAATGGGAAGATCGTGAATGGCTGATAGAGTTAGTTCAAACTGTGGCAGAGGCACTTCCTTTACCTAAGAAAAAATCAGTTAAGTAACCAGAGACTAATGTTTAGAAGTGTAGCAAAGCTGACCCAAGCTAGATATGGGTAAAGCAAATAAGAAGACCATCGATCCGTTTTTCTAAATCTGACAATCATCCAAAGGATCATCGACCAGAGAATTACTACCACTACTAAAGCTCCCAAAAGATCTTGGAAACTGAAAAAGATGATCGACCAGACACTATTAACAACCAGGTGGACTAAGAATAGAACTACTGAATTTTTGATGTAGTTAGACTGTTTAGCAAATTTTTTATCAGACAGCTTGATCCAGTTGAGATATAAAGCGATCCCCATCAGAGTATACAAAGTCGTCCAGACCGGCCCAAAGATCCAATTTGGTGGAGAGAAAAATGGTTTATTTAAAAAGATATACCAGTCCTGGATTGAGGAGAAAGTAAAAATGGAGCCTATTAATCCGGCAAACTGTGAAACAGCAATGGAGGCAATGAGTTTAATCCAACTACGAGGCATTAATGTAATAATCGCAGAAATCTGTAAGAAAGTAAATTAATGAACCAAACTCTATCTATTTTATTACTATAAGTTTAATGTGGTATAATTCGCCAATGGAAACTCGCAAATCAGAAACACGTTCTTGGGCACTTTTTACTAGTGATCTATTCGATTTATCTCCGAAGATACTAAATCCCTCGGAAATTAATGCGCAGATTGCAAATTATCGTAATCCTGCACTTGTTAACGGGGATCGTAGACGAGCTTTTGATAAATTATTTAAAAGTAGTATCAGACTTATTCACCGTGCAATAACAACTGCATCTCCTTACTCTGTTCCATATGAGGATATACTTGGAGAAGCCTATGAAATGTTTGAAAGAACTGTTGCAAGGACTTTTCAACCAGGACATGTTTCAGACCTAGATTCCAATATAACTACATCCTACCCTACTTTCCTTTTTGATACTTTAAAGATATATTTAACATCTCCCAGAACTACAATTAGAGAATTTCCAGTTCAGTTTCCTTATTATGTATTAAACTTTATTGATAACTTACAGAGAACAGAAGATAGACTAACTACCCAATTAGGTCGGCAACCAGCAAAAAGTGAGATTATTGCCGAGATCAGCAAACGAAAAACATTTGCTAAATCAGACACGACTAGCATATATACGCATGTACAGCCTTTTGTTGATCCGGATCTTTCAGTTTCTATTGAAAGATCTACTGTCTCAATTCCGGACGAACAGATAGCTGATGAGATAGTTCCAGTAACTGAAATTATTCCAGACCCTGCTCCTGATCCAGAACAGTCTGTACTTGATAGCGAAAATAACCAAGATTTAATGACCGCTTTTGCCAGCTTACGTCCAAACGAACGTGAGGTTTTGATCTATCGTCTAGGTCTTGGAAGAAACCCAGAAACAACTTTACAAGATATTGGCGATCGTTTTGGTGTCAGCCGGGAACGTATCAGACAGATTGAAGTGAGGGCTTTAAAGAAATTGCGAAATAAACCTCAAGTTCGTGAAATAGCACTACAAAAAGGCTGGATAAATTATTAGATGATTTGGAGTTCTTTACCAACCTCTTCAAATGCGGTGACGGCTTTGTCTAGATCGGCTATGGAGTGAGTCGCTGAAGGGATCACCCGGATTCTGGCTGTTCCCAGAGCAACCATAGGGAATTTGATCGGGGTGGCATAAATCCCTTTTTCAAACAGTTTCATCGAAAACTCTTTGGCTTTGTTTTCATCTCCAATCATCACCGGAGTAATCGGTGTCTCTGAATGACCACAGTCAAATCCAAGCGCCAGCAGTTTTTCTTTAAAATATTTGGCGTTATCCCACAGCTTTTTAACCTGTTCATCGGAAGATTCCAAAATGTTGACTGATTCGATTAATGCTGCAGTATCCGGAATAGACAAACCATTGGAAAATAAAAACTGTCTGCCTTTCTGGCGAATGTATTCGACAATATCCTGTTTACCGGTGATAAATCCACCCATCACTCCAAAACCTTTGGACAGCGTCCCAACATCCAGATCAATCTCCCCTTCCAGACCAAAATGATCGACTATCCCCCGTCCATTTTTTCCTAATACACCTTCTCCATGGGCATCATCCACCATGGTTAAAGCTTGATGCTGTTTGGCTAATTTAACAATTCCGGGCAATGGCGCTAAATCTCCGTCCATTGAAAAGACACCGTCGGTCACAATCAGCCGGGTCGGCAGTTCCCCATCACTTTTAGGTGTATTGGCGAGTTCGTCGGTCTCTTTCAAAACCTGTTCCAGACTATCCAGATCAGCGTGCTTGTATATGAATTTATTTTTGCAGCCGCTTAAACGCCCAGCATCAATGATTGAGGCGTGATTTAGTTCATCGGAGATCAGAATATCTTCTTTGCCGATCAGTGTCTGGACTGCTGCCATATTGGCCATATAGCCACCGGACAAAACAATACAGGCTTCACAATGTTTAAATTTGGCCAGTCTGGATTCTAGTTCGATATGAAGTTTATTGGTTCCAGACAGTGCTCGAACCGATGATGTTCCAACACCGTATTCTTTGACCGCTTTGATCACTGCTTCTACCAGCCTCGGATCATTGGCTAAACCGACATAGTTGTTGGAGCATAAATTGAGCTTTTTCTCGCCTTTAATAGTCAGATACGCCCCCTGACCGGATTCGATGACACGAATGTCGTTGAACAAGCCCTTGTCTTTTAACTCTTGTATAGCTTTGGTATATTTGTCGTTCATAAGTTCATTAATTATAAAGTATAAAGTATAAATTATAAAACCGAGTTTTTATGCTTCGCTTATAAAACATGGTTTTTGAAGCTCCGCTTATAAAACATGGTTTTTGAAGCTCCGCTTATAAAACAGAGTTTAAACTTTTTGCCTTTCTTTTGATTTTGAATTTTTAATTATTGTAGTTAAAATTGCTACGAGTTCTTCAGATTCTTTGATTAAAACCCTTAACTCATTATTATCTAGCAAATTAGCTTCAACTAACAACTTCAACCAATATCTACTTTCTCTAGCCTCTTTTTTTGCGATATTAACGCAATGCAAAAAATCAGCTCTGGTATATCCTCCAAATGCTTCTTCAATATTTGCTCCTACCGATGTACCCGATCTCACTAGCTGATTTGCAACAGTTTTGTGAGCCAATGTGTTTGGAAATGAATTTAAAAGTTTAATGATCTTTACTGAAAAATCAAAACTTCGCCTATTTATATCAACCATAATATCAGGCAGAAGTAAACTTTCTCTAAATCCCCAGTTTTATCCTTTATAATTTATCCTTTATAATTTTATGGAACTAAAATCACTTTTCCGCATTGCCTTGACTTCATGACTGCCATGGCTTCTTCAAAGTCTTTGAGTGCAAAGCGATGAGTGATGATCTTTTCTAAATCGATCTTGCCGGATTTTAAAAGTTCGTTAGTTTTTTCCCAGGTGTCCCAGATCTGGCGACCAAAGACTGACTCAATGGTCAGCTCTTTATTGATCATATATTTACCCCAGTCCACTGAAATATTTTCTTTGGGAATGCCAAAAGCGATGATTTTACCGGCGATTCGAACGGCTTCAAAGGAGATCTCAATTCCGAGCCTATTGCCACTCATCTCCAGTACGGCATCATAAGTCCCATATTCAGACTCATCTAGTTTTTCAATAGTTCGATCAAACCAACCTGTTTTATCCGCCAGATCTCGTCGGTAAGGCTCATCGTTGATACCAACCACCTCTTTAGCACCCATTGCCCAAGCTGCTGCACCAGCGGCTAAACCAACTGGTCCAAGTCCCATAATCAGGACTTTTTTGCCTTTGACATCAGCTTTGGTGACTACATTGACAGCGTTACCTAAAGGTTCTTGCGCAGAGGCCACTTCAACAGAGATCGATGGATCATTTTTCCAGGTGGTTTTGATCGGGATGGTAGCATATTCAGCAAATGAGCCATCTCGACCGATTCCAAACAGCTCCATATTTTCACAGACATGGTAATTTTTAATCTCACATTGATAACAATTAAGACAGTAAATATGGGTTTCGGAAGAAACCAGATCTCCAACTTTTAGATCGGTTGGCTCATCAGCATTGATCTCCACAATCTCCCCAGCCAGCTCATGCCCAATAATTGCCGGTGGTTTGATATGGCCAGCAGCCCAGGGGATCCAGTCATAAATACCGATATCTGTTCCACAAATAGAAGCAGCTTTGATCTTGACTAAAACTTCACCTTTTTTGG
>CAYOMO010000049.1:4615-9189 GCA_964405065.1 uncultured Gammaproteobacteria bacterium
AGTTGGTTTGGGCATCTCTTTGAGCTCAACACCAGGCTCGGGTTTGGTTTTGACAACAGCTAACATCAGCCAATTATATGCCTACAGGCTGACTGAATCAAGAGACCAGCAATTTACTAAATACCCATTCTGGGTCTGGTAAAGTGGAAATTGTCAGTATCTAAATCAATTCCCAGTTTAGAAGTCAGATGTCCAAACAAATCACTATGGTAAAGTGGTGTCTCTTGTTTTTTTTGAGCCTCCGAAGCTTCGAGCCGGTACCTGTTTATAAATCTTTTATATATTCTTTGGCGTAGCTCACTCTGGCTTAATTTTTTTCCCTCAAACAGACGCCTCAACCAGACTGCCAAGGGGACTTTTTCTTCTTCACAGGCCAATTGCGGTAAGTAGGGATATTGATTTGAATCAACAATTTCATCATTCCAAATCTTTATAGCATTCAGGCCCTGATCTGATCTGATGCCCCAATCTTCTCTTAAAACCAATCCGGTTAAAGGCCCCTCTATGACAACTCCAGCCTTTTTACCACATAAATTTTTGAAAAGTACTCTTTCTGCCTCCAGGCCGGTTGGATGGGAGGCACTTAATCCGGAGTAAATACTCACAGGGACATGATCATAGATTTCAAAAGGATTATCCATTTTATTTTCTGGTAAATTTGCACGTTTTAAATCTGCTCGGTCAGCTTCATTATTTAACTTAATTAATAAAGCCCCATTAAAATTTCCCGATGAAAAGGGGCAAAGCCCCCCGGCATATCTTTTTATAAGTTCAGGTCTTATTTTAAAAAGAGACTCCATTTCCCGGGTCATCGGCCGGGACAAATTTCTGTTTGAACCACGAATTTCTATAGCTTGATACATTTATATAGTATAGCTTTATTTTGGCTAATTTTCAAACTATGGGTTATTTAAATATTTAAAAACAATTTAAACCCAAACTAGCTTGATGCTACAGATCTCCCTGATTGTTTTTACCTGTTATACTTTGGATATGCCGGAGAAAAAAATATCTGAGAAAAAAAGGCTAATCTTTTATCTGCTGCTTTTTATTAGTCTAGTCTCCTTACTTTTGGCTGTTTATTTGGGTCTGAGTCTGTATCAGCAGGTTGGCCACCGTCCGCCGCCTATCCCCCGCCAGACAGATGTCAACTTGATCCAGGACTGGATGACTATTCCTTTTATTGCTCGGTCTTACCGAATACCAGAACAGGATCTATATAGGCATCTTGGTATCGATAGTTCCAGCAATCGCCGAACTAGTTTGATGTCTCTGGCGAGTAAACAAGGTATTTCGACTCAGTCACTTATCAGCCAGATTCAAGAATATATAACCAAGCTTCAAACTCATCAGACTGAAATCTCACCACCATGACAGCCTGGCTTGATCCTTTATTGACTCTAGTAATTAACTACGGCTATCCAGTAGTGGCTATCTGTATTTTATGTGGCTACACGGGTATCCCTGTTCCTTCTGATGCCATTGTAATGGCCGCCGGATCTTTTACAGTTGATGGCACACTGAATTTATTTATCCTAATTCCACTAGTTATTGCTACAGCTTTAGTTGGAGATATGACCGGCTATTTGATAGGGCATAAATTTGCCTACTGGATAAAAGGGAATCCTACCAGCCGTTTTCGGATGTCAGATCAAAAACTAATTTCAGTTAGTGGATTTTTATCTAGATGGGGAGTCTGGAGTATCTTTTTAACTCGCTGGTTGATCACACCGTTTGCCGTGCCAATAAATCTGGTCGCAGGTATCAGTAGCTATCCATTTCGTAAATTTATGTTAGTTGCCTTATTAGGTGAATCGCTCTGGGCGGGGATTTATATTTATTTAGGATATTTATTTGGAGCAAATTGGGAAAATTTACTTGATTATCTGGATAAAACTCCTTTAATATTAGCCCTTTTGGTAATAGGTGGAGGATCTTTTTATCTAGCCTACCGCCTCTGGCGGAAAAATCGGATCTATTAATACCCCCTTTGCCGGAGCTGGGCATCTGAGAGTCCAAAATGATGTCCGACTTCATGTAAGACAGTCTCTTTGATTCGTTGTCTGGCATCCTCAAGATCTTTTGACACCATTAAAATCGGCCCAGCATAGATAATAATTTTATCCGGCAAAGCTGAATAATTGTGCAGTCTGATCGTTTTTGGGATACCCCGGTACAAGCCAAACAGGAGTGAAGAGCTAGGATGGGCTTTGATACTGGCAAACTCTTCATCACTCGGCCAAATTTCCACTACAATACCAACATTGTCTAATGCATTTGCAAACTCAGAAGGCAGTTTGTGGAGGACATCGTCTACGATCTGTTGGAATTCTTCTAAATTCATGAGGATATTTTAGCACTCGTTATGTATGAGTGATACTACTTACTCCAATTGAAGTGTGGGGAAAATACGGGGTTGACTCAGGTGAAAAACTTTTTTAAGCTGAATTAATACTGATGTCATTGACATCTAATGTGTACACAAACTCTGTTACATAGGGTCTAGCGAAAACACACTCGGGGGTCGTTTTGAGCGGCCATTACCCATATAAATTTAAATATTTTCTTGAAAGGGGGAATTTTGTTTGCAATTACTGCCATATATTACTGCTGGTCTTAACGCGCCTTTACATACTTTCAAGCCTTTGAAAAAAAGCTTCTTAAATGAGGTATCACATTACCACAAACTATCACCAGAAAGCCGAAGGCTGCTTTTATCAATATTACTTTTCACCATTGCTCTTCCCCTTTTAAGTGTCTTCGTCAACTCTTTTTTATGGCGATCTTCTCACAGTGTCGGGCAGGTGATTTTATACAATATCTCGACTTTTATCGGAATGCCGATTGGATTTTATACCAATACATTTTTGCTACGCAGTTATTCTAGTAAGCAACTTTACTTTTGGGGAAGTTTATTACAAGGGCTGATTGTAGCGATTATTTTATTTTTACCTTCAGCTACTCTAAGCACAATTTCGATTGCAGGGATCGCCATGGGGATTGTTTCCGGGATCTACTGGGGCAACCGGCTGATGATCGGGATGTTTTCGACCAATAGTCATCAACGAACCTATTTTATCAGTATTGAACTGATTTTAGTAACACTAATGGGTATTATCATGCCACTTTTTATTGGCTGGTTTATTGTTACTGGAGAACATTTTTTTACCAACTGGAGCGAAAGGGCATATCAGATTTTAGCGATATTTTTGGTTGGTGTGATGTATTTTTGTGGCAAGATCGTATTAAAAAATAAAGTTGTTGTGCCTTTAGTCAAAGATCTGACACCGTTTACTCCTAGTATCCGTTGGCAAAGACTCCGGCTTTTAAGTATCTGCGCTGGAATGGCTCATGGCATGGAAGTTGTATTGCCTGGATTGTTGGTTTTACTACTTATTGGTACAGAAAGATCACTTGGCACTATCATGGCGGTATCCGGGCTGATTGTGTCCCTGGCTTTATACCAGATTGCCAAAAAAGTTGGCAAAAGATATCGAATGCGAACTTTTTTTATGGCGGCGGTACTTTCTGTCTCAGCCGGTCTGATTATTGGTTCAACCTACTCGGCTCTGGGTGCCATTTGTTATTTTGTAATCAACTCATTTGCGATGATGTTTCGGAGCACTATTTTGGGGCCGGTTGGAATGGATGTGATCACTTCAGAATCAGCTAGGCAAAAAAAACATAGTTATCTTTATTTGGCGGATCGGGAGCTATACGTCAATATTGGCCGCAATCTAGCTTTAGGAACACTGTTTTTGCTGTTTTATTATCAACCAAATTTCGCCTTTCGTTTGGCTCCATTTTTATGCACTCTGCCTCTTCTAGGAGGTATTTGGCTCTTAAGCTTGATCGAAAAGCAATTGGTCTGGGAAGATTTTGTCACTTTGGCTCCAGTTTATAACTATATAAAAACTATTTATCCTCTGGAAGCAAAGTAGTCTGATAGACTGAGAAAAAAATTATTGAAGAGCTTTTTCGATCTGCTGTTTTAATGAAGGAGCTGAAAAACCAGCTGTTTTGACTCCATTGATATAAAAAGTTGGAGTGGAATTTACCCCAGCTGTTTCACCATCGTTTCTATCACCATTTATTTTGTCAAAAAATTTATTGCTATTCATCGTATCCCTAAACTGAGTGTCATTTAAGCCAATCTCTTTGGCATATCCGGCAAAAATTTCGGCAGCAGATGATTGATTTTCCCAGGCAGTTTGGTTGGTATATAAAAGTTCATGCATCTGCCAATATTTACCTTGTTCCCCCGCCGCTTCTGCAGCTTTAGCCGCTAGCATAGCGTTACCATGTTGTGGCAGTGGGAAGTGACGAAAGACAAAATTAATCCGACCTTCGTATTCTTTGAGTAACTGTTTGGTTACTGGAGCAGCCATTGCACAAGCCGGACACTGATAATCACCAAATTCTACCACTGTTACTTTGGCTGAGTCGGTGGCTATTTTATTGCTATCTGGCCTGACCAATATTGCTGGATCGACACTTTGAGCAGTCGGTGAACTGGAATTACCACTAAACATCAAAACTGCCCAGCCTAAAATAGCGACACAGACAATAGCCAC
>CAYOMO010000049.1:9199-10370 GCA_964405065.1 uncultured Gammaproteobacteria bacterium
ACTCATTTACTGACTCCTTTTTTATATAAATACATACAGACAGATATCAAAACAAAGCTAACAAAAGACATTAAAGGAATAGTTATAAAGCCCAAATACCCAACTTGTTTGACCACACAAGACACTCCAGCTACACAGGGAGCGGCCGATTCCGGCAAGAAACCTTGCTGTAGTAATGTGTGATAAAGCGCAATTATCATCCCCAAAATACTAAAAGGCAGTACATACTGATATACTTTTTGATCTTTTCTTAAAATCCCAACTGCTAAAATAACAACCAAAGGATACATCACTATCCGCTGGTACCAACACAAAATGCAGGGAGCGTATTGCATTATTTCTGAATAAAACAAACTTCCCATCATCGCAACAATGCTTTGTAGCCAAGCAATATATAAATAGTATTTTTTGGGAAAAGCCATGTTTTTATAATAATTTTTTTTTGTTAAAATTCAAATGATCTATATCATTGTTCATCTGATAACTTTTTTTCCAATTCTTTTAAATTAGTGATTACCAACTCATTTTGCTTAAACTCAATTAGTCCTTTTTCAGTCAATTTTTTAAATTCCCGACTGACTGTTTCCCGAGTAATACCTGTCTGAGCAGCTAACTCTTTTTCAGTAATTTTTTCCAGATGCACCCCACTCCCCTGTGTTTTACCAAACCTTTTAGCCATGATAATAAGTTCAGTCAAAACCCGGGCAAAAGCACTGCCGGCCATCAGATATTCCATTCTCATAAACAGTCCGTCCAGACCCCGATAGATCCGCTGCATCAGATCATACACAATATCTGGATTATCTGAGAGCAGTCTGAGGAATTCTTCTTTGGAAGATTTTTTAAGTTCTACAGGTTCAGCCGCCTGGTAAAAATAAGCGTTTGGCGTATTATTTAATGCCCAACCCATCGGGAAAAATGCTCCGGCTTTAAAGGTGTTTAATACCACTTCCATACCATTGGCTGTTATAGCGGTCATTTTTACTGAACCAGTTTTGATCTGATAGACACCGGTGGGGTCCATTTCTGGCTCTAAAATCACCTCGCCTTTTTGATAATGCTGAGATCTAAATGTTGAAAAAAAATTGGCCAGTTTTTCTGAAACGGCTGGATTCATATTTACCTATTATACAGAAATAAAATGAAGTTACCACCAGATCTTAAGACTGTC
>CAYOMO010000050.1:0-10344 GCA_964405065.1 uncultured Gammaproteobacteria bacterium
AAAGATCCTCCAATTGCATTAAAAGCTAACTGCTGATTTAAAGTAATTTTTACCTGTTTATCTTCGACGGGTATCAGATTGAGCTGACCGGGTATCATGGTTTTTTGCTGATTTTGGATTGTAACTATTAGTTCGCCAGTGATATTTAGTTTTTGCAGCATAGTCCGAGGAATCACACTACCTAAAAGCTGTTGATTGTTATCCCCTTTTAGCCAAATATCGGTGACTTTATCCAGTGGTAAAGCTAGCAGAACGGTCGCAATCAGCCGGGTTAATGGGGGGAAATATTCTTGCGCTATGGCAGGTAAAACAACCCGATTTTGTGATTGATTGAATAATACTTCTGGATGCTTTATCAATGCCCAATGAAGGATGGAAAAATCCAAATCCAGTTCTTGTTTAGTCTGAGCGTGCGTTTGGGGATATAAAATCCGGTTGGCGAGGTGGTTTTCAAGGACATGATGATCAATTTGCAGACCCGGTAAAGTCAGCTCGGTAGCCGAGATCATATCCAGATCTGAAAACAGATTAAATACTCCACCAAGTTGAGGCATTATATTTAGTTTAGCATGGAAAGGATGAGATCGGATAGATCGGATTAGATCAGACAATGAAAAATTAAACGGAAGGAATAAATGGTAAGAGCGCCAGATGACGAGCGTGTTTGATCTCGACTGAGATCTGTCGCTGGTGTTTACTGCAGGCACCGGAGCGTTGTTTGGACACAATTCTAGCCCGATCTGACATGAACTTTTTCAAAGTTGCTGAGTCAGTATAATCCGGGTTTTTACTATTTTCGCAAAAGAAACAAACTTTTTTAGTAGCCATAAGTAGGTATTATACCTATTTAGCTTCAAATAAGCAACAGATTAGATAAACTCGAAATTCGACGCACGAAATACGAAACAATATCAAAATTGTAAATATTAAAAAATCAAACGAGATTTTCTGCTTTTCTCATTATTGAGCTTAGAATTAACATTAACTCAGTTGACTCAGTTATAAGTTCATTCCTTCTTTGGATTAATAATTCACCCTCTACCTCAAGAAGTTTGAGCCAGTAAATACTCTCTTTTGCTTCTTTTCTTGAAATCTTGATTCGATGCACAAAATCTTTTTTACTAATCGCTTCGTTAGCTTCAATATAATTTGCTCCGATCGAACCAGAAGAGCGAATTAGTTGAATATAATCCTCAAAAATCAATCTATCTTTTGGTAGAGATCTTATAAAATGCCGTACATTTTTCGCAAAATTAAATGATCTGTCTTCCAAATCATACTGTTTAGAATTTTGATTTTTAACCATTTCTATTTGTTTCGATTTTCGGATTTCGTTATTCGAATTTAATCTTAGAATGGCAGATCGTCGAGGTTTTCTACTTCTTCTTTAGCAGATTGGTCAGCTTTACTTTCTTTGACTCTTGACTCTTGACCCTTGTCACTTTTTTTCGGCATTTCATCCATCTGACGAGCCGGCATTGGTTCTTCAGCCATATCAGCACCAGAGGATGGGATATACTCCCCTTCTCCGCCTTTAGCTGTGAGGACCAGCATATCTTCAATCACAATCTCAGTCATCGTACGCTGCTGTCCATCTTGACCTTCCCAGCTGCGGTTTTGTAGACGACCTGAGACAAAAACCCGTACGCCTTTTTTTAGCAGTTGAGAACACAGTTCAGCCAATTTATTCCAGGCGACACATCGATGAAAGTCTGCTTCTTCTTTTCTTTCACCGTCGACCATATATGAACGATTGGTTGCTATCGAAAAAGTTGCCACTGCGGCACCATTAGGGGTGTAACGAAGTTCAGGGTCACGGGTCAGATTACCAATAAGTTCTACTCTATTCCAGGATCTACTAGCCATATATAATGTAAGCAAAGCTTGCGACCTTGCGGTCTTCAAATATTACCAATACCAAATGCCAAATGTCCAATAGGAAAATTAGCCCCAGCCGACTTAATTAGGCTTTTTTAGCTGTTTCAGCTTGCTCTGAGACGGTTTCCTGAACTTTAACAGTTTTTCGAATTTTTTTGATAGATCGTGGTTCATGCTTTAAAAGCAGGTAGCGCAGGATATCTTCATTTAATTTTAATTTTTTATCTAATGCTGCAATTGTATCTGGCTCAGATGAAAATTCATAATGAGCATAATAGCCTTTGGTATCATGCGCAATCTTGTATGAAAAAGCACGTGATCCCCACAGATCGGTTTTTTTAAGTTCACCAAAAGATTTAACAACGTCATCTAAAAGAGCCTGTCGCTCTTTTTCATCAATTGATTCTTTAACTATTAATGTCAGTCGATAATTGTTCATGAGGCTAATTGTACCTGTTTGTAGAAATAAATTCAATACTTAAAGGTTTAAGGCTTTCTTGATGACTTTATAGTCTACTGGATCGATCTCAAAGCTATCTAGATTATCAATCTCTACCCACTTGCAACGGGAAATATCATCACCATTTCCCTCGGCTAAAATATCTCCATTTGGATTTTTAACTCCAATTTGATAATAATTACGATCAGTTTTCCAAGGTAGATCTCTATCTAAAGGTTTGTAATATCCTTCTACCCTTTCTATCAGCGTCATATGTGATAAATCTGCATCCAAACCTGTCTCTTCTTTCATCTCCCTAAGTAAACCCTCTTCATCTGTTTCCCCTGGATCAACCCCACCTCCTGGAATTTCCCATTTATTGGTCCTGGTATCTTCTATCAGTAGTACCCTGTCTTGATGGCAGATTAATCCATAGTTACTTTTTCGATATACGGCCTGACTTTCATCAAATTGCCAAACTTTACCATTACGATCCGTTACTTTAATAGTCACTTTGGAAGTATATCACAGGAAAAAAGATTCTTAAATTTTGCCACCCAGAATTAGTAGTTGGACCAGGCCAGCGAAGTCAAAGGTGTTGATGACATTATCATCGTTGTAATCGAGTTCATCATTAAAGCCTGATGTTTTATTCCAGTTTGAAAGTAAAATTGACAGATCAACCAGGTCGACTACTCCGTCTCGGTTGGCATCACCTTTGGAAAATGTGCCTGCTGTAGCCTGAGTTACCAGTAGCAATGGATCAGCTGATTTAACAGTGGAAGCATCTACTGTCGCATTGAAGTAATATTCAGGTGGGTTGTTTATTCCATTAAATCCATCGACCTGGAATTCAGCCAACCAGGAGGTATTGGCTTTACCGTTGGCATCAAATCGGACTGTAGGTGGCTGATTGCGAACTTGGTCGGTACCCAATGCTCCATCATCTTCATAGATCTGGAAAATGGCTGTTTTTCCAGCACAATTACCTGTACCAGTCACTGTCAGACCAACTACTTTGCCTTCATTGATTGGATTGGTAGATGGAACCCAGTTGGCAGAACTAATAGTACAAGTTGTTGGAGTTGGTGATGGGGATACCACTGGTGAAGGTGATACTACTGGCGATGGAGCTACCGAAGCTACAGCTGATGGACTTGGTACTGGTGATGGAGATACTACTGGAGATGGTGAAGGAACGACCGGGGCAGCCATAGTCAAAGTGGTACCAGTCATGGTGCCTAAAATATTTTGGTTGTCACTATTGCGATACACAGCTGAGGAGGCATCTAGATTGATCGCCGCTGCACCTGCCGCTTTGCCAGTGAAATATACAGTCACCATTGTGGCCGGACTGGCTGCAGTATAACCAGGTGTTGGGACTCCTCCCACAGCTGAAACAATCCCGGTAACATTATCATAAGAAGGAGCATTGACCCATTGAGTGACAAAAGATCCAGCTGTATCTATTCTGGAGACAGCCAATTTGGATGAATCAAAATTTAATTTAGCTGCAAAAAGATTGGAAGCATCGGCACCAGTCTGAACTTTAACAGTGACTGGAAACTCGGGAGTAGCCGGAATAGTTCCGGTAGGACCATTTACTGTCATCACAGCATTTTTAGCTACTGTGGCAGCTGGACTGACAGTCACAGTTGAATTGGTTAAAGTATTGATATCATTTCCGTTGATACCGATAGATGCCACCTGAGTATTGGTCGGATTTAAAGTGATCTGAGACGGAGTGGAAGTGTTTTGCAAAGCTTTAAAAGAAATTGTCGCGACATTACCAGAACCAGATTTAAATCCACCAATATCCTGAGCCAAAGTAATAGTAGCTTTACCCGGAGTGATAGCAGCCGGAACCAATACTTTGGTAAAGAAAAAGCCTGGCTCTAAAGCAGTAGCTTGCAGGATTGTTGGATCATAATCAACTTCTACTTCCATTGCAGATGGTGAAGAGGTTTTTGAATCAATGTTGATGCCTACTAAAAATGTCTCATTCTGATTAACAGTTAAAGAAGTAGGAGCCAGACTAACATCTACCATTCCGGCAGCCCGTGAGGAAGATTTGGGGAAAAGACTACCCATCAAACGATCTTTAAATGGAAAAGTGGAAGTAATAAGCATGTAGGCAACTACACCTACGACTGCTACCAATAATAAGATAGCCGGCAGAGCTATACCTTGTTGATTATTGATCTTGGACAGATTTTTTTTCATATTAATTGACATAACCACCTAGTATTAGTAACTGTACCATACCGGAGAAATCAAATGCATTAATAGTATTGTCATCATTGTAGTCCAACTCATCAGGAAAGTCAGTATTCTTTCCCCAATTGGTCATCAGGATAGACAGATCTACAAAATCGACTTTACCATCATGATTGGCATCACCTTTCATCCAGGTGCCAGTATCAGACTGAGTTACGACTAAGAGAGGATCTGCAGATTTGGTTTGATTTGTGCCATCCAAAGTCGCATTAAAGTAGTATTCCGGTGGATTATTTATCCCGTTAAATCCATCGGCTTGGAATTCAGCCAACCATGATGAATTAGCATTGCCTGAAGCATCAAATCTGACACTAGGTGGTTGATTTGTGACAGGATCGGTGCCAAAAGGACTATCATCTTCCCAAACAGTAAAGGCTACCATTTTGCCAGCACAGTCACCGGTGCCTTTGACACTTAGCCCAACAACTTTGCCTTGGTTGAGCGGATTAACCGATGGCACCCAGTTGGCTTGAGAGATACTACAAGCGACATTGGTTGGAGACGGAGAAACGACAGGTGATGGAGATACCACTGGTGAAGGTGATGCAACTGGCGATGGAGCTACCGAAGCTACAACCGATGGACTTGGTACTGGTGATGGAGACACCACCGGAGATGGCGATACTACAGGTGAAGGGGATACCACTGGTGAAGGCGAGGCTATTACAGCTGAAATAGTGACAGTCCCATTGGTCTGAGTCCCCAAAATATCCTGATTGTCACTATTTCGGTAAATTGCCGAAGCAGCGTCTAGATTGATATCAGCACTACCGGCTGTAGTTCCGGTGAAATAAATAGTTGCCATGGTAGTTAGATTGGCTGCTTGAAACCCGGGATTTGGCACACCACCAATCAAAGTAACTTTCCCATTGGCATTATCAAAACTATTATTATTGACCCATTGAGTAATAAATGAGCCAGCTGTATCTATTCTGGAGACAGCTAGTTTTGATGGATCAAAACTAAGTTTAGATATAAAAAGGTTGGCACTTTCTGTACCTGTTTTGGCTTTTACTTGGACTGCAAACTCCTGACCAATTGGCTGAGCAGCGGCTGGGGCAGTTAGCGACAGTTCGGCATTTTTATTCACAGCAGCCAGTTGGCTGACATTAACAGAGCTGTTGGTAATATTGCCCACAACATTACCATTTTCATTTAAAGCTGCAATCTGGGTATTTGCTGGATTGATAGTGATCTGAGAGGCTGTAGAAGTATTTTGTAAAGCTTTAAATGCCAGAGTCGCCACTGTTCCGTTACCAGATTTATAGTTACCGATATCTTGAGCCAATGTCACTGTCCCTTTACCAGAACTGATGACTGGAGCGACCAAAGCTTTGGTAAAGAAAAAGCCAGGTTCCAGAGCTGTCATTTGTAAAACAGCTGGATCGTAATTTATCTCAAGATCCATTGCGGTTGGTTGCGAAGTTTTAGCATCGATTGTCACATCAACCAAAAATGTATCATTTTGTTTGACTAAAATAGTATCTGGTACCAATGACAAATCAACAACACCGGCTGCTTTGGAAGAGGATTTAGGAAAAAGTGAACTTAAAAAACCATCTTTAAACGGAGCGGTTGAAGAGATTACGAAATAGATTAAAATAGCGGCTGCAGCCACCAAAAGCATTACTGCAGGCAAAACAATTCCTTGTTGATTGATATGGGGCTGGTGTTTGAACAGGAACTTATTCACTTTTTATTTGCTAAATCAATCATCGTTGAGTTCACTTAAACTGTCAATATAACAAATTAGTTTTCTTTGTAAGAAATTTATAAAAGCACATAGTTGCACCCCTTTAAATGAATTTATAAATGATAGAGTTTGAAATATTTTGATGTTATAATACGCAAATACTATGGGAAATACGCCAGAGACAGCAAATATAATCAGAAAAATTGATATAGGGCTCGGAGCTATTCAGTTATTGGGGACTGGTATTGCGGCGCTTTATTTAGGAGACATCGCCAATGAGTTGGCAATCAGCGACTTAAAAAATAGTGCTCCCGTTGCCAGAGTAGCGATAGAAGGACTTATCAGTTTTGCTAGTTTTACCACTGCAGGTGGTTGTCTATACGGGTCTGCCAGCACATTTAGAAGACTACTTTCTTTTAGTTAAGACCCGATCAGAAACTCAATAATATCTCCGTCTTTGACCACATATTCTTTACCCTCGGTCCTGACCCAACCCTTTGTTTTAGCCACACCTCTGCTCCCAGCTTCGACTAATTTATCGAATTCGATCACTTCAGCCCGAATAAACTTTTTAATAAAGTCTGTATGAATCACCCCAGCAGCTTCAGGCGCTTTCATTCCCTGTTTGATCGTCCAGGCTTTGACTTCCTTTTTACCAGCCGTCAGGAAGGATGCTAGACCAAGCATTTCATAAGCTTTTTTAATCAGCCTTTCTAGACCAGTTTCCTTGATACCGAGTTCATTCAAATATTCAGTCCGCTCTTCATCGGACAGCTCCACCAGCTCCTCTTCCAGCTTGGCTGAGACGATCATTTCATTTGGATTGACCATTCCTTGAGCTAGGCGGTCTTGGTAAGAATCTTCTGAAACGTTGTAAACATACAGTATCGGCTTGATCGCTAACAAAGGGAGAGATTTGAACCAGTCGGTTAGTCGTATATCGTTAATCGTGTATCGGGATAGCATATGGCCAGCTTCGAGTTCTTTTTGGATAGACTGCAGGATTTCCAATTTCTGCTTTTCAATCGCATCTGCGCCAGTCGATCTAGCAGCTTTATCCTGCGCAGCAATCAATTTCTCCATCACCTGCATATCAGCCAGAGCGAGCTCTGTTTCAATAGTATCCCGGTCTGATACCGGATCAGTACTCCCCTCTCTGACAATATTGGTATCTGCAAAATCCCGCAAAACATGCACAATCGCATCCACTTCCCGGATATGTGACAAAAATTTATTACCAAGTCCTGCACCTTCTGATGCACCTTTCACTAACCCAGCGATATCAACGAATTCGACTGTTGCATATATAATAGGAGGGTCACTCGGCATCTTTTCTTCTTCGCGGGTGATAGTGGCAAGAGTTTGGAGTCTAGGATCTGGCACTGGGACGATCCCAGTATTTGGTTCAATGGTGGCAAAAGGATAATTAGCCGACAAAGCCACCCGCTTTTTCAGCAGTGAATTAAACAAAGTACTTTTCCCAACATTCGGCAGCCCAACTATTCCAACTTTTAAAGACATGGGTGAATTCTAGCAGGAAACGGATAAAAACTAAATGCCAGTCTTAGCTATATATATTTAGAATATCCGATATGACTCTTGCTCTAACATTATCATAAATCTCGGTTATTTTTATTTTCTTTTTTGAATCAGAATGAATGTAAATTTTCATATCCTCTTTTAATTTTCTAAATATTATAGATTTATAATTTACGTTTGCGTTCTCAACTAATTTTACTAATCTTTGTACAGATGGATTTTGCTCTTTTTTCGCTTTTTGAAGTACTTTTTCTCTCAAATTATAGTTTTCAACTGTTACGGCTACCATAATTAAATATTTCTTTAGTAATGGGTCATCTATTGTGTCGGTTAAATATTTTTGGGCTATTGGTTGGACATTTTGGTTAAATTTATATATTAATAAGCAAGCCAAGCCGATTGAGTAGTTTGACTGAGGACTAAATGTTTGCTTAGGTCTCAGAAAAACTGATGCGAGATCAATTAATAACTCAATATTATCTTTAGTGTACTTTTCTACTGGAATAGCTAAAAATAGTTCAAGTAAATTTGTTTCTAACTGCTGATATAAATTTTCCTCGGATTTTAAATAATCTAGTAATTTCTTTACTATGCTGTTTAAAGTTTTATTATTCTGACGTAGAACATATTTGAGTATTTTTTTATCCGAAAAAATCAATGGATAAAAAATAATTTGCTCTAATATTTTTTCGGAAAATAAATCAAAACCACCAATTGAACTGATTGTATAGAATCTTTTTAGTATTTTATGCCAATTTTTGTAAAACTTTTTAGTTTTTTCTAGCTTTAACAATATTTTTCTTACTTTTAATTCTTGTCTTGTAATAGGTAATCCTAAGTGTATGTTTTTTATTATTTCTTCTTGCAAAGGATTTAAACTATCATGCTCTTCAAAGAAAAGTTCCTGTTTGGCTTTTTCTGCAGATACTATTTCTGTTTTTTCTACACTCGACATTAAGTTCAATTTTCTTAATGACTCTGTAATTGCTTTAAGAGCTTTTCTTCCCATGACTTCGCTTTCTACAGTCACTGACATATCATCAACAAAGCGATAGTATTCTGCCTTATTCTGACTGCAAAAATTTTTCATATTTTCATCGTGAGATCTTAAGAAGTAGTACGCCAAAAGCCTAGAAGCATCAATACTTTCTTGTAATAGCCCATTATTAGTATTTACTTCATATCCATCTCTATTCGTAATATTCTCAAGAAAGTAAAAAAGTAAGTTTAATAATTCTGCTTTTCCACTTACATCAGACCTTATTGAATCTTTCAAAATTAAAATACTTATATTTTCAAAATAAGAGGCAATATCTGTGGTTACCAAAAAAGGTTTGTTATTTAAAGCTTTCCTTAAGTTTTCTTGATGTTTTGACCAATCTTCAAACCATTTTTCATAATATTCATCCTCTTCAGATGAAATTATTTTACTTATCTTTATTCCCCCCCGAATATTTCTTTGTCTAGTTTTACTAAGTAATTCGTCTTCAATTTGAGATATACAGAATCGATAAACTAAAGCATCATTTATATCTAGTACACCCGTTGGTCTATTTATGCCCTTGCTTTTAGCGGTTTTGTGGATTATTGGTTTATTAGGAGAGTAATTATTAGATTTTATTGACTTAATTAAGTAGGACAGATTGCTTTCTAGTTCAATCTCATAATCCAAAAAATCTGTAGGATCTCGCACTATAAGTTCAGAAAATTGTTTGGAGTCCTTTTTAAGTTTACTAAAAACTTTTTTCAGATTTATTAAGTTAAGATTATTAAAATCCATTTCTCTGTCTATTAAGCTTTGGCTGATTATATATATTTTTTTAACAAAAACAACCTATGGGATTTGTGAATTTTGATTTATTAATATTTCTTTGTTCAATATGAAAAAATGAGTTTATGGGTAATCAATATTCCTGTCATCTAAACAATCATTACTTGGAACATTGCATCATAAAATTATCTACATGTTATGTAAATTTTTTGATTACATTCATTGAATGAAATTGAGTTACTATTTTTTTATGAGGCACCATGACGGAAATTTTATCAAAATTGAAGCTAAAAAAGAATTTTTACCAGTTATATCCCCCATTCATGTATTTTGTCCATAAATTTCTCCCAATTGGTTGGTTGACGACCTGATAGAGCCAGATAAGTCATACTGGCACCATATTTTATAAAATCCTTCGGACGATAGCTTTTGATTAAATCTTTTAGAGAAATCACTTCCAGTGGCTCTCCATAGGCGGATCTATGAACTATGGCATCTCGGGTTGGTAAAACTACTCCAGTATGAAGCAGTGTTTGGTAAGTATTTGAATAAATACCAACAGCAAAACATTTTTCAGGATATTCAGCTTGTGGATCTTTGACAGTTCCCATACCACTAAAAGATCTGATAATCCTGGCTCGACTAAACCTTGGATCTACACATTTTTCTGTCTCATCAATTCCCAATAAATACAAAGTGGCTCCAATACAGTTAACAGCTCCATTTTTTCTGGATCTGGCATCTTCT
>CAYOMO010000051.1:0-10217 GCA_964405065.1 uncultured Gammaproteobacteria bacterium
CATCTCTAGCCTCATGAGTATCAGAACCGGCTAATTCAGGACGCCTATGGTAATGAGCATGTTGCTGAGGGAAAAATTCAAACACCAACTCTTGAGATTTATCATGATCAGTTACTTTGAATGTTACTTCAGCTGGAGTCTCAAAATTGTATTTTTTGGCTGGTGCAATTTTTTTGCCATCGGTACTAGGATTTTTGGGAGTATGAAGAGTAATTAAAGAATCAATTTCATATCTGGACTGAGCTTTTCTTTTCCCATTTTGACGATTCCTTTCCTCGGGGGGAACATACAATACTTCTTGTAACGCTTCTGTCAATCGCTGTAAAGGTTGCAGCTGATGTTGGGTCACACCAGCTGTCGTTCCAGATTGATACTCTAAATCCATCAATCCTTCCAAAGTTGCAGTCAAAAAGTTGCCAGTTCTATCTCGCGCTTCATTTTCAGTGGCTTTTTGGTCTTTTAAACCCGAAGTCTCAAATGTAAACCAACCAAGTGAATCGATTGTATCTTTTAAATCAACCTTTGGATGACCTTCATAGCCATCATCTTTGACAAGTTTCACATTTCCATTTCCAGCCATAGCCCGCACCATTCGATATACGTCTTGAGCTGTATCACTCTCATACTGCCTTGGGTTACCTTGATCGGCCCTTACCAGCTCTTCTTGAAAGCCTTTTTGGATTTCCTCCTGCTGAGCTTTTTGATGAATTGCCTCTAAATCAACTGGCCGTTTAGTGCGATGGCGTGGATCATCCCAGGACTGGGGATCTGAGTCATCTTCCTCAAATGGAAAATACCAGGGTGCTAATTTTTCTTCAGCCATACTTAATGTTTTATCCGATAATGCAGCTCTGAATCTGATAAATGTTTTACATCTGTGCCCAGGATAGAGCGTGCATTTTTTAGATGTTCTTTTTTGTGATTAATTTGCGACATTTTTAAAAGCAAAGGGATGTGGATGGCTAAAATAAAGATATAAAATGCATAAAAAACATACAATTCATTGGCAGTGGGTTTGCCGGCAAACACAAATCCGGCTATCCCCCAAATGAAAAAACCCAAAAATACCAAATACATCACCCCTGCACTTTTTGAGCGAGAAGTTGGAATCAGATAGATAAAAAATATTGCAAATAGGCAAAAAGTTATTAAAACAGATAGCATGACTTTAGTATAACAATTATAAAGGTTATAATCCTTATAATGATTATACTCTCACCAAATCACTGGACTGACTACCAACTAATAGATTCCGGAGACGGTAAACGGCTAGAACGATTTGGTAAATATATATTAATCCGACCAGATCCTCAATGTCTATGGAAACCATCCCAACCGGCGAGCGAATGGCAAAAAGCTGACGCTGTTTTTCGTCCGGATGGGCGTGAAAAAGGCCAATGGGTCAAAAATAAAAAATTATCCAATAATTGGCAAATAGGCTATTCTGACTTGAAATTTTCTGTTCACCTTTCCCCTTTTAAACACACTGGAGTTTTTCCTGAACAAGCTGCCCACTGGGAATTTATTAAAGAAAAAACGCAACAAGCAATAAGTGATAAGCAAAAAGAGATTAAGGTATTAAATTTGTTTGGTTATACAGGGATTGCTACTCTCGCAGCGGCTTCTGCTGGTGCGCAGGTGACGCATGTAGATGCTTCCTACCCGACTATTGGCTGGGCTAGGGAAAATCAGAAATTATCTGATCTGGACAATAAACCAATTCGATGGATACTGGATGACTGTCTGAAATTTGTGGAAAGAGAAGTCAGACGAGGCACTCAATATGAAGGGATTATCATGGATCCTCCGGTCTATGGCCACGGTCCAAAAGGCGAGAAATGGGATTTTAATGTATCCTTTCCCAGGCTTTTGGATCTTTGTATCAAACTAATGTCATCAAAAAAGGCCTTTTTGATCATCAATGCCTATGCTGTATCGGCCAGTTCAGTAATGCTGGAAAATATGCTAAAAGATTACTTTAAAGATGGTGTTATCGAAAGTGGCGAGTTGGTATTACAAGAAAAATCCGGCCGCAATTTATCTACTGGCATTTTTGCTAGGTGGAGTAAATAATTTCCTATATGTCATCTTGCTGTCATTTGACTGTCAAGAACAATCCGATCCCTCACGATACCCTTCTTACATAAAGGAGGTGATATCAATGCCAAGAAATCCCGATTTGTATCGACAGATTACTGAGCGAAGAACTGGCCCAAGTAGTCCGTCAGAGACCAGAAAACCAGATGCGACTCCAGCTTCCCCTGGAAGACTGTCGCCATTACCAGATGGTCCTAGTAGAATTATAGAAACCTATCGACCTCTACTGGATCGGCCGTCAGGTACTTGAATAAAACTAGATGATACCCTGTGACTGGTATTTTTATGGAGTTGCAGGGTATCTTTATTTGTCAGAGTATCGGTTGTTTTAAATTTGAGGAACGTAGAAATCTATCCCATTGGAGACCCAGTTTCTAGCTAATAAATAATTTACTTCGGTCAAACTTTCTGTCCAAAATTTTTGGTTAGGGTTACTATTTAAAGTCAGGCGATACACCGGCTTGGTCCCCGGTTTTTGAGTTTTAAAAGCTAGAAATACAATCCCTTCATTTGTCCATCCTTGGCTTGTCAAACTATTTCTCTCGGCATCAGTTGAAGTATAAATTCTGAGATACTTTCCGCTTAAATACATTCTGTATACGGGCACTATCCCTGCTGCAGGAGCATCTTGGTCTTTCGCATAAACTTTAAAAGCTAGCCCTTCATTGATATATCCTCGTGCTAAGAGAAAATCAACTTCAGCCTGTTGAGTGGTCCACAGTCTCATACCTAAAGATTGGTTATACATGCGATATAAAGGCAGTGTTACAGGCATATAAGGAGTTAGATCAGATCTTCTAACATTGTCAAAATCACCATGCATATCCCAAAAATTTCTAAATGACAGCGTTTCAAACTTTTTTGTATTGCCTGCACCCGGCAAGTTTTGGTAATTCCAGACTATATAGTTTGTCTGAGGATCGTTTCCATCTGAGATATAGTTACATCCCCAATTTGCACAGCTAATCGGTGAAAGTGTTCCTATCCCTACTGGTGACCAGTTTAAGCAGTCAGAATTTTGGGGTGTTGGATTGGCATAATCATATTCAAAACGGGCATTTGGTGGATTATGCACCGATCCACAACGACCAGTTACATTTAAAGTCTGCGGATAATTTGGTCCTTGAAAAGCAGTTCGCAACCAATAGTAATTGACTGCTTCAACCTCTGATTCTATTTGGTGTCCCCAAGAATGCAGCGCCTCGCCTGTGCCACGACCGTAGTTAAATGTAAAGACACGATAAGTATTTTGACATTTTGGCATATTGTCTTCCCGATTACTGTTTGAAATATCACCAAAAGGACCCGACATTTTTGATTCAGATATATTTAAATACGGTACCAATCTTGATCCGGGGTATTCAGGCCCTTGATACGCCCAAAGGAATACGTAACGAACATTTTGATTATCAACATAATTACAAATATTGTGATCATTCATAATTTTGTAATAATCTGGTTTACGTGACCCATCAAAAACCATCGGCACAGCTTGGGTATATTCTTTGGTATCAACCAGGTTTAAATTGATTGAAGCTGGAGCGTTTGGATTTACATATCCAAGATATTTTGTGGATTTAGGAATAAGATTTAGTAAATTTTGGGTGATAGAATCGGTTTTCTGCTTGATAGTACTGTATGGTTGTCCAACATCTCCAGTAACAGTAATATCGATATCTTTACCGTTAGCTGCGAGTGGAAAATATTTGATCACTAAAACGCCCATGTTATAACTGGTGTTAGTAGTAGTAGCCGCCTTTACAGAACTAGCCAATACAGAATACCCCAGCAGAACAATTAGTAACAAAAGTGCGAAACTCAGCCTTTTCATAAGCAAGCCGAAGAATAGTCTATCAAGTAGTATATGTCAATGATTGAATAGAAAATCAGTAAAATATTGTGGGTGATAATGGTGTCGAACCATTGGCCTCGTCTTTAAAAATTTAGATCATCTGAGTGGGCGCAAATGGTGTCGAACCATTGGCCTCGTCTTTATCAGAGACGCGCTCTACCGCTGAGCTATGCGCCCCAACCATAGATCTGAATTTTCAAGCTCGTCTTATCACAGACGCGCTCTACCGCTGAGCTAATCACCCAAGTTGGGATATTTTAACATGAATTAGCCTTAGATGCCAGATTAGATGGTCACTGATAGTCTTGGAGTTCCAAACCGCGCAATAGCCTCTCTTAATTGTTCGAGTGTTTGTATGGGATGGTATTTTGATACCCTATCTTTAGAGGCTAAAGCAGATAACATATTTCCCCCCACCTCTAAAACTTCTACTCCTGATTTAGCAATAGTAGATTCATTTTCACTCCACTTTATTCCAGTAACGATATGCCCTTTAAAAGAATCGGCTACCTCAGCAGCTGTTTTTTTTAATGTTCCAGTCATATCATCTAATATTGGCTTGTATGGATCAGTGCCCATTTTCACTCTTTCTAATACATTATTATATGCTCTTTGCGCTGGCTCCATTAAAGGGTGGTGCGATAAGGGTGCATCATCATAAGCTTTCAACTTCACTCCTTCGATAAAAGTTAAAAGCGATGAATGTTTTTCCAACCCCCCTATTACAAACCTACTTGTTGTATTTGAAACAGTCACTTGCCAAGAATGAATCCCCTCTTTTAAACCATCCAGTATTTTTTTTGCTTCCGGATGAAGACATAAATCTTCTAGTTTCTGCCTAAGTAAAGCCTCGTCTTTAGCCATAGCTAAGAATACTCTTGCCCCAATTTTCTGAGCATGTTCAGCCATACTAACTCCTCTCATAGCAGCTAATTGGATTGCTTCGTCTATACTTAGTACTTTTTCCGCAGCAGCGGCCGTTGTTTGTCCCAAACTGTGCCCTGCCGCAAATTGTTCTTCGGTTACCCCTCCCTCTCGCATCATCGCCGTGATGGCTAATCCGGTGGCGACAATCGCGGGTTGGATAATTCTTGTATCAGGACGAATATTCTTTGATCGGTCACCTGTTAAACGTCCTTCAGGGTCTTCAAAACAATGCCTCATCAGATCAAAACCCAATATCTCATTGGCCAGACGATACACGGCGTAAGCGCTATTGCTGGCCTGAGCAATACCTTCTCCCATTCCTACAAACTGTGATCCCTGACCTGGAAAAGCTAAAATGTACTTTTCTTTTTTTGTATTCATGAATTCGATTATTGATTTATTATACGCCAATTTCTTTATAGAGGATTTTCATGGTAGAATATGCAGGTTAGGTAGATTCCACGACACGGTGGTGAAGTAGCTAACACCGCGGTCTGCAAAACCGCTATTCGCGGGTGCAAATCCCGCCCGTGTCTCATTTTCTATTCCTCGAATCTTGAATTCTACTCCCAATCTCTTTTAACTTTGACTTTCATCACTTCCACACTAATACCATCCTGAAACCAATGTTCTTTTGGATAAATTCTTTTAACCACAGTTTGGCTAAGTCGATTGGAAACCAAAAATATTAATCCCACCAATGCCACTGCCGCCGTCACAACAATCAGATAAATCAGTGCCACTGTGGTAACTGGAAAATACGCAAAATTAAATAGCACTCGATTGGCAAAAAAATAGAGTACACCGCCGGTTATAACAGAACTGATCAAACTAAGGCTTAAAAAAGTACTTCTGATGATAGCCACCGCCTGAACTGCACCTAAAGCCACCCCCAGCAATAATATTAATATCGGTGTTATGGAAGAGGGATTACTAGCCGGATGATTTAGTTCTAACAGCCCCAAAAAAAGTACGGCAAAAATAGAGCTGATGAAAAGCAGATTATGCGAAAATCCACCATGAAACTTTTCATTAACATGGAAAGTGGGTAAATCTTCTTTAATCTGTTCATGCAGTTCCAGTCTTCTGAAGGTAGCATCATCCAGATCGTTTTTAAGCTTTTTTAACATCGGCAGTTCATTTTTTAAAAATGACTGGAAGATACTGGTAGTAGCCGAATGAATTCCGGAGGCGATACCAGCTAAAATCACAAACATGCCATACAAGTTGAATAAAATTCCGCTGGGGATATTGATCACTTCAATCCTGGGTCGATTTAAAATCTCCTGACCTAAAGTAATAAAAATTGTACAAACTATTGGCGTGATAAGCAGATAATAGAGTTGGACAAAATATAATCCTCCCATCTGAAAATCCGAGGTAAATCTTTTTTTATAAACTAAAACGGCTGAAACAACTAAAATCAGAGCTGCTAATAGTAAATACATACTATTAAGAGTATACCAGATTGGAAATGTGCTACTGGAACTTTTACAGCACTCTCTTTCAAGATTGAACTTTACTCTGTTTATACAGTACTCTAAGGCAATGAGATATCTGAGTTGGATTTTTTTAATTACTGTTTTAGCATTATTGGTTTTTTTAGGGTCACTCCAACCCTACAGGGAGCACCTTTTATACGATGTATCAGTTTATTACATCCGGTCGTTAAATTTTTTTGAGAAAGGCAATCTGACCAATGTTCCCAACGAATATCTTCCTGTGGCGGCCACTTATTTTATCGCCTACTCCCCGACCTTTTTTTACTCCACCTCGCTAGATGTTTTTGAAAAAGTTTTTGCTCTGGGAAACTGCCTACTTTTACTAGTATTAGGTTGGCTAATACAAAAACAAAAAGGAATTTCAGCTTTGATTTTATTTAGTATCCTATTGCTTTCAGCCGGACCAATTGTTTTGTATCGATTTGAAGTTTTAGTTATTTTGGCGATGATCTTGGCTCTGCTACGTTTTCAAAAACATGATTTTACCGGGTCGGCCATGATGCTGGCTGTCGGCACCATGACCAAACTGTATCCTATATTGCTACTACCCTATTTTATGATTTTAGCTTTCAAACAACGTGGCATCCAAAGTGCTTTGGTGTATCTAGGAACGTTTATTATTACAGCAGCGGGAGTGACTTTGTTTTATTTCTTTATCACCCAGACTAGTTTAAACGAACTGGTTTTTAGTCTGGATTTTCATAAAGATAAACCGGTTGGATTGGAGAGTCCGATGGGCGCTATTCATCATCTGATAAATTACACAAATACCGGGATTGGAGCTCCGATTGTGGCCAGGCACAATACCTGGGGCGTTGATGACGCCTATTTATTATTACCAATGCCTGTTTTGACTTATCTGTGGCTGATCCCAGTAGTACTGATGTATATATGGCTGCTTTTTTCTAAGACTAAACAGCTTAGTTTTCTTTTTGTGGTGACTTTTTTGACCTCATTTTTCCTTTTCTCCAAACTCTTTACTCCTCAATACTGGCTTTGGGTGCTTTTCTTACTGCCGTTTTTTTATCATCAATCAAAAAAATACTGGGCGCTTGTCATATCCGCCTGTTTAGCAACTGCTATCACTCAGTTTATTTATCCTTTACACTATTTTGATTTCTTGGGTTATTTCTACAGTCGAAATATGGATTTTGAGTACCTTTTTTGGATTTATTTAGTAGAAATTGGCTGTATGGGAATCACTGCAGGAGTAGCTTTATTTCTGTATCTTCAAGAACTCAAATATTCTAGGCATTAACCGGCCCGTCTTTTGATGGCGGCGCCATCGGTAACGGTTCAGATTTATTTTCTTCCCGAAGCAATGGCGGATTATTTTCAGGATTTGCTGTTAGCGGAGCCTGAGCAACGACATCAGCTCCTGAACCCTTGGGCATTAACGGTAGCGCGTCTGGCTCAGAATTCACAATTGGCAGAGCATTTCTTTCTGGGGCACCACTCATCGGAGCCTGGGCTAAGACATCAGCATCCGCTGGTCGAGGCATTAAAGGATAGACATCTTGGTTATCAAAATCCTCGGGGGTTGGTATAGGAGTTGGCTCTGGTGGGGTATTATTGGTTGATTTATCAACCTGCTGACGAAGTCCCTCGCCAGCTGCGGCTCCCAATCCCATCGCCCCAGCCATAAAAGCAAGGCCCATTTTGATAAAACTTGCTCTTGAATGTTTTTTGGGAGAAACTTCGGGAGAAGCTTGGGATGATCCATCTTTTACTATACCCTCTACCCCGGGGGCTTGCATTACTGTTTCCCCCGGCCCTGGCTGTAAAGTGGTTGGGGAAACACCACTTTCTTTATTATCTCCCATAGGCTAACAGTATCTTACAATTTTAGAGTAGTCAAGTAAGAGATTATAGTATCTCTTTATGGACACATCAGCTGAAAAGTACCAGAGAAGGAAGAAAACCCAGAGCTAGATGTCGGGTTGGATGTATAGGTATAGGCATAGCGGGCATAATACCAGACAGAATCATTCAAAGTAGCGTTGACTGTCTGATTGCTGCTGTTTTGGGCATTGACTGTCACATTGACCAGATCATTTCCGCCATTGGTAGAACCAAGCTGAAGCCAATAACCATTGGCACCGGTTTGAGATGGATAGCTAATAGTAGCGCTCCAGGTATTGGCGCCACTATTTTTGGTACCACAACTAATAGTAGCCGTCCCCTGAGGAGCTGGGAGAGAAACACTTGAATTGAGTGTAAACATCTCATTGGAGGCCGGTGCTGTCGTGATAATCGACTGCGATGTTGCTACATCGGTCTGGGTATTGTTGGAATTTGTTTGTTTTAAAACTGCCATCAGTTGATAACTAACACCTGGTTGAGCACCAGTCCAGCTCCAGGTCGAACCATTGACAGGCTGAATACCACTAACAGCTACGGAATAATTGTTTTGTCCGGCGATACTTTGCAAGATAACGATACCACTGTTGAGTGGAGCTACTCCATTGAAATTGATATTTCCGGATATCGTATTGCCTGTACTAGCTGGGGTACCGCTATTTGAACTGACAGGCGCTGGAGTAGCAGGTGGCTGGGCATTGGAATTGATTACCAATACTTCATTGGCAGCTGGAGCTGTCACGCTCAATATCTGTGACTGACCGATGGTAATACCATTACTTTTTAATATCGCTTGTATTTGATACTCCGTATTAACAAGTGCTTCATCCCAAGACCAGGCAGCCTGATCAGCTGCACTTAGAGAAGTTCCAACTTGAGTAAAGGCGGTAGCATCGGTTTGTTTTTGCATCAGAGTGAGAGTTGTCCCCTGAGGAAGATACCCATTGATATCATAACTTCCACTAATTGAAGCCTCCTGTGGCATTACGCTGGGCGAAGGTGCCGCCACTGGTGTTTGATGATAATTGATAGATAATTTTTCTTCAGTGGCTGGAGCTGTCACGGTCAGAATATCTGAACTGGCTACCACTTGTCCATTGACAAAAAGCTCGGCTTTAATTTCATAGTTCACGCCTGAACGAGCTTCATTCCAAGCCCATTTAGCCATATCAACAGCTTGGGCATTTTGGACAAAAGGCTGAAATTTACCTTTTTCACCCTCTCTGGAACTGATTGTCAGAGTGGCCCCAGATGGAGGCAGGCCATTTAAATCAATGGTTCCTGAAACTGTTGCAGCGGAATTTTTTAAACCAGGCAATTGGACTGAAGTCTTATTGAAGAAAAGAAAATAGGCCGCAATACCGATCACAATACTAACAACGACAATGAGCAGAATTTTCATCTATCTAAACGGTAGCTTAGACCACTTTAGCTGGTCAAGATAGTATTTTTACTATATCTAAAAGAATTAAAAAAATCCCCCGTGAGGAGGATAGTGGTGAAACGCAATACGCAACCAGCAATACGAAAATAAATTTATATTTACGTATCTCTTTTTGCGTACCTCGTGTTGCTATTTATATTCAAAATAGTGATGGGATTAGTGACCCTTTTTAAGTGGGTATCAACACTTTCGACTACCATTCAATAGTCTGCGTTTAGGCCGTGAGGACCTAAACTTGAATCAAAAAGGACTTACCTGTACCACTTGCGTGGCCTGAAGGAATTTCTCAATTTGACTAAAATCTCCAGAAAGGAGGTGATCCATCCCCACCTTCGGGTAGGGATACCTTGTTACGACTTAAGCTTCATCGCTGGTTTCGCCTTCTAACCTTGTTAGGTTATTCGGGCGCCCCCAACTTTGCTGCCTTGACGGGCGGTGTGTACAAGAGGCGAGAACGTATTCACCGCAACCTGCTGATTTGCGATTACTAGCAATTCCGACTTCATGAGGGCGAATTGCAGCCCTCAATCTGAAC
>CAYOMO010000052.1:0-10202 GCA_964405065.1 uncultured Gammaproteobacteria bacterium
GAGACGGCGCGGACGAGGCGTTTGCGGGCTATCGGCGCCATTTGTTCCAGCATCAACACAGTTTATTACCCAATCTGGTAATTCAGGCAAATCCACTGCTTTGTATATATCCGCGGTAGCCAGATCAATTACGGCTGTACCGTCCACATCTAGATTACCAGTTTTCAACAAATTAAACTGATCATCTGCATAAAAGAGATACAACAAGCCATAATCAGCAAAAACCAGTTCAAATTCTCCGGCTATAGATGATGGTAATTTGTAAGATTTACCCTGCAGGCCATTGGGGATCCGTTTCAGGTATTTTTTACCTTGATCGTCGATGTATTTTTCTTCAAATTCTTCAAAAAAATGATGCCCTTGTCGGTTCCCATACAGTCCATAGTTTAGTAATACAGATTTTTTGATGAGGCGATACTGTCTGGAAGTCCCAATTTCGACACCGCTGGTTGTATAGGCCGGGGCGGTAACAATAGGTGCATTGGCATCATTGATTATATCCTGGCAATAAGGCTGACCGCTAGGAGCCGGGTCGGCATTTGGTGTCGATCGGACAAATTTGCGTGGTACCAGAAAAAAAAGTAATAAAAAAGCAAAGATGGCTAAAAAAATTGCAGCGGCCTGGCCTTTTTGATTGATGAAAAGAGCAGAAGATTTCATATAGACTGCCAAAATTATACATTGAAAAAGGCTTTTCTGTCTTGTCTAAAAAGCGAGGAACGATTACCATAGCTGTGTTATGATCCAGCGTTTGTTTCGCTTCAGCTTTTATTTATTATTTATCTTAACTCCGCTTTTTTTCACCCGGTACAATAATGAATTATTTGAGTTTAATAAAATGTTATTAACCTATGCATTAACCAGTGTGATTGTTGGCTGCTGGTTGTGGCGGATGTTAGACATTAAAAAACTAATTTTTCAAAAAACAATTTTAGATATTCCTCTACTCATTTTTTTGATTAGTCAAATTTTATCTACCATTTTTTCGATCGATCCGCATACTTCGATCTGGGGGTATTATTCCAGACTAAATGGAGGATTATTATCTATTGTGTCTTACTTGCTTTTGTACTGGGCATTTGTGTCCAATTTTGACCGGGCAGAAGCTTTCAAAATGCTAAAAGCGGCGCTGATCGGAGGTGGATTGGTGGCACTGTGGGCTATTCCTGAGCATTTTGGATTTTCACCTTCTTGTGCACTTCTTGTCGGCCGATTTTCAGCTGACTGCTGGGTCCAGGATGTCCAGTCACGAGTATTTGCATCGATTGGTCAGCCAAACTGGCTAGCTGCATATATGGGGATGTTGATCTTTCCCTCAATTTATTTTTTCCTGACAGAACGCACTCCGGCTAAAAAAATTAGTTACTTTCTTCTGACCGCAGCTTTATATTTGGCTTTTACTTTTACTTTCTCGCGAGGGGGAATGTTAGGACTGATTGGAGGATTGTTAGTTAGCATCCTATTGGTTGGTCTAAGTTTTAAAAATCATCTGTCCGCTCTTAACCACTGGCTTAGACCATTTGGTGTGATGATGGCCGCCCTGCTGGCAATAAATCTACTGTTTGGTTCGGCATTAACTGGATCTTTTAGATTGATAAAAGAAAACGCTCCTCCTCCCCGTCCAGGGATCACCAGTGGCGGTGGAACGCAACTTGAAAATGGTGGGACTGAGTCAGGACAGATTCGTTTAATCGTGTGGCAGGGTGCAATTGATGTATTTAGGCATTATCCGGTATTTGGATCGGGAGTAGAGACATTTGCTTATTCTTATTATTTATATCGCCCTGTAGCTCACAATTTAGTTTCGGAATGGGATTTTTTGTACAACAAAGCTCACAATGAATATCTGAACTATCTGGCTAATACTGGACTAATTGGTTTTATCTCCTATATGAGTTTTATAGTCATTTTTGGTGCATGGAGCCTGCTGGCTGTTTTAGGAAAAACGGTGCATAAAACTGGATCTAAACTGTCTCTTGCGGCTTCAAAATTGACATTTAACCCGCAAGAAAAATTACTAATTGCCCTGATGGCTGGAGGATATCTCTCCTATCTGATCCAAAACTTTTTTGGATTTTCAGTAGTGATGATTGCTATTTTGTTTTATCTATTTCCGGCAATGGTATTTTCAGTTGTTTTGGATACGCCAAATCAATATTACCAGTTTAAATGGCTACAATTTTTCAATGCTATTTATAAGCGGAATTTATATTCACAACTGCTAAAAGGGATGATTGTGATATTCACACTGTATTTATTGTGGAGTGTTTTAAGTTTGTGGCGAGCTGATGCCAACTATAAATTGGGATCAGATGCTTCAGATGCCGGAAATGCTAACCGCGCCTATACAGCATTTAGGCGGGCTTATCAGCTAAATTCGGCTGAGCCTTTGTATCAGAGTGATTTTGGCAACATTTTGGCATCAGCTGCAGTTGCTCTGGCGGATACTGATGCCACAGGATCGGCTGATTTAAAAAATGACGCTTTAGTATTTACCAAAAATGCCTTACAGAGTAGTCCGGCAAATGTGTCATTGTGGAGGACAGCTATCAGAACTTATTATACTTTGTCAGTTATAGACCCCGATTTTGATCAAAAAACTATCGAAACCATCGACACTGCTATTTCAAAAGCTCCAACTGATCCAAAACTTTATTACAATAAAGCTCTCATTTTATCTCAACAACAAAAACTGCCAGAGGCAATTGAAACAATCAATCAAGCCATTACGCTTAAACCAAATTACCGGGAGGCTAAAATTAGTTTGGCTGAATTGTATATAAAAAATAAACAACCGGAACAAGCGGTCGAGACTATCACTCAGGTGTTAAAAGCAATTCCAAATGATCCGGATGCATTAAAAGTGCTGCAGGAAGCTACGGAATCGGCTCAGTAACTATGAAAAAACTTGGACTCATCATTGGAGAGCAAAAAAATCCCAAAAGACCTAAAAATTTGCATACAGAATTTCAACAGTTTGGAGTGTATTTAGCTGAAACACTCGACGATACAGCTCATTATTCTCTCTATATTAAATTGGCCAAAAATTATCCACGGGCCATGCTTGAGGAGGCGTTGAGTTTTGTTAAAGGATCAACCACTGCCCGATCAAAAGGTAAATTGTATATGTGGAAACTAAAACAGCTAAAAGATACCCAGCCACTACTGAGTGATAAGTAGTGAATAATTATTTTTCCAGATGGTTACTGACTGGCCTGACTGATCAGAAATATTACTAGTATCATCAATAGTGATAGCGGCCCGTCCAGCTTTTTTAAGTTTAAAACTAGCTGCCAACAATTCTTGCTGAGCGCCCTGGGTATGCATAGGCGAGGGGAAATCAATTTTTATTCCAAGTTTGCCCGGAACATTGCGATTGACCTGAGACTGGTTGTTCATAAAAGACAATGGTTTTACCATGACCAAGGTTAATGTATCAGCTGAATATGTCAGATCTAAATTCAAATGACTAATCTGGTTGATTTCAGCTCTGGCTGTCAGTAAAACAATTATTTCATCACCCACTTTAGCTGATTGAGGACCAGCCAGTGTCAAATTTTGCGACTCTTTTTCGTTGCTAGCATAGCTTGATTGTTTTTGAAATTGCGAATTGAATAGCTGATCTTTTAAAGGGAACATCCAGGCGACAAAAAAGAAAGCAATTACTCCCAGAGCAGCTACAGATAAGAAAACTTTGGGATATTTTTCCGGATGGAAAAATTTATCAAGCTCACGTTTGTTAAAATCCAGCAGGTATTTTGATACGTAGTCTGAATCAGGATTGGGCTGGCTTTTCATTCGTCTCATTTATTTATACTACATTAATTGCTTAGGTGACTAGAAGCACCTTTTTTGTTAGAATTCATCTCATGAATGTGGTCCAGGCACCCGATGCCAAATTAAGAGTTAAAACCAAACAGATAAAAAAGATCACTCCGGAGCTTTTGAAACTGACTAAACAGATGATCAAGCTAACTAAGACTTTTGTTGATCCAGAGGGTGTTGGACTGGCAAGTACTCAAGTAGGTGAGGACGGGGCATATTTTGTCGGAATGAAAAAGGATAATAGCTTTGCTTCTTATTTTAATCCGGAGATATTAAAACATTCGAAAACAGAAAAAATACTGACTGAAGGATGCCTATCGATTCCCAATTATTGGGGAGAGGTCAAAAGATATACCTGGGTTGATGTGAAATACCAAAATGAAAATGGTGAAATTATCAAAGAGCGGTTAAAAGGGCTAGAAGCGCATATTTTTCAGCATGAATGTGATCATCTTCAGGGCAAACTTTTTATGGATCATATCCTGGAACAAAAAGGCCGCCTTTTTAAAGTAGTGGGCAAAGACCGCACTGGCGCTGATGTATTCGAAGAAGTACCTCTTTAAACAGTATGTTCTATTATTTGACCGTTGCTAGCTAAGTGAGGGTTGACAGCTCTTAAAGTAGACAATGGTATCTGTTTATCTTTTGCCATTTCATAAAGCGAATTAAAAACCAGTGTTTCCGCTCCGACCACTGTCTTTAATCCTTCAGCTGTGAAACGGTCCTCTACCATTGTTTCTATAGCTGTTAGACCAAACCCTTTCATCGCTCTCCCATCATAAGATTGAATTCCTAACTTATGTCGACGGAAACCGGTTGGATCAACAAATAATTGTTGATCTGTACTTGTATTTATAAGCTCAACATCCGCCTGTCCCATTAGTGGGTTGTCAGCTTCTTCCCACTCAGGCAGATGAACACCAAATTCGGACAATCTTTTATAACTACCGTCTAGTATAGAGAATTTTGCCAAAAAATCATGGACTACTTGACTAAAAGGCGCTATTTTTTGAGTAAATTCTTCACCATCTTTAGCAATAAAAGCATGGCCTGTTCTTGATAGAATCGCACCATTTTTCATTGCTTGCCTGATTAATGAGTTACTAGAGGCAATAAGTTCAATATGTCTTAAACGGGACGAAGAATCTAAAGTTGGGACCTCTTCAACAGCTTCCATAAGTGCTGAAATGCCTACAAACTCGTTTGACCATATCCTTGGTCTGTTTGTTCGCTTTGGACGAAATGTAGCTGGTCGTTCTTGATATTTAATATCTGGATGCATTTGGGTATTATACATTAGTCTTATAGTAATTGCAATTTACATCGTGTATAATGTGAATATGAGAGTGATATTCTTTGGAACCCCAGACTTTGTTCTCCCAGTTTTAGAATCTTTAAATCAGAACTTTGAATTAATTGGAGTTGTAACTACACCTGATGCCCTCGTTGGTAGAAAACAAATTCTAACCTCATCCCCTATTGCTCAGAAAGCTGAAGAACTTGGTGCTGTAGTGATAAAACCTCAACAATTTAACAATTTAACAATTCAACAATTAACTCAGCTTTCCCCAGATCTCTTCATCGTTGCTTCCTATGGCAAAATAATCCCGCAATCTATCTTGGATATTCCAAAACTTGGTTCAATCAATATTCACCCCTCTCGCCTACCACTCTATCGTGGGGCTTCCCCTATTCAATCTCAGATTTTAGATGGTGTTACAGGCAGCGGCATCTCATTTATATTAATGGATGCTGAGATGGATCACGGCCCCCTTTTGCGGACATCAGACTTCAGTCTTCAGTCGACAGATACATTTCAATCGCTCCATTATTCAATGTTTAAACAGGCTGCCAAAGATTTGCCGGAGGTGATTGAAGGATTTACAACTGGAGCATTAAAACCAATTGAACAAGACCATCAAAAAGCCACTTTTTGCGGGCACATTACTAGAGAATCGGGGTATTTTGATATTGAAAATCCTCCCACTAAAGACAAATTAGATCGAATGATCCGCGCCTATTATCCCTGGCCAAGCGCCTGGACCCGTTGGAATGGCAAAATAGTTAAGTTTTTACCAGAAGGCAAGATGCAAATGGAAGGCAAAAATCCAGTCAGTAAAAAAGAGTTTTTAAACGGCTTTAAAGATTTTCCGGAAATTATTTAAAAGAAATTAAACTGCAGCTGGAGTTTCAACTCTTGGATTGGAGGCATTCCAGACCATTTTTGCGAGGCGCAAGCATTTGGTGCAGTAAGTTTTACCTTTGAAAGTATGCAGGTTTGGTTTTTGAGCTTTTTTAACGATCTGTGCTCGCAAAGGCCATTCTGAAGCTCCAGAAGAACCCTTCTGGTGCCGAGACCAGGTTCGCATAACTTTTTTCTTACCACAGTTAAGACACATTGCCATAGGAACGTAGAATAACACAATTTGTGCATAAAATCAAAGAGTAGTATTCACCACCTGATTTTTCCCGCTAGATACTATATACTAGCTACTTAATACTCATCTTATGAATGCTGAATTTCTGACGCTCTCTATTCTGATTTTACTTTTTTCGGTTATTGTTCATGAGGTAATGCATGGTGTAGCAGCTCTGTATTTTGGCGATAATACCGCAGAGAGAGCGGGTCGACTAACACTCAACCCTCTGCCCCATATCGATCCAATCGGCACTATTTTGATCCCTGGTTTGCTGCTTTTAACCGGATCTCCAGTGCTATTTGGCTGGGCAAAACCAGTCCCTGTCAATCCACTCCATTTTAGTAATTTACGTTTAGGAGAGTTGGTGACTTCGGCTGCTGGTATTTTGGCAAATCTGGCTTTAGCAATTATCGGCGCCATCGTTTACCACGCTGCGGTCAATTTTTATCCAATGCCGCTTTTGATTGATATCGCCTATTTCATGGTTAATATCAACCTGCTACTGGCGGTTTTCAATCTGATCCCCATCCCGCCGCTGGACGGATCAAAAGTATTAATGTCTCAACTATCTTTCCGGGCGGCTCGAACTTTTGAACAGATTGAACCCTATGGATTTTTCCTGATACTAGCTCTTGGCATGATTCCTTTCGGAAATTCAACAATTTTGTCTACTATTTTAGCTTTTGGAACAGGTATTTTAAAAATTTTGCTGGGTGTTACAACACTCTAACTAGATTCTCACAGTTGTGCTTTTTAGCCTCGTTTTAGGCCATTTATCCCTTTGTAAAAAGCTGATTTCGGTTTGACTTCGGGTGCTTTTTTGGGTAATATTTAGGAGTTCCTTAAATAAGAACATTCGCCTACTTGGATCGACTATTTGTTGGGGATTTTTTTCCTCTACAATCATCCGAATACGGGTTGACCGGAAATTTTGAAAGGCTTAGGCTGATTGAATTAGGTTCCCACATATATATTCGGGGAAAAAGCCTCAATACAACGGCTAAGTAGGCAGAAATTATCTTTTATGGATTAGTTATTAGGAAGACAGCCGTAAGGTTGTCTTTTTTTATAATTCGTCAAATTTGATATAATTGCTGGGTGAAGATTAAAAGAAAATTTTTTCTTAAAAAAAGCTTTTATCTGCCTCTAGTTTTATTTCTAATAATAATTCTGCTTCCAACTCTCTTTTTAGGATCGATTTATTTCTCACCCGGCCGATCTAAAAATTTTGCCATTGGTCAAAATACTGCTCAGATCAATTTCACGCCTGGTGGAATTAATATTTTTTATCCAAAAGACGATACTACTTTTTACTACTTTCATAACCTGTCTTGGCCTCAACAAATAACCGGTACCAATACTAAAATTAGCGATCCAAATTCAACTCATTCTGAGTCTTCATTTACTTATTTTAAAAAATGGCTCGCCTCTTTCTTTCCTCAGCCTAAAATTCAATCAAAGACAGCTAATGATACTTCGGAAAAGTCATCATCTCCTGCGCCACACAAGACAAAACAGATTCAACAACCAGCTCCTCAATCGGAGCAAACGTTTAGCAGTAAACTGATTGACCTTACCTTAACCATTCCATCAGGATTTAGCTTAAAAGTTGACCGGAAAGATAATTCTGAATCAGTTTATATTGAGAAAAATCAGGAAAGTAGAATGTCAGTTACTATTTTTCCAGTTGCTCAAGGATGCAAAGACACGGATTATTCATCCGGGCGATATGATCCTCTGCGAATAAAAATTGATGGAAAATATCAGGTTACTTTTACTCACAGTAGTATTTCGCATGGCGATGTTGGCCATTATTATTCAGCTCAAGCTCTTGCAACAAAGGACTATTGTATTAATGCTGGGATGAATATTGATGTTAAGAATCAAAAAGAATTTACGAATATTTTAGAAGGAATTAATCAGAGCTGACAATTAGCAAGCCCTTGCCGCCTCTTCATTTTATGCAGAGCGGGGAAAGAGATTAGAGTCGGATTCAAAAATATTTATAGAAATCTCAATGAAGAAGTTACTTTACTTGCAAATCAATTGAATTTGTTCAATAATCACTTCTATGAAAAACGTAAAAATATCTATTGATAATGGCCTAAGTAAGATAAGTATATCTCCATTAAGAAGACCTTTTCCCAACGGATCTAGTGATTGGGATAGAGATTATATTGAAGTTGAGATTTCTGTTCAAACGGGAGCTTTTAATGAAAGTTATAAAACTCACACCTGGTCACATGAACTTAAAAACTTCAATAATTTCATTGTGAATATTCAAGATTCTGAGGAGAAAGTATTTGAATTCCGAGAAAGAACTCTTAGCTTGAAAGTTTTAAATCAGACTGCCAGTGGTGTTAAATTTGAAATCACTTTTTCTAATAATGCTTCTGCATCACCAAGATTAATTACCGTATTAGGACTGTCTTACGCAGAATTGGATAAATTAACTGAATCTATTGAGAAAGTTTTAGACATCTATCCAGTACAAATGGGCTCGTAAATATAAAAAAGATTCTCAGTAGAACGAGTAAGGGAATCGGTGGGTAATATTTATTATATTTCGGCATCCGCCGATAAAAGATATATTACCTGTTTAATGATCCACTGGATTATTAAACCCCGTGATCTCGCCCTTTCTAGAGTTTAAGGGCTAGGGGCTTGTTGGAGCCGACAATGGGAATAAAAGAATTTTGATGCTCCTTCGTCGCATTCGCCCCTGCTTACCACTGCATGGAGCGCAGATCTGATTCCATACACTGTGTCAAATTAAAAAAATACCGACCACTAGGATCGGATTTTTTTAATGAGCCGACAATGGGAATCGGACCCATGACCTCATTCTTACCAAGAATGTGCTCTACCACTGAGCCATGTCGGCATAAAACAAATTTATTGCAGCTTACCAAGAATGTGCTCTTCCAGGGTGAAAGATATTTTAAGTATCCGCCTTGCGGATTTGGATGTATTTCACCCGTCGAAGATAGGTGTCTATCTTCGACCCACTGAGCCATGTCGGCATTATTGTGCTCAGGGAATTTTAACAAATAACAGCGCTAACATCTAGTGGTGAAGCTATTTTGGGTTTTTTTTAACAAGTTTTAAACCAAAAGTTTGAGGAAGCTGTCGAAATTCTTCCGCAGTCATTGTAGGATCATTATGTAATTTTTGGTGGTTTTCGGTTTCTGTTTTGGATGCAAAGCCCCCATTAATTAAAGCAGTCGCTGTTTGACCCGACGTTTTTTCCGAATTATTCTCACTCATTACAAATAGATTAACAAAGAATTTATTGAGAGTTCAAGAGTTAAATAAGTGTCTTTGAGCCGGCTACTAGATTCGAACTTGTGACCTGCTGTTTACAAAACAGCTGCTCTAACCACCGAGCTAAGCCGGCAATGTCACTTATTTTAGCGGAAAATTGGTTAAAAAGCTATTGTGAACACTGCCGTTGCATTTTTAGGCTCAGATCAGGTATACTACTCAACATGGCTAAGAAACAAGCTAGGATGGCGTTTGGACTAGAATGTGCCGAGTGCAAATCCCGCAACTATATCACTCAGAAAAATACCACCAACACCAAAGAGAAACTGTCTCTGAAAAAATTCTGCAATAAATGCCGAAAAAGCACTACTCATAATGAATATAAATTAAAGTAGAAGATTAGCGGATTAGCTAATCAGTGAATTAAAAAATCTCCCTATTTATTTACGTTTCTTTCTCTAACAATTTAACAATTCTTAGCTTTCTTATTGCTAACAATTCAACAATTCTTATATCTACTTGACTTCCCTTCCTTCTTTTGGGCATAGTAGAGGTAATGGATGCAAATTCGCCGATAAATCCGATTGTGGTGGTCAAAGGGTCGGATAAAAAACCGCCTTTTTTTAAAAGAATTCAGGCACCTTTTTCCAAACTCTCCCTCCCCAATCGCAAAGTAGCCAGTGTGATTGCAGT
>CAYOMO010000053.1:0-3388 GCA_964405065.1 uncultured Gammaproteobacteria bacterium
CAACGGCCTAGCCGGTAGCCAAAACAGCTAGTGGAGGTTTTATCGATGCCAAGTTATTTCTCACACAACTGATGTTCTTTAGCTATCGCATAGAGAAATTCCTGCAGAGATTTTTTACTTTTAAAAACACCAATAACTTTATCAATTTCTGAAGGATTAATTCCTTCTTGTAAGCCAAACGAACAAAAAAAGTATCCATTTTTATCTTCAGCGTATTTGAGAACTAAGAGTTTGTTTTTTTGCCTGAGTTTTCGATTGTATAGTGGTTGGAGTTTTTTTACTAAATAAGCTTCTTTTAGAAGCGCTCCTAATTCTCCTTCAGTCTGAATTGTTTCAATTGATTTAATTTGTTGAGTAATTTTAAGTTCCAAGGAAGAGGAGTGGTCGGACGAAAAATGCGACAATACACGATCCCTGATATTAACACTTTTACCGACATACAAAGGGATATTGGTATCTCCATAGAAGATATATACCCCAGGACTCTCTGGTAAATTGTCTAAAATTTCAGCTGAAAGATTGGTGGGAATACTGGGTCTTTTTTGAGCCTTATTTACTGCAGCTTCTATTAATTCGAGGGGGAATTCTTTTTGAATCTGTTTATAAAATTTCCAGAGGACTTCGGCATCATCAAAAGCTCGGTGGCGGTTTTTAATCCGAAAACCGAAGCGTTCAATAATGATTGATAAATTGTGGTGATCATACTGAGGATACAAATTGCGAGATAGTTTGACTGTGCACAGATGTTTAGATGAAAAATTGATCCCTAGCCTTTTAAATTCAGTTTTAATAAATCCGTAATCAAATCGGGCGTTGTGGGCAACAAAAACTGCATCATCTAGTAGATCTAAAATTTGATCTTTAAGATCAAAAAAGGTCGGAGCAGTATCAACCATAGCACCGGATATTCCAGTTAACATTTCAATTTCTGGAGGCACATATCTTTGAGGGTTGATCAGGGAAGTAAATTTTTTGACAACTTTGCCATTTTCGACTCTGAGCATCCCGATTTCGATAACACGATCTGTTCTCAGGCTTCCACCTGTAGTTTCAGTATCTAGGAAAACAAGTTTACTGGGCAGCATAGTTGGTGTGTCATGCATCATGAATCAAGAGTCATGAGCAGATGAGTTATGGTGTTTATTCGGATTTTATATTAGCAACCTATTGTAAGAATTTCAAGGAAAAACATTAGTTTAGTTTTAAGGGATTAATGTAGCCAGAATGACATTTGAAATTAGTTAAGCTTAAGAGAGTGCAGCACTATTGAAGCAACGATTTCAATAGTGGCGTAGCTCTCGAAAGCCTGATTAGATCATCATTTAACAGATAAAGCTCGGTTTAGAATTAAGTTGATATATTTTGCAGTACTTGATCGATATTAAAGAATTTGATAATCTAATCAGGCTTACTTGAATAGTGAGTTTTCGAGAATCCCCGCTACGTGCGGGGTTTTTCGTGGAAAAAAATGCGGTAATTAAATAATTCCCGCAATATGGGTTTATCCTCTTTACTTTTTCACACTATACGCTATACGCTATACGCTAATGATATACATTGGTGCTGATCATAGAGGTTTTGAATTAAAAGAAGAGCTAAAACGACGTCTGTCAAATGATGGAATTGAAGTGGAAGACTTGGGTAATGAGCAGCTTGACCCTAATGATGATTATGTCGATTTTGCTAAAGTGGTGGCTCAAACTGTTGCAAATGATACTGATAGTAAAGGAATACTAGTTTGTGGATCGGGAGTAGGTGTCGATATGGCGGCCAATAAAGTTAGAGGTGCCAGGTCTTGTCTGGTATTTGACGAAAAAAGGGCTATTCAGTCCAGAGAACATGAAGACGCTAATATTTTGTGTTTAGGCTCTGATATTTTAATTGCCGATGATGCCTATGAAATAGTAAAAGCTTTTATACAAACTCCTTTTTCGGCTGAAGAAAGACATGTCAGACGGCTTAATAAATTGAAAGAGTTGGATCAGTATAAAAGTTAGATAAAATTTTCAATTATCAGTTTTCAAATCTCAATGAATATTCAATTAGTAAATTTTCAATTTTTTTATTGATTCGAAAATTGTAAATTGAAAATATAAAATTAATTTATGGTTACAATTATTCCAGCAATCTTAGCCACTACCAAAGAGGAATTTTCAGAGCAACTGGAAAAAATAAAAAGTTCGTCATCTTTGGCTGAAGGATGGGTACATCTCGATGTAATGGATGGTCAGTTGGTCGAAAATACGAGTATATCAGTCTCTACAATAGAAACATTTGACATACCATTTCAGAAAGAAGCTCATCTAATGGTCAAAAATCCTCAGGAGTATATAAATGATCTTAAAAGAGCTGGATTTAAAAGGGTGATAATACATATAGAGTCGCAGGCTGTTAAAGAGACTATCGGTTTGATTAAGAATTTGAGTATGGAAGTGGGGATCGCTATCAATCCAGAAACTGATCTTAACGAAATTGCAGATCTTAGTGGAGAGGTAGATGAGATTATGGTAATGGGTATACATCCGGGGCAACAAGGTCAAACATTTTTATTAAATAGTTATGATAGAGTGAAATTAGTGAAAAAAATGACTGATAATGTGGCTGTTGATGGAGGCGTAAATATTGACACTATTTCTCGTCTGATTGAATCAGGAGCTAGTCGTTTAATCATGGGATCGTATTTACAGAAAGGAGATATTGATGAAAATCTTGAAAAAATTTGGGAAATTATTGGGTAATAAAAAGAAAATTGTCAAAGCTCCGACAATCTCAAGTGTGGCTATTTTTGGATATGCTAATTCAAAGCCGGATGACAAAGAATTTAAAGAATGTTTTGCAGTTTGTAAACTTTTGGCAGAGGCAGGTTATGAAGTGGTGGATGGGGGTGGCCCAGGGATAATGTTGGCTGCTACTTTAGGTGCTAGAGCAGGTGGAGGTAAAGTCACAGGTGTAACTCTTTATCCCAAAGATATGAAAAATTTTGAGGGTAAGGCGAAAGACAATATTTTGGATGAAGAGATAAAAACGACTAGTTATGTCGAACGGACACTTACTTTAATGAGGGAAGGGCAGGTATATGTTGTTTTCAATGGAGGTACTGGAACAGTTTCAGAGTTTGCCATGGCCTGGGGGTTGGCGCGACTTTATTTTGGACATCATAAACCACTGATTTTATACGGTAAATTTTGGAAAAAGATCATTAAATCATTTCAGGACAATATGCATATGAGAAAAGAAGAAGGAAAAGTATTTAAAATTGTTGATAGTCCAGAAGAGGTTTTGGAAGCTATAAAACAGTTTGAGGATGAGATTGCCAGGGGAGAACATGACCATCACGTCCGAACCACCCGGAAAGATTCGCTGAATTATATGAATTAGAATTAAAAGT
>CAYOMO010000053.1:3398-10082 GCA_964405065.1 uncultured Gammaproteobacteria bacterium
GTGCGTAGTGATTAGTTTTTTTATACGCCTTTCCCCTTTACGCTTTACTCTAAACGCTATAAACTGAATATACTGCCTATGACTCTGACTGATAAAGATATTCAAGAGATTGAACTCAAGGCCAACTCTATTCGTCAGGACATCATTAAGATGCTGGTTGAGGCTGGGAGTGGACATTCGGCCGGGCCGCTGGGTATGGCCGATGTGTTTGCCGCGCTTTACTTTGCCATTCTCCATGTTGATCCAAAAAAACCTGATTGGGAGTTGCGTGATCGGTTGGTGTTATCCAATGGTCATATCTGTCCAGTGCTCTATGCCACCATGGCAGAGGCCGGCTTTTTTTCAAAAACGGAGCTGATGAAACTGCGTAAATACGGTTCTAGGTTACAAGGACACCCTCATCGGACTGCTTTGCCTGGTCTAGAGACTACCTCAGGTCCGCTTGGTTCGGGTTTGTCTCAAGCTGCTGGAATGGCTCTGGCTGGAAAAATGGATGATGAACCCTGGCGGGTGTATTGTCTGACTAGCGATGGTGAACATGATGAAGGAAACACTTGGGAAGCCGTAATGTTTGCTGCTAAATATAAACTGGATAACCTGACAGCGATCATGGATCGCAATCATATTCAGATTGACGGATATACCGAGGATGTAATGCCTTTGGAAAAGCTAAAGGATAAGTATGAAGCTTTTGGCTGGTATGTGATCGATATCGATGGTCACAATATCCGAGCTATTATTGATGCTGTTGAGCAGTCCAAAACGATGCATGGTAAACCAACGATGATCCTGGCCAATACAATTCCAGGTAAAGGGGTGGATTTTATGGAGAACGACTTTAAATGGCACGGTGCCCCTCCGGGAGGGATCGAAGATGATGATGGCCCGCCAAAAGAAAAGCAGGCTGAGGTAGCATTAAAAGAACTTAGAACATTAAGAGGGAAAATTAGGAGTGAACATGAATAGTATGGGTAGAAAAATTTTTCATTATGTAGTGGCAGCTTTGGGTGGGGTACTTGGCGGTTATATTATATTAGTGGGATTAATGATTGCTCGGGGTATCGAGGCTGAACCTTTTCCACCGACGGTAGAAGTTATTATTTTTGTTTTGAGTTGGTTATTACCATTTTTACTCATCAGGTGGTGGCTGGTACGAGATAATAAAGGTCCGAAGAAGGTCTTTTCAGGTTTATTTACTGTGGTATTGGTGCTTGTTTTACTAGGTGGAGTAGGATATTTGATTACATCTCCTTATCGGCTTGTAGCTCCTACCAAAATAGTGGGTGGTGCTCCCGGGGATTACTCAGATAGACAGACTGTCTGGATGGCTAAAAAAATCTTAATTGGTCGACCGATTCAAAAAGGGGATGTGGTGGTTTTTAATCAACCAACAGACGGGCAGCCTGAAGTAACTGGCGGGTATATTGGTGAAGTGGTCGGAATGCCTAATGATGTGGTTAATACAACTATCTACGATTTTAATGACAATATAGTGTCCTCCGAAATCCCTGCGGGCTATTATTTGATAGAAAAAAATAAAACAGGAGTATATCGAATATTACCGCAAAATTTAGTAACAGATGTAGTAGTTTGGCCATAAATATGAAGTTAAATCCAAAATTGTTTGATAAAGATGTTGAGCAGGTTCCGACTAGGAATGGTTTTGGCGAAGGATTAGTCTTGGCTGGGGAGGCTGATAAAAACATTGTTGCCCTTTGTGCTGATCTGACTGAATCAACCCGGATGGAGGCCTTTAAGAAAAAGTTTCCCGAACGATTTGTTGAGGTAGGGGTAGCAGAGCAAAACTTGGTGACTGTTGGTTCTGGTATGGCAGCGGTAGGGAAAATCCCGTTTGTATCCTCTTATGCAACTTTTTCACCTGGAAGAAACTGGGAACAGATCAGAACCACTATTTGTTACAACGATCAGCCAGTTAAAATTGTGGGGTCTCATGCTGGGATTTCAGTTGGCCCAGATGGTGCGACTCACCAGGCGCTGGAAGATCTGGCAATCATGCGGGTTTTGCCCAATATGGTGGTGGTATGTCCTTGTGATGCTATCGAGGCTAAAAAAGCCACATTGGCTTTGGCTGCCAATGGAAAACCTTCTTATATCAGACTAGGTCGGGATAAATCACCGATCATAACGACAGAGGAGACTCCATTTAGAATTGGTGAGGCCGAAGTATTTAAAGAGGGCAAAGACGTGGCTATTATTGCCTGTGGACAGATGGTTTATCAGGCTCTGGTGGCGGCTAAAGAGCTGGAAGAGGATCATATAAGTGTCCGAGTGATTAATAATCATACTATTAAGCCACTTGATGAATTGGTGATTCGTCAGGCTGCTGAAGAAACAGGAGCCATAGTAACAGCTGAGGAACATCAGAAAAACGGTGGAATGGGATCGGCAATAGCAGAATTTTTAGCCGAGCATCACCCGGTTCCTTTGGTCAGGATAGGAATTGATGACAGATTTGGTGAAAGTGGTGAGCCTCAGGAATTGATGCAGCATTTTGGCTTGACGAGTAAAGAGATAAAGAAAGCTGTTTTGAAAGTACTGCGTTTGAAAGGAAAATAGAGGAGTTAATTAGTTGACTGGTGAATTAGTTAATCAGAGAGTATTTTAGTGATTTTCTAATTACCGATTAACTGATTAACTGATTAACTAACCTATGTGTGGTTGTGTACTTGATGTAGTTTTAGAATCTATTGTGATCTCTTTTTTAAATATAGGAGCGTATTTTGTAGCACTTTTTTATAATGGAGCTAAAATTGTGAATACCTATATCAAAAGTAAAACTCGTTAAGTTTTTAGGATTGTAAGAAAAATAACTCATAACAGTACTTTCTTCTAAGTTAGTCCTTTACTTATTAAAAAAGGCTGTGTAATATGAGTGTCACTCATGAATAGACGAGAAGAAAAAGTAGTTGAAGAAAAACATCTTCACCCCGCTCCACCGCCACCTCCGGCGACAATGATTTCTATACCAGCCTCGATTATTATCGGCAGTTGTATTATTGCTTTATCGATTTTACTTTCTGGAGGTGTTTTGGAAGTTAAAGGTTTATCAGCTAAAAAGGTTGGTAGTGCTACGGCTTCAACTGCGCCGATTGCTTCTTCAGCCCCAGTGGCTGCGGCACCTGAAACAGGTCCAGTTAAAGTCTCGATGGATGATGATGCAGTGCTGGGAGATAAAAATGCTCCTTTGACGATGGTGGAATTTTCAGACTATGAATGTCCTTTTTGTAAGAGATATTTTGATCAAACCTATCCAGAGATCAAAAAAAACTATGTTGATACCGGTAAGTTGAAAATTGTGTTTCGGGATTTACCTTTAACTTTCCATGATCCGATGGCTACTAAAGAGGCTATTGCCGCCAATTGTGCTAGAGAGCAGGCTGGTGATGAAGCTTATTATAAAATGCACAACGCGATGTTTACTCAGACAACTTCCAATGGTACTGGCCTGAGTGTTGATAAACTTTACACTATTGCTGGTCAAGTTGGTTTGAATGCAGCCAATTTTAAGAGTTGTCTGGATAGTGATAAATATAAAGATGAAGTGTCAAAAGATCTGGCTGATGCTGGGACAGCGGGTGCTGATGGGACTCCGACTTTTTTTATTGGTAAATCTGATCCAAGTGGTACAATAGAGGGTACAAGACTCGTTGGTGCTCAGCCATATAATGCTTTTTCTACAGTAATCGACGGTCTTCTTAAATAATTTTTATGCTCCGTACTGTCCTAAACCGGCAATTTTTTATAGCGACTTTTGGTGTTGCTGTCGTGTATCTGTTATTAAATGTTTATTTCACTAATTATTCACTGATTAATCAATCTTATTTTGGACCGCATGATCTGAGGTATAAATTTCAAATTAGTTTAGCTTTGCTGGAGGGATTGTTTACAGCTATGAGTGGTTGGAGCTTGGTTGTTTTGGTAGCAATGAGTTTTTTGACTGGTGCTAATATGGTACTAGTTTATCGTAATTTGAGGCTAAATTTAGCCAAACAGCGGGTTCATATGGTTTTTGGTCTAAGTTCACTTTTAGGGACAGCTGGAAGTGGTTGTGCCTCCTGTGGATTACCGTTGCTCGGACTGTTGGGAATTTCGGGTAGTGTTGGGCATTTACCATTTAAAGGAGCTGAAGTGTCACTGATTGCTTTGGGATTGTTGTTATTTTCATTTGTAGTTTTGTTAAAAAAACAACTAACTCCTTGTCTAGTCAATTCAACTACTAGACGCTAGCCGCTAAACCCTTTACGCTTAAACTATGTTTGATTTAATTTCCATTGGGGATACGGTCATAGATACTGTTATACCTCTTAATGAAGCTAAACTTATATCTGAGGACGGACAAATTGTCTTGGGGTTGCCTTTTGGAGCTAAAGTGCCGGTAGAGAATGGTGAATCAATGGTAGCGGGAAATGCGGCCAATAATGCAGTAGGTAGTGCTCGTCTTGGCTTAAAAACCGCCATCTATACTCATTCTGGTAATAAAGATGATGAAGAGGATGATTTGCGAATTCGGCAAAAATTTAAAAAAGAGGGTGTTGATACGAGATTTGTAGTAGAAGTAGACAATTTGCCTTCCAATCATAATATTATTTTAAGTTATAAAGGTGAGCGGACTATTTTAGTTCATCATCAACCATGGAAATTTCACCTGCCTGATCTTGATAAAACCAGATGGATCTATCTGACATCAATGTCGCCTTCTTATGCTGAATCCAATGTCATAAATCAGCTAATTAATTATATTGAAAGAGTTGGTTGTAAGTTGGCTTATCAGCCTGGAACTTTTCAAATCAAGCAAGGTAGCAAAAAGCAAAATCGGTTGCTGGGGTTAGTAGATGTGATAGTGATGAATATTGAAGAGGCTAAAAGATTTTTGGGGCATCAGATAACCGACAAGATATCAGTCAAAAAATTGTTAAAAGGGCTGTTTATTTTGGGACCAAAGCAGGTAATTTTAACAGATGGTAAAGCGGGCTCATATGGCTATGACGGGGATATTTTTTGGAAACTGGAAGTTTTTCCGGCTAAACTGGTAGAAATGACTGGAGCTGGTGACTCTTTTGCCACAGCGACGGTGGCGGGAATAATTAATGGTGAGCCTTTAAATGAAGCGATGCGATGGGGGGCTGCCAATAGTGCCTCGGTAGTACAGGAAGTAGGGCCTCAAAAAGGATTGCTCAGCTATAATCAGTTGCAGGATCGTTTGAAAGAACATCAACAGATTGTAGCGAAAGAATTTTAAATGCAAAAAGGCTTCGGATTGATTGTTTTTGTGGTGGTGATTTCTGTTTTACTTCTATCGGTAGGAGCTGGTTTTTGGTTGGGAAGAACAAGTCTGTTGGATGGTTTATCGTTAGAATCAAAAGATTCGACTCAGCCGATCGAGCCTCTGACCAATTTTTCTGCTAGATCATATGACTCGAAAAGGGAGTTATATCCAGGTTATCCTGTGCCTACAGAGCTGACTTCGGTAGATGATACAAGGCTGGTAAAATTTAATTGTGATGGCCCCTACATGCGAAATGGAGATGGTCAATATTTATGGCCTGTTCAGTTGGATGGAGAACAATATTTGAAACCAATCTCTTCTGATCTAAGTCAGGTAGTCGTAGATATAAATAATTATTTGCATGGGGTGGGTTACCAGGAATTCGCAGCCTATATGACCTATTGTGTGACTGAAACTGGTCAGAAATATCTGTTAGCTGGGCAGCCGGTCCCAGGGGGAGGGGTTGGGAGTGACACCTATATATTTGATTTGGCAAAAGGGATAGCTGCTTTTTCAGGAGAAGTCATTAAAAGTGAAGCCTGGCCATATTTTGGTTGTTCAAGTATTTTACAGATCTCAAGTGAATCGATGTATGTTTTTTGTTCAGCTGGAGATGGTGGATTTAGTGCTCAAGCGATTTATAAAAAAAATCTGACAAGTGGAGAAGTTACACCAGTAATTAAATGTACCGATCAGGTTGGTGAGGATTTGCCAAGTTCAAAGACTACTTGTCAGTAACTGTTTTATGGCGGACATTCTATCTGGATCAAGCAAAGCTTCCAGTATTCTAACTTTGATTTGTGTAGCTTTAAAGTCGCTTGAAGCAGCAAATTTTAAAAATTGATCAAATGTCATCAGCTTGGGTGTAATTTTTTCGCCACCTTCCAAATTTTGGGGAGCTACTTTTTCAATATCTTGGGCAATGAAGACAAAAACAGTCCAATCAATATTAAGATCTGGCTCATATTCAAACCAGGGCTTGATTAACGCAGCTTTGTAACCTGTTTCTTCTAGGAGTTCTCTTTCTGCCGCTTCTTCTGGCGTCTCCCCAGGATCGACTTTACCGGCGACTAAACTAATATTTTTGGGTCGGTGAGGTTGTTCTTCTTCAACTAGCAAGATCTGATGATCTTTTGTCACTCCCAAAACACTCACAGTGTGTTGACGATTGATTCTTTCATAGGTGACTGTCGTACCATCATACAGTTTTTGTGGCCATTGGTAGACGTCATATAAAACGCCTTCAAACACTTTTTTTGCATTTTTGGGAAACCTGGTTGGTTCATCTTTTGACATAGATTTGTATTATAACTTTTTACGCACGATTTTGCGATCTGAATCATGTTTTTCTTCTTTGTACTTTTTTGGAAAAGTACCAAAAACAATTTTGCAGGAAA
>CAYOMO010000054.1:0-10055 GCA_964405065.1 uncultured Gammaproteobacteria bacterium
TAGTGAAAATGATTTTAAAGGTATTGTCGATCTTTTGACTAAAAAAGCTTTTATTTGGCTAGGGGATGAAACTGGTGCTAAATTTGAAGAACGAGAAATCCCATCGGATATGGTTGGGGAAGTTGAGAAACATCGAGAAAAATTGGTTGAAGAGATCGCAGCTACTGACGAGACTTTGATGGAAAAATATCTCAATGGAGAAGAGCTTTCAATCGAAGAGCTTAAAGCAGCACTGCGACAGGCTGTTATTGGTAAAAAAATTGTGCCAGTTTTAGCCGGATCTTCACTCCGAAATAAAGGTGTTCAGCCGATGTTGGATGCTGTAATGGAATTTTTGCCATCACCTCAAGATATTCCAGCAGTTAAAGGGGTGATTCCGGAAACTGGAGAAGAAAAAACCCAAGAAAATACCAAAGATGCTCCTTTAGGTGCATTGGCATTTAAAATTCAGATTGATCCTCACGTGGGACGTCTTACTTATGTCCGGGTTTATTCAGGAACATTAAAAGCCGGATCCACTATTTATAACTCCACTAAACAGGTTAAAGAGCGAGTAGGTCGAGTTCTTTTAATGCACGCCAATGAAAGGGAAGAGATCGATGAGGCATATGCTGGAGAAATTGTGGCAGTTGTTGGTTTGAAAGATACTATCACAGGTGATTCATTAGTTAATGAAGGCAACCCTTTGGTGCTTGAATCAATTACCTTCGCTGAACCAGTTATCTCTTTGGCAATTGAACCAAAAACCAAATCAGATCAGGAGAAACTGGCTTTAGCACTTCAAAGATTGGCTGAAGAAGATCCAACATTTCGGGTGAAAGCTAATGCTGAAACTGGCCAGACTATCATCTCTGGTATGGGTGAGCTTCATTTGGAAATTATTGTGGATCGCATGAAGCGGGAGTTTAAAGTTGAAGCAAATATTGGTGAACCTCAAGTTGCTTACAAAGAGACTATTACAATGCCAGCTCAAGGTGAAGGTAAATACATCCGACAGACTGGTGGTCGAGGTCAATATGGTCACGCTATGATCAGAATTGAACCATTGCCTCGAGGTACTGGAAGAGAATTTGTTTCCGAAGTAGTTGGTGGCCGTATTCCACGAGAATTTATTACCCCAATTGGTAAAGGTATTGAAGAGAAAGAAGATAGCGGTTTATTAGCTGGTTTTCCGGTTGTTGATGTAAAAGCCACTGTTTATGACGGTTCTTTCCATGATGTCGATTCATCTGAGGTGGCGTTTAAGATTGCTGGATCGATGGCTTTGGCAGATGCAGCTCAAAGAGCTGGTTTGATTTTGCTCGAGCCTATCATGAAGGTCGAGGTTTCTACACCGGAAGAGTTTATGGGAGATTTGATTGGTGATCTTTCTTCAAAACGGGCTCAGATTTTAGGAACAGAAAAACATGGTAATTCATCTGTTATTAATGCTTTGGTTCCTTTGGCTGAGTTGGGTGGATATATTACCGCGATTCGTTCAATGTCTCAAGGTCGAGCTACTGCTTATATTGAACCATCCCATTATGAAGAAGTGCCATCCAATATCACTCAAAAAGTTGTAGCTGCTTCTGGTTTTACTGGACGGGTAGAACATTAATATTCTTCTTTTTTAAAAGCGACTGCTTGTTTCTTACATTTGATTGTTACTATAAATTTTAATGCATTTCCGATACGGCTATGAAAAGTCCTTTTTCCGTTTAATCGAAAAGGGTTTTACTCTGACTGAATTGATAGTTACAATCGCAATAATTGCCATATTAGCTGTTGTGGCAGTGGCATTATTTAATAACCCACTCGTAAAAGCCAGAAATGCTAAAAGAATGTCGGATATTCAGGCGATTGGTCATGCCTATGAAGTAAATTATTCGGAATCTAGTGGCTACAAACCTCTAACTGGACAGCAGTTTGCCGGATTGAATATTCCAACTCCTCCAGGAGGGGGAGTATATAATTTTGTTTATGGCCCAGATACAGCTTATACCTGTAGTGGCGTAAAAATTTGTGCCACTTTGGAACCCGCAACAGGAGTATGTAGTGAGACTTCTGACAGTTGTTATTGTTATATTGGATCTCGGGGTCCAACTAGTTGTAATTCTCAGACGCAGGATTTAGGCAGTCCGGCTTGTCAGGCTGGTTGGACAGAATTAACCCGGATTACAGGTACGGTGGTGAATTCATCATATACAGGTTCTTACCCTTTTAGGATAACTCGTTTTGTGACACCTCCTGGAGGATACAATCTAAATGATATTCAATTTGTGGGTAGAAAAGGGGAGGGACACCCCGATTTAGGATGTTTACCAGATGCCCCCAATGATAATACGGTTGCAAATCCGGAGTGTGATGGTTTGCAGCCAAATGAAGGAATGATTATAAAAGTAAATGACACGACTGTCCATGTAGAACCAGATCAAAATGGGGTTAATCCGACATTTGATGACAGATGGTATTCTTTTAGCAAAAAAACTAATTTTTTGGCTTCGTCAAATCGAATTGAAATAGAACATGATGATACTCCGGGTGGGCCCGGTAGCGTTTTGTTGGATATTGCAGTGTGTGCACACCCTTGAAAAATGAGCAAAAAACCGCTTTGATACACTTTGATATACTTTTCTTATTGATTTTATATTATTGACCTGCCTAAACTAAATTAGTGTTGAGATCTGTTCATCGATTACTCTCATCAGCCGCCAACCAAAGAGGAGCAATTCCTCTTCTAGTTTTGGTTGCGGTAATCGGTATTTTATCTTTTGTTGCTCTGACTTCGGTATTACCTTTTAAAGATCGTTTAATGGCTTCTCTTTTTCCTAAAGATTCATCCAAAGCTGCGGTAACTCCCTGGAACGGTGTTCCTGATTTACCTATCAATTATTCGCAGGATGTTAAAAGTTGGTGGGATGCGCATCCTTTTAATAAAGAATCTGCCAATTATCGACCAGATATCTCTTCTCCAGCCAATCAGGTAAATGTCCAAACTCAGTTTGGAGGCGATATTCAAGCGGCTATTAATTCATTGCCGGCTTCCGGAGGAACTCTGATTTTTCCTCAAGGCACTTATTCAGGGACTTTCCAACTAATAGATCGAGATAATGTGCATTTTATTGGACAAGGAAATGTAGTTATTAATTTAACTGCGGAAGCTGTTATTGCAGGATGTCAGATGTCAACGGTATATGCAGATATTAGTGCCCAAGTGGCAGCTAAAAATCCAACTGCTATTGAGTGTATTACTACTGGTAGAACCAAAAATATTTACTTTAAAAATCTGACTTTTGATGGGATGAATGCTAGGTTACAAGCGATGTCACTGTCAGCTTCAAAAAATATAGTATATGACAATGTGATTTTTCAAAATTTCGTAGATCCTCAAACACATCACAGAGGACTAGTTTCAGGAAATGCAGTATTAGATAATATTTGGTTTAGAAATTCTCATTTTGTTGGAAAAGAGCGGTTTGCGCTTTATTTGGATGGATTACATGGTGGTGGCGTTATTGATTCCAAAGTTGAAGGTAATTTTGGATCTGGAGGGTTTTTATTTTTAACAAATGATGATTTATCCAGAGACTACAATAATAACGGAACCTTAGAAATGTCTGAATTAAGAACGGCTAATCACGTAGTTGTTGCCTACAATACTTACGCCGGTCCAATATATAATGGGGCTAATTTTACTGGTCGTGACTCAATGGTTTATAAAAATACCTCATTAAATACGATTGGAAATGCCTTGGGATATTTTGATTCTAAAAGTTCACATGTCGATAAAAACCTAGTATATGACTACTACGGTAATATGGTGATTGGAAATAAAACCAAAGGGCTTAAATATTTAATGGAAATTAAAGCTTCTGTAACCTGCCCTTTACTAACCAACTGTTCGCATGAAGGAAAATATACTGTCACCAATAATACTGTTGAAGGAGCTGGTAATTTTGTAAAGGCTGTAAATGAAGTTAATACTGAATTTGGTTCAATTCTTCCGGTAAATACCGTAGCCAACAATTGTATTAACAACCCAGCTTGTGTCGTTGCTTCTTCCGATCCTGTAGCCAATGGACCTTCGACTGCACCTGTTGCATCTCCGATAGCATCAGCTCCGGTCAATACAGGATCAAGTGATTTTCCAATCGGGATGTTTGAGGATGCCAATATTGTATTTGGCAATGCGACTACTTTTACAAATATGATTTCCAATCTGAAAAGTAAAGGTTTTGACTCAGTAATGTTTGTAAACAATAAATCAACCAGAGATGAAGCTTTACTTTCTGTCTCTGATGCTCAGAACTTTAATGTTTATATCAGTGCGACAGATGATATTAGTGGATATATGGCTGACTCAACTCCGACATTGGATGAAGCTAAAGCGGCTATTAATCCGGCTATAGATAGATATAAAACCCATTCTTCAGTCAAAGGATACAATATAGTAGATGAACCGCAAAACCCATCTCAACTTCAGCACACCGTAAATCTAGTTCAGGCCGTCAAAGAGCGAGATCCTGGACGTATTGGTAGTCCGGTATTTATTGGTTTAAATCGGGGAGATGTTATATATAATGCTGCACAACCGAACGCCTTCTTTATAGATGCATATCCTTTTACTCCGGAGAGTACGTCTTGTGACTTTACGATGAGAGGTTTTGGATATCAGAATTTTTCAATGTCTTATTATATCCGTGAGCTGACAAAATCCAAGCCAGCTGATCAGCCACTTTATGTAATATTACAATCTCATAAATTTGGTGCTCCGACGGATTCATATCAGTTGCGAGCCCCATCAGTTGCTGAAATGAGAGGGGAGTATTGGGTGGCAATTGGTGAAGGAGCACATGGGATATTTTGGTTTATCTATTCATCTCAACAAGGGTGGACAGGCTTAAAAGATTCAACAACTTTGATGAATGAAGCTTCGGCTTTGGCATTAAGAACAAATCCGCTTAAAGCAACATTATTGAATACCAAAAGAAATGCTACTGAACTATTCTTTGCTAATAACGGAGGGTATGCTTCTACTTTAACCTCAAAAGATGGAACTAAAAAATATGCAGTAGTAGCCAATATAGGCAACTGTTCAGGAACTCAAAATCTAACAATTACATCATCACAAAGTGGCCAATTAAAAGATTTGGAAACAAACCAGATATATAATATTGGAGATTCCATCGCATTTCAGCCAGGGGATGGAAAAATATTTGAATTTATTGGAACGATTGCTACTCCAAGTGTGACTCCGGCTGTAAATCTACTTTCAAATGAGTCTTTTGATACAGCCACTGGATGGACTTTGGGGACCAACTCTTCAATTGATGTTACCACTTCTCACAGTAGCGGAAGCTCACTTAAAATAACTGGTCCATCTGAGCTATATACCAGACAGACTCCGGCTTTAAAACCAAATACAACATATGGTTATTCCTACTGGATTAAAACTCAAAATGTGACAGGCGCTGGTTTTTGGTTGAGGTATGCCCAATTATCCCCCTCTTCACTTATTATTCACCAAACTTCTCCGTCGACTGGGACAAGTGACTGGAAAAATGTGACGGGCACCTTTACTACTCCAGCTACTTTTGGAAATGGTAGATTGGATTTGTATTATAAATTAAATGCTGGTGATACTGTATGGGTTGATGATGTAATGGTTTGTGAGGGTAGTTGTACAGTGCCACTTCCGGCTGCATCGGCGTCTGGAAAGGTCGGAGATATTGATGGCAATGGTAAAGTAGATATTTTTGATTACAATCTTTTACTAAGTAATTATGGCAAACCGGGTGTTAGTTTGCAGGGTGATTTTGATGGGAATGGTAAGGTTGATATCTTTGACTACAATATCCTTCTTACTAACTTCGGGAAATAGTGTATTTGCCATGTTCAATTATTTAGAATTTATTTATTTACAGAAAAAACTTTCAAAGAGAGAGTTTTTTTATACCATTTAGTAATAGTCTAATTAGTATGATTAAACCAAGGTCAAGAGATAATTGGACAAATCAAAAAGGTTTAATAAATGTTTTATTACTTGTTGGTGTAATAGGGGTAATGGTATTTCTGATAGTCACTTCAATTGCACCTTTGCGTAATTCTCTTTTATCTCAGATTTTACCAAAATCACCTTCCTATGCAGCGGGTGCGATTAATGAAGCTCTAGATTTTTGCATAAACGGATCTTCATCTTCATATCCGCTTGATGCCCGACTAGTTTCTCCTGGTGGTGATGTACAAACCGCTTTAAACACCTATAAAAAAGTTAGGTTAGTTCCTGGAAATTATGAAGGTCCTTCAAAATGGGTTTTGAGTAGTAATATGCAACTTTATGGTATTCGTGGTGAATATACTACTTTAGTTCCAAAAATTGAAATTCAACCTGGCTCAACAAATGTTATTGTCAGTAATGTTTCGAATTACTCTAGTATGGATTTTCCAGCTTCTAATTTAGTAACTAAAAATAATTGTTTTGTTGGAGTTCTGGCACCACTAAATATAAACCAAGCTACATTAGAAGATAATATTTTCCTTGATATTACTGGATTATTTAATTTTGATAATAGATCCGGAGGGTATATGAAAAATAATAGATTTATCAGAACCCGAACATTGGCTCCAGGAAACTCTGTCACCTGGTATGGAGATGCAGCAAGAAAATCAGATAATAATGTATTGATGTTTTATAACAATATTTATAAAAGAGGTCTATACATAGATAACCAAAATAACTTTAGTATTGTTGGGATGGATGCAGAAGGTTGGAATAGAGAAACTACTAATCCTCCGGCTTTGCTTCAGACTGGGGGTATGAATCACATGCGAATTTTGGGTTGGTCTGGAGGGCTCAACACTGTAGGAATCCCCAGCCTGTTTGACATCGGGGCATCCTTTTTTCAGTACTTGGGTGGTTATGTAGATGGGGGACAAACTCCGGACACCATAATGAGAACAACTAATTTATCATCCGCTTTTATAAATGTTACCAACAATAACTCAATTCAAAATCAAGGAACTGGGAATTTATTTAAAGCTTTTACTGATGGAGGAACCGCAGTTTCGGGAAATAGTAACACGCAGGCTTTAAAACAGTTATTTATTGATCAGGTAAACACACGGTCTGGAGATATGTGGGAAAGGCCGGTTTTTAGTACTATTCCTGATCCGGCTCCTGATTGGCAGAGTTATAGAAATACAGCTACCGACAGTACTGCTTATATTCAAGGTTTAGTAAATTCAGCAAATCCGGTAGCTTTTTTACCAGCCGGAAAGTATGTTGTATTTTCACCGATTGTTATCCCACTTGGTAAAGGATTAATTGGTGCCGGGGCTGATAAGACAGCAATAATTGCCAAAAATTCTAACACGAATATTTTACAAGGACAGGGATCCGCCGCTCCAACGAGAGTATATATTGCAAATATGACTTTGCAAGGAGGAAATAATGGACTTATTTTTTCGGCTGCGAATGGAATGAAGGATGCACAATTTAATGCTGCTTTTTTTTCCAACCTAACTTTTAGAAATAATCAGACAGCATTTTTCATAGATAATATCTGGGGACTTGATAATCATTTGATGGATCATCTCAACTTTTACCAAAATGAAACGGCACTCAAACAGCGGGCTAGGGCAGGGGCTGCAGATACTGCAGGAAATACTTGGTCAATGGGGTATCAAGATAAAAATCTGTATTATCACAACCAATATGTGGAAAATACAACTGTGTTTGATCTTCAAGGAGAAAGAGCAAATGTGAATAATGCCTGGCTTAATTCATTGTTTTTAGACAATATTAATATGGGAAGTTTTAAAAATTATATAAATTTAACTTTTGCCAATAGTGATTTTATAAATAATGGAAATGGTGGCAACCCACTTCTGGTCAATAATAGCTATGATGCGCGTATAAATTGTATTAGTTGCAATTTTCAGGCTGATGCAAGGGGTCAGATAATGTTACCGTCTGATGTAACATGTGAGGGGTGTGTCTTTAACAGGGGTAATTCGACAACAGCGACAGTACTTAAAACAACTGGAAATAATAAAAATTTCTTTTACAACACAAGGTCAACTATGCCAATTGGAAATATTAATTCAGGTATTTTGATTAATAGTTCTTTTCTTGAAAATCAGTTTAATCAACAAGGTGTATCTGTTATTAATGGAAATGCGACTACTTTTTTAGCAGGGGTATCCAATCCAAAACCGCAACTTCTATTTGGTTCCAATTTGACTGGACTAGCGGCTTCTCCATCACCCGTGAATAGTTTAAATCCGGATCCGTCATTTTCTACAGTTTATGGAGATGGATTGACAGCCAGTTATTATGCGACAAATGATCTTAGTGGAACACCTGTAATCGTTAGAACTGATTCTACTATAGATAGTGATTTTGGTTCTTCTTCGCCAGACAATAGACTTGCAATAGATAATTTTTCAGCTAAGTGGGATGGATTTATCGAACCTTCTTTGAGTACAGATCACACATTTTATCTATCTTCAGATGATGGAGCAAGGCTTTATATTAATAATCAGCTTGTTATCGATAATTGGGGGCCTACGCCAAATGGGCTTGAAGAGGTCATTTCTGCTCCCATATCATTAGCTTCGGGGACCAAAGTTCCAATTAGTATAGAATATCAAGAATTGGGTGGACCGGGATCAATTCATTTGAGTTGGTCATCTACAGCTCAGACTAAGCAAATAATTCCAAAAGCTAACTTATTTACTTCAAACCAAATTGTATCAGTATCACCTGCAGCTGCTTCTCCATCCCAATCACCTCAAATAGTAGGGGACATTATTGTTAATGGAAAGGTAGATATCTTTGATTACAATCAGATGGTGAGTGATTTTGGTAAAACAGGAACAAATCTAATTTCGGATATTTATAAACTTGGATCTTCATTAAATAAAGTTGATGTATTTGACTATAATGAGTTATTAACCAATTATGGTAAGTAATTTATCCCCTTATAAAAGACTCAGACTATTTTTTTGAAATACAGTCAGCCTATTTTTTAAATATTGAGGAGAAGAAACTGGTGATAGATTGCCAGATCTTAAGAAGCGGATTTGAAGTAGTTACTTTAGTATCTGATGTGTCTGAAGTTGATGTAGATGAAGTCGTATTTTGAACTGAGGAATTTGGCAGAATATTTTCATTGTCTGAAGAAATAATGGCTGATTTTGAAGTAAGTTTGATTTCATCAGCAGAAGCATTCATTTTAGCTTTAAAACTGGCTTTTCCGATCAATTCCTTTCCATTAATAGCTTTGGTGGTACCTCGGATGATATTAACCTCTCCGTTGCCCCCTTTTGCTTCAAGAGCCATCGTGAAAGGAGAACCATCAGTATTAATATCTTCATAAGTAAATTTATCTTCTGGATAGCTTAGATTGGTAATATAGGAGTTAACATTTTGTCCTCCCGTATTCATATCGATTGTAATTATTAGATTTTCACCGGCATTTAAACTGGTTTTATCGGGTTGTAATATAAATGATGCTGTTGCTTGTGCCATAGCCTCTGTTGGGGTCAAGATGGAGGTGATTAAAATTGCTGATGAAACTATGATTTTTTGATAGCGCATATATTTATTAAACAGTACTGGGTCTAACAAGTCAAATAACCTCTTGCTTTTAATTGAGTGCTATAGTATATTCTCATTATCAGCTTGCAATTGAGCTGATTTTTCTTCGGACAAGCTCAAAATAGCCTATTGACAAGCTTTGAAGAATACGGTAAATTATCAGAACCTAATAAGGAAAAAATATAAGGACCTGAAAACAGAACCTTGTAATTTAAAATTTAAGAAAATTTAAAATTATGGCAACATTTGATAGATCAAAACCACACGTAAACGTCGGAACCATGGGTCACGTTGATCATGGAAAAACAACTTTAACTTCTGCTATTACAAAAGTATTAGCTGACAAAGGTCAAGCTACTTTTAGAGCATATGCAGATATCGACGGAGCTCCTGAAGAAAAAGCTCGCGGTATTACCATCAATATTTCTCACCAAGAATACCAAACAGATAAAAGACATTATGCCCATATTGACAT
>CAYOMO010000055.1:0-9779 GCA_964405065.1 uncultured Gammaproteobacteria bacterium
GTGTTCATCAAGCCAAGACCTTTGGTATCTGTGATAAATTGGCTTCTAAAGCCAAACAGTTCACGAGTTGGAATAGTGTATTCTAGATCAACCAAACCAGACTCATTTTTCATATTGATCAGTTTGGCGTGGCGCTGACCAAGTTTTTGGATTACAGTACCGGAAAACTCTTCTGGTGCTTCGATAAATAGCCGTTCATACGGAGCCATTTTGACACCATCTTCTATTTTGGTGATCACCTGAGGTCGAGCGACCTGGAATTCATAGCCTTCTCGGCGCATTCGTTCGATTAAGATGGCTAAATGGAGCTCACCGCGGCCTGAAACAATCCAATCATTGTTTGGGCCATCGATAACTCTGAGTGCTACATCAGTTTCTAGCTCTTTAAATAGACGATCCCGGATCTGACGGGTTGTTTTATATTCACCCTCTTTACCTGCAACTGGGGAATCATTGACCATAAAGCGCATTTGGATAGTTGGTTCTTCAATATCAAGCAGAGGTAAAGCTTCAGGAGAGGAGATATCTGCTATGGTTTCACCAATTGTGACATCTGGAATACCTGATATAGCGACGATATCACCAGCCTGAGCTGTTTTAATATCCACTCGGTCTAAACCTTCAAATCCCATCAACGAGGTGATGCGGTATTTTTTCATCTCACCTTGACGATTGATATGCATGATCTCTTGGCTAGCGTTAAGTCGGCCATTGTAAATTCTTCCAGTGGCGATCCGGCCTTTAAAGTTGTCTCCACTGATTGAGGTCACCAACATTTGTAGTGGTTTTTCAGGATCGCCTGAAGGGGCTGGTATCTCTTTCATAATCATTTCGAAAATTGGGGTCAGATCGGTCATGGTCGACAGATCTGGCTCTAAACCAGCTTTACCTTGTTTACCAGAGGCATAAACGGTCGGGAAATAGGCAGATTCTTCATCCGCACCCAGATCGATAAAAAGATCAAAGGTTTTATTTAAAACATAGTCAATTCGAGCATCTGGTTTATCAATTTTATTGACTACAACAATCACTTTCAAACCCATTGAAAGAGCCTGTTTGAGCACAAATCTGGTTTGAGGCATCGGTCCTTCTTTAGCGTCAATTAAAAGCAAACAGCCATCAGCCATTTTTAAAACACGTTCGACTTCGCCGCCAAAATCAGCGTGGCCGGGGGTATCGATAATATTGATTTTAGTGTCATTCCATCTGACTGAGGCGTTTTTAGAAAAGATAGTGATTCCTCGCTCTTTTTCCAAATCATTGGAATCCATGATTAAAGCGGTGTCGACGAGCTCTTTTTTTAAATGAGTATGGGTTTGGTTGAGTAAACCATCCACAAGAGTGGTTTTTCCGTGATCAACGTGGGCGATTATTGCGACATTTCGTATGTTCATAAGGTTTTGGATGATTCTACAAACAAATACTGATATTTAGCATTACTACCGAATCATCCAGTCGTAGTAATGGAATTAATTTAGTTTTTAAAAAAAGTCTAAATCATAAAAAATCCGCCTATTGGCGGACCTGAATCAAGCCAGGTTTAAACTTATAGGACTATTTTACCATTTTTGAAATTTATTCACAAGCGACAGAATATTTGTCTGATTTTGAATTTTTAGCTAAAATAACCTATAATATATAGATGTCAAAAGATCGTTTTAGACAGGAATTACCAATTATGCCTTCAGGTTCACAACCTGAAAATCCCTGTTTTTCCTGCGGAGCTTGTTGCAAAGGTAGTTTTTTTCCGGTGATCTCTCATGAAGAAATACTGGCCATGACACAAGGATTTCTTCATGTAACGGAGTTAATACCCAATCCCAAAAACCAAAATGATTCAAAGGATCGTTTGGATGCTTTAGCCGAGATTCATGAAGAAGGGAAAAAGGGATATCGATTGCCGCGGGAAATTGTATTTACCTCTTTGCCGTATCAGGGGTATTTTAGTTTGTCTCAAATAGGTCCATGTCCACAATTAAATCAAAAAAATCAGTGTGATATTTATCCTGACCGACCTAAACTTTGTGCAAATCTTCCTCTAGGAGGTGATGAATGCAATCGTCGTCGGAAAAAAGAACGATTACCAGCTATTCGTCCGGATGGTACTGTCATCCCGCCAGAAACTTTTAGACAAAGAGCAACCCGCAAAATCAAGGCAATTTCAGCTAGCATTAGATGGTAAAAAATAATTTGCAAGAAGTTTAATACAGACCAAGAGATCAACTCAGCTCATTCCATTCGCTGTAAGAGTCTTAGCTAAAGTGGGGATACTGGGATTCGAGTGTAAAACTGATTAGATTTCGACTTCGTCGATAAAAAGTGTATTACCCGTTAAAATGTCATTTAGACATTTTAACCCCAGGACCAATTGATCAACTCAACTCGCTAAAGCTCGTTGTAAGAGTCAACTGAGGAGGAATGTGAACCGGGAGGGATTCGAACCCTCGACCAAGAGATTAAGAGTCTCCTGCTCTACCACTGAGCTACCGGTCCATGAAAGACACGGTAAATTATACGTTATTTGAGGCTGGAATGCGAGTTTATTTATAGAGCTCTTAATTCCTTAGGGCCATCATCATCATCAACCTCACCGCCAAAGGCGGCCTCATTGGCATCGATGTCATAAGGCTCAGCTTCGCTATCTTCAAAAGCAACCTGTGGGCTGGATGCATCTGCAGCAGCGTGCTTGGCGTCATCAGCAATATTGTCATTCATAAATAGGGAATTATGAAGTATGAATTAAGAATTACGAAAAAAATTTCATAATTCGAATTTCATAATTCTAAATTTTTTTCACCTCCTAGCACAACCATTGTAAATGAAAAATCTAAAAATTACATGACATTAATTGCACTATTTGTGCCTGAGCCGAAATACTGGTACAATACAGAGGAGATTATGAATTATGAATTATGAATTTTGTTTTATAATTTATTCTTGGTAATTCACAGTCTGAGATAGCCCATTTAGATGATTGCAAATAGTGGACGGAGTCACCTATTGGTGAGTTTATGACTATATATAGATATGTTTGGCTGGATGATTCGGTAGTACAAATTAAATAAAAAATAAGAGGTTGGTAGAATCATCCAAATCTAGGAATTAACACAGGCGCCCGTAGCTTAATGGATAGAGCATTGGTCTTCGGAACCAACGGTTGGGGGTTCGACTCCCTCCGGGCGCGCACCTAATATGAAAAATTCGGAAATTTTAAATTCAGAAAAATTAGTAGGAGATGGTTGTTAAAACGAGGATTGGCGGGTATGTCGCTATTAACTGGTGGATCTATATTGCCTGATTCTTTTGGTCCTAATCGTGCAATCAAAGTAGCTGGCACAATGATTTTGGTTGATCTTGCTGTATGTCCTCGTCCTTCAAGGGTAGATCCTTTGGTGGTTGGTGTTGGTGCAGGGGTTTTTGAAAATATTGTTCAACGCCTTCTTTAGGGTTGTAATCCTATTAACTCACTATTAAAATTTCGTTCATTTTTAGTTTTGTTAGTTCTGTCGGCAATTCGATTATAGATGAGTACTTTGGATTCCAGAAAAAAATGCGGTTGGGTTTTAAATCATATTTGATCTGAATAATTTTTTGCTGATTGTCCAATACAATAATATCAATGGGATACTTCATGCCAAAAGTATGAATTCCCCAGCGGGTATAAAAGAGCATCGCTGTTCCTTTTGGTTGATTGAGTAAACCAAGCGATGCCTCCAGCCAGCTTGAGGCAATTTTTAGCTTGGTTGTTATCACTTTTCCAGAAGTCTTATTTATCAGTTTCATTAGCTCAGTGTAACACTGAATTATAAGCGGAGCTTGATGCTCCTTCGTCGCAATGAAGTAGGAATTTATATTACTTATCTCCAACCATCCGTCATCTAATAAGCTAATTAGCTAATCAACTAATCAACTAATCTACAACCTACAACCTACAACCTCTCAACTACTGACTAACTACCATAGCTTGTTGTCCCATAAACTGACACTTGCATATCGAAAAATCATTTGTTACACTCTTTTTCAGTTTCTACTATGGCAACCAAAAAAATAACCAAACCAGCTAAAACACTTGCCAAATCCAGAGCAACTTCCTCTGCTGTATCTGTTCGAAAATCAGCAACCAAAACTCGAAGAAAAGTTGAAGAACCAATGAGTGAGATGTCGGTTGAAAATTCTGATTCCCGCATGTCTGGTATGCCAAAATTACCGATATCCAGAAAAACTGCATATATTATTTTATTGGCAATCGGAGTAGCTGTATTGTTATACGCGGCAAATAAATATTTAGTGGTGGCTTGGGTAGATAAAATGCCGGTAACCGTTTTTGAATATTACAGTACTTTGTCAAAACGATATGGTAAAGATGTAAGCGAAGAGTTGATCGTCCAAAAACTTTTGGAGAGTGAAGCTAAAGCTAAAGGCATTGTTGTTTCAGACGAGGAATTAAATTCTGAAATTAAAAAAATAGAAGATCAGCAAGGTGGAGCTGATAAATTACAGCAAATTTTGACAGCTCAGAATATTACCCAGGATGAATTTCATCGATTGGTCAAACTACAGCTAATGAGAAGCAAGCTTTTTGCCGACGGCGCGATGGTTACAGATGGAGAAGTTGATCAATATATTACTGAAAATAAAGATGCTTTTGCTCCAACTACTGATGCTAATGGTGTTACTACAGATCCTAAAACTGATCAGAAATTGAGAGATAGTATCAAAGAGCAGTTGCAACAGCAGAAAACCAATGCTTCCTTCAGCGCTTGGTTACAAGGGGCTCGTCAGAGTGACCGAGTTCAGACTCATTAATTCTCGTTTCTATTTTTAAATTATTCCAGTGGAATACTTAGCTTGATGATGAGTTGTATATTAATTTTCCTGGGTATGATGATGGGAGAGATATTTTTTCAAAGGAACACAGAGTCCGCTAATAATACCAAAAGAGATTCCTATAAATGCTCCCCCTATCACATCCGTACTCCAGTGTTCACCTAGATAAATTCGGGATATTCCCATTGCAAAAAAGATCCCAATTAATACCGGTTGGATAATAAGTTGGATTTTCCAACTGCTTCGTAATAAAAAATACACCATCAAAAATGTTGTAATAAAAGCGGTTCTGGTCATATGACCAGAAGGATAGGAATAATCTGTGTGGACAAAATCAGTGGGGAAATTAAATTTGATCACGCCACGATAAAAAAGATGAGGAGGAGCTGGGTGGTAGACAAAAAGCTTGCCGTAGATCTCCATCAAAAGAGCCAGTGGGAGTAGAAACATTGAAAGTCCGGCCAACCAAAATTTGCGAATAAACAGATAAATCATTAAAAATCCCCAAATAGCCATCGAAATTTCTGCTTTGCCAATTATAGATAGCCAGGAAAAAGGATAATCAAAACGATGAGGGATTTTATCTTGAAATTTGACAGTCATATCAAAATCCCACTGGGTAAATGTTTCTTTGGCTACCAGATATGAAAATGCGATAAAAAGGACAAAAAAAAGTCCGCCAATAAAAATAAGATACACTTTGGGGATTTTGGGCGGATGAATCACTCTTTTTATTATACAAACTTTTTTTCCCAACACCAAATTGGTTTAAGGCAGTCTTATGGGTTTATTACAAATGACTGATAAAATTCTCATCTCAACTGTTTACTATAGTAATTCCTGTCAGCCTAGTCCGTTGAACAGATCTAAGGAGGTGAATGTCATGAAAGACAAAATTATAGTGGGTGTAGCGATGGTTGCTGCAACTTTTGTATTAGCAGGAGGAGCGGCATTGGCTCAGTCACCAAGTATGAGTCCAACTCCTTCACCTTCAAGTAATACTATGGTTCCGTCAGCAGCACCTGCGACTGGCTTTGGAAGCAACTAATACCAAAAAATGCGGGAAGTAGAATATCTACTCCCGCATTTTAATATCGATGAAAATTATCAGATCTCTTTTATTATTTTTAATCATCTTTGTAACGACTCTTTTTATAGGTAAGGGTATCTTGGCTGTTGCTTCGATAGGAGCTCCCAAGGCAGATCCAATAGCCTCTTCACAACTAGTTGTTTCGCCGGTGATTTCTCCTAATCCAGAAGTTAAAGTTCCAATTCGTTTGGAAGTTCCAAGCCTAAATATTAATGCCGAGTCAGAGTCTGTTGGAATTGATGATCAAGGTCGGATGGATGTCCCAAAAAATGTAATCAATGTAGCCTGGTACGAGTTGGGAGTAAAACCTGGGCAGAAAGGTAATGCAGTGTTTGCTGGTCATTTTGATAAACCAGATGGTAGTCCTGCAGTATTCTATGATTTGGATAAATTAGCTCAAGGCGATGAATTGATTGTTAAAGATGAGACTGGGAAAAGACTCACTTTTACGGTGACGGAAAAAAGAGTTGTTAAACTGGATGAGTTTCCTTTAGAGGAAGTTTTTGGAGAAACAGATAAAATTCGGGTCAATCTGATCACCTGTGGCGGGTCCTGGGATAAAGTTAAAAAAGAGTACTCTGAGCGAACTATTATTTTTTCGGAATTGAAATCTAGTTAAAGTTTGGAGTCAGTGATTATTTCATTGCGAAGCCAGAACGAGACTACCTGTTTCGCTCATTTTTAACAAACATATAAGTTCCGATGGTAATCATTATGACAAAAAGGATAGAAATTATTCCAAGATTGATCCAAGGATTAAATAGCACCACATCTTTGTATTCAGGAGTACCCCAATAAAAAATACCTCTGACAAAATCTACGGCATAAGTCATTGGAGCAAGTAAGGCGATTGATTTCATAATTGGATTCAGGTTGGTAATCGGGAAAAAGATTCCGGCTAAAAAGATTTGTGGAAAGATTACAAAAGGGAAGATTTGTTGAGCTGAGCGGATGTTATTCATATTGGCTAAAATCATCATGCCAAAAGCTCCGCCAAATAAAGCAGCGATCAATCCAGCTGGAAAAATTAGCAGTATTTGAAGGGGAGTGGCCTGTGCTCCAAATAAAACTCCAAATATTACTACTCCGATCACTTGGACATATGAAACCAAGGTTTCACCTAATATCTTACCTAAAACGATAGTATAACGAGAAATTGGAGATACGAATATCTCTTGTGAAAAATCACTTTCTCTGTCTTGAATCAAAAAACTGATTCCCGAAGCCGTCGATTGGAAGAGCGTTTGGGCAAAGACACCGGTGAAGGTAAAAGTCAGCAAATTAAAAGGGAGCGCTCCGCCTAGAGCTGACTGTTGCCCTTTGCCTAGTACACCAATAAATATCAATGGGAAAATCAATGAAGAGATTAGACGGAAGCGATCTCTGATCAATTTATTAACATCACGATATGCAATAGTGAGCAGAGCATTAAGCTCTCGTTTAAAACTCATATAGATGCCTCCTCGGTGCTAGATTTTTTACCTTGTCCAATAATTTCAAGATACGCTTCTTCCAAAGATGGTGAATGTGTTTTTAAATGAGTCAAAGGTGTTTGTAATTTTTGAATGATCTTTTGAGCGTCAGTACCACTTTTAATTTTAACTTTAAATACACCGTCTCGGTGATAATCAAGTTTTTGTTTTTGTAGTTCATTTTCTAGTTTTGAAGTATTGGCTGCATCTATTAACAAATATTCTTCTGTTAGGGTCTTTTTGAGTTGAGAGGGTGTGCCTAGTGAGACGATTTTACCTTTATTGATAATACAGACTCTGTCAGCATCTTCGGCTTCATCAAGATAATGAGTAGTTAGAAAAATAGTCGTATTATTGGACTTTCTGACTTCATTTAAATATTTCCATAGATCCCGTCGACTAAGTGGATCAAGGCCAATGGTTGGTTCATCCAAAAATAATACTCTGGGATTGTGCATTAGAGAGCGGATGATTTCCAATTTTCTTTTCATACCTCCGGAGAAAGATTTGATTGGTTTACCCAGATCTTTGTTGATTCCTAAAATGGCTGACAATTCCTGGACTCTTTTCTTATAGGATTCTGGCATTAATGCATATGAGGGCCGAAAGGGGTATAGCCCATATAATATTGTATGAAAACGGAGATTTTCTTCGGCAGTCAGATTTTGATCAAGTGAAGGGTTTTGAAAAATTATACCGACATTTTGACGGACTTTGCTGGAATCTTTTTCTGTATCAAAACCAGCTATTTCAATACTACCGGATGTTTTAGCCAGAGTGGTGGTCAAAATGGAAATTGTAGTAGTTTTACCTGCACCGTTTGGTCCTAAAAAGCAGAAAAATTCACCTTCTTTGACTTGGAAAGAGATATCATCAACGGCATTTATGGATCCTTTTTTATATCGTTTGATCAGATTTTTGACTTGAATAATTGATTGTGACATAGACGATACTGTAACAGATAAATGTTAAAAATGGGAGAGTATTAATTTAGCCCAGTTTTTCTCTTTGTGTGCGTAAGAATAAAAACCATTGTTCAAAGAAAGCAAAAATGACTTTAAAGGGTGTTTCAATAAACATATCAAAGAAAAATAAGATGATATTAATCCGGGAAATATTTTCAGTCAGTTGACGACCCAAATGGATAAACGGCATAAATAGAAAATCAAAAAGTACTGAGGCCATACTTTGCTTGTCATCGGAAATGGTGTACATATGGGCTGTCATATGAATACGGTATGAGATAAATGAAACAATTGCTAAAAAGAAGATAAAAATACCTCGACTGATAATAGTAAACCCTAGTAAATGGAGAATATAGTTTATGCCGCTAATAAAAAGTAGAAGTGCTAAAAACCAGAGCAGTATAAAAAAAGAATGCATAGTGGAATTATTCTTTTTAGAATGACGAATGAAAGATTTGGAGGTAATTTTGTCATTATAAAATAAAATATTTTCAATCCGATGAAAGATTTTCTCTGAGTTTTCTTTATTGGGAGTACTGATTAAAAGACCTGCTACAATCATTAAAACCGGCGGGAATAAAGTATTTAGAGCTATCGAATTCCATAAAATTTCTCCATAAAAAAATTTTTCAAAGGTGCCTTCTACAGCCAAAGCAAAAATAGCTTTTGTAATCAAAATAAAAATCACACCTCTAATGATCGCGGTTTGGACTTTAGCATGGATTTTTTTATACTGAGAAGTGCATTCATTAATAATTGCTAATTTAAATTTTTCTTCATTTTCAACTAATTCCTGATTTTCTCCCCGATGTTGTTTTAAAACGTCTCTTAGAATATACATTGGTGTCATCTCTTTTTTTATGTAAGTATATATCTGTGAAGCTAGTGGATATGAAAGTTGATATTCTATTTTTTTATAACCTTTTAAAAAATTTTCTGCTATATTTTCTTTGCTATTTTCCGTAACTTTGCCAAAAAGTTGTTTGAATAAATGATATTTTAAAAGTGGTAGATCCTGTTTGCCAAAAGTTCTCCTTAGAGCGATAAATACTTGAGCGTCCCTTGTCTCTTCATCATCATCTAAAATCTGAACTTTATTTTGGTATATTCCAAATAAAAAATTTATCAGCAATTCTTTATCTTTACTTGGACTGAGAATATTTTCTATCTCAGCTGATAAAATATTCAGAATAAAATCACTTAATTTTTGTCGATTTACTTTGTGTTTGGTCTTTATTAGTTTTTCCAGGGTAAAATACAAATCCACAGTTTGGGATACTTTGTAGACGAGCGACTCAGGTACCGATGAATCGGGAAAATATCTAGCCCAGACAAGCTCCCGTACAAGTGGTTCGGCGACTGATTCACCATTTCCTCCAAGCAGTAGTCGACGTCTCAAAATTAGTTCAATCGCGGCTATAAGAA
>CAYOMO010000056.1:0-9648 GCA_964405065.1 uncultured Gammaproteobacteria bacterium
TCTGCATCAGGCATTATTGCTTCCTGCATCACCCAAAGAAAATGTTTTAATCGGAGATTTTAGATTGTCTGCTATGTTTGGATTTAAAAAAGACAATCCGGGAGAGTTTCCTATATCAAAGATCACAGTTATAAATGAAAATCCCTATCTTAAATTTATAGAAACACCAGTTCCAGAGGGGAAAATTGCCCGTCCCGATGCAACCAAATGGGGATATATCCAGTATCCCAGGGTAGGAGATGCTGATTTTATGAATTCTTTACCAGATCATATCAAAGCCAAATTATCACCCCGTCCAACCAATCAGGAATTGGTCCAGGTCCTTGTAGAAGATGTTATCGATTGGTACAACACCCAAAGTAATCTTCCTGGAGTAGACAGAATAGCTTTAGCAGCGGAATTACAAAGAAGACTAATCTCAGTGCATCCTTTTGGCGATGCCAATGGACGGCTTTCTAGGATAGTGATGAATTGGTCACTGGAAAACGCCGGATATCCAGCTCCAAGAATTGTAAATTTTAATGCAGACATAGAATCCCCACTTGAGCAGTGGATTGAAACAGTTCGTAATGGCATAGCCCGCGAACAAAAAGTGCAAGAGAAGTTAAAACTAATGGAGGAAATCGGCTGGGTAGATCCGGTTGAAGCGCTTGGGTATTCTGAACTAAAAACTTTTTATGATCTGATGGCTAAAAATGGTAATTTTACAAATAGTTCCAGGTTGTTACCGGAGGTTAATGGTCAAATAAAAAGGACTCCTTATGGTAGCCTAAATGACTTAAATCGGGATATTGTATTAGCCTGGAATAATTTTCATAAAATGTTTGGAGGTGAGTCGCAAGTGCTGCCGGATGGAACAAAAATCACAGTTGGAGGTTTGGTACCCCAATCATATATTGATCTTGTCAGAATGAAAAATCCCAAAAATTTTGAAGCATATGAAAAATTGATCAAAGAGTTTTATAGCAACAGAGATGTCACTGTATATAGAGGAATACCCATTTCTACACCAGCGGATACACCCCAGAGAGTTGCGGCTTTGTTTGAAACGCCGAGATCAGCCTTGAATTCTTACTATTCAAACACCTTTTCTAGCTCGAAGTCACCTCGTTTTCTAAGACTGGAAAATCCAAATATGCCTTCAACCGATGTCTTAAAAGAGTCTTTGGCCAGGGGGTTGGAAAATTATAATGAAAGCGTTATTGATGACTATACTGATATTTTAGATGATGAAACGATCCAGATGGAGGATAAGATCGATTCTTTAAGACGAAAAATTAAGATTCATACTGTTGGGAATAGTTTAGAAACAGATGTTAGTCCTTTTGTCAGTGTTAGTACCAGTAAGGGAGTTGCAGACAATTTTGCAGGAGGGGAATATTATAACCCATTTTTCAATAATTCTACTGGTAAACCTAATAAAAGACAGGCTTCGATCGTGGTTACATCAAAATTGCCAGCCCAAGGTGTTGTTCCAACCTTCAACACCGGCTATCAGGTTATTGGGTTTACAAATTCGCAACCACAAATAATCCCTGGTATTGGCGGGCTATTGAGTATTCATACTGGAGAGCTTGAAATATTGGTTCCAGGTGGCATGAACCCGGCACATATCGAAAGAATCCAGGTGAAGGTGCGTACCAATGATATTAGTGACCCGTCCTGGAAATCATATAAATTTGATGCAGTTAAATCCATCAAGGATGATGGGGTTTATGTAGAGGTCAAAGAAATGGTCATCGGTTCGGATGGCCATGCTACTGGATCAGTAAGACAAACAACTCTTTTTAAACTCAACCCTTCAACAGGTAAATACCAAGAGGTAAGTACTATCAATACTGTTGAGGATATTTTAAATTCAATTATAAATAATCCAATTCTTAAAGGTTTTACGGCTACAAATCTTGCAACTTCATAGATAGAATTGATCCAAAGATTGACATTGATTTGTAAAAACACAATAATAAACCGATGAGTCTTGAAAAAACCTCACCAGGAGTGCCAAAAGAAGCAACAGAATCAAAATTGCCTCCTGATAAAATAAAAACAGCGACCCCAAACCTTTTTCCTAAATCCCGCGCCATTAAACCAACTTCTTCTAAAAATGAGCCATCTCTGGATCGCCCCCAGTGCGATCCACTGGATGAAACACAGGATTGGATTATAGAAGACAATAGTCTGATTAAACCTTCAAAAGAGCCAAAATAGCTTGTCATAATTTGATTTTCGACTCAAAATATCCTATAATATACAGATGAAAGATATCCTGTCCAGGTATGAAGGTGCTGTTGTAGGCGCTGCTGTAGCTGATGCTGTTGGTGCTCCACTTGAATTTTATCCGCCTTTAGAAATTAAGGCTTTATTTGAAGAAAACCCAGATTTAACAAAAAATATGAATGGTGGGGGAGCTTTTAATTGGGAACCTGGCCAAACAACCGATGACACAGATATGGCTCTTGCTATAGTTGATAGCATTGTCGCAAATGGCCGTTACGATCCATATGATATAGCAGAGAGGTTTGTTTGGTGGATGCAGTCCATGCCTAAAGATATCGGCGGTTTAACCAGAAATAGTCTAAAATTGGTTGCAGAAGGGGTTAGTTATAGAAAATCTGGAGAAGTTTTACTTGCATCATCTAAACGTCCTCCGATCGCCAATGGGTCTGTGATGCGAACATATCCCATAGGATTGCTTTTTAGAGGCAATCCGCCAAAAATGTTTAAAGCTTCTGATGAAATCTCTGCTATAACTCATGCACATTCTGAGTGTTTAACTGCCTGTCGGATGACTTGTGATGTAGTGGCCAATTTGGCCTCCGGTGTAGATAAAGCTGCTTTACCTGATATTTTAGCTAAAGACTTTAAAGATACTCCGGCTATTGATCAGCTCATTGAAGACGCCTTGAGAGGCGAAACACATCGTAAAAAGAATCGTGGCTATGGTGGAGCATTTGAATCTTTTAATATCGCGTTTAATTCACTTATGAAGACTGATAATTTCGCAGAAGCTATAAATCGGTCAATCCATTTTGGATATGATACTGATACTCAATCGACTGTAACTGGAGCCTTTGCCGGTGCCTTATATGGACTTGAGGGTATTCCTGTACAATGGAAAGATCAGCTAAATTCCTATGACCCATATGTTCAATCTACAATGGGTACTGAGGCATTAACCCAAAAAGCCGAGACACTTTATTTCTTAAACCAAAAAATTTACCAGGCTAAAAAACCAATTTGGCGCAGATGGAATTACATTATCTAATTGAAATTAATTCTTTAAAACATAATTAGAAACCCTTGATTTACTTTCTCCAATAATTTACAGTAAATATAATGCTCAGAGTTGCCATTAACGGATTTGGTCGGATCGGCCGAAACGCCTTCAAAGTCGCTTTAGAATATCATAAAGATGCCATAGAGATCGTGGCTATCAACGATCTCACCGAGCCCAAAGTATTAGCTCATTTGCTCAAATATGACTCCGCCTATGGCGCCTGGGCTCATGAGATCTCCTCAGATGAGAAAAACTTGATCATCGATGGTAAATCCTATCCTGTTTTGGCTGTCAAAGAGCCTTCCGAACTCCCTTGGAAAGATATGAAAGTCGATGTGGTGATCGAAAGTACCGGCCGTTTTACTGATGAAGAGGGGATGAAAAAGCATCTCACAGCCGGAGCCCATAAAGTAGTCTTGTCTGCACCAGCCAAAGGTGAGGGAGTGGGGACATTTTTGATCGGAGTCAATCACGCCAATTATACGGGTGAAAATATGATCAACAATGCTTCTTGTACTTCCAACTGTATTGCACCAGTGATCGCCGTCTTGGAAGAAAAATTTGGTATCGAAAAAGGGCTATATACCACGGTTCATTCCGTCACAGCTGAACAAAACCTGGTTGATGGTCCTCCTCCGGGAGGTAAGTCAGGTGATCTACGAAGAGCTCGTGCGGCTTACTCCAATATGATCCCGACCACCACAGGTGCTGCAATTGCGGTGACTCAGGCGATTACCTCCCTGAAAGATAAGCTGGATGGTCGGGCCATCCGTGTTCCTACTATCACCGGTTCAATCACAGATTTTACAGTTGTTTTGAAGATGAAAACCACTGTTGAAGAGGTCAATCAAGCTTTTAAAGATATGGCTGCTACACCGCGTTGGCAAGGAATATTGGGTGTGACAGAGGAGCCATTAGTCTCTTCAGATATCATTGGCCGCTCTGAATCTTCCATCGTTGATCTGGCACTGACTCAGCTGATCGATGGTGATCTTTTGAAAGTATTTGCCTGGTATGACAATGAATGGGGGTATAGTAATAGGTTGGTAGAGCAGGTGATAAATGTCGGAATGAGTATTTCACCTACTCAGGCTCCTTCTGAGGGCAAAACCGCAGAAAATACCCCATCTACACCAGAAACCCCAGCTTAACCAACATTTCAGACGTCATCCTCGCGAAAGCGGGGATCCACAAACCATACCTTTTCAGGGGAATGACGTGTTCTTACTGGGAAGGTTTATTTATAGTTCTCAGACTATTTACTTTTTCAGAGTGGAAAAGGCGCGGTCGATGTCTTCTGATCGCATAAAGATGGTTAGCTCTGTGAAAGAGGATACTACTTCTACAAAGTTGATCCCATTCCAGGCCAGTTTCTTTAAAATTGCATAATAAACTCCTGGTATATCGGTGGCTTCCTCGGGAATAATAATCGTGATAGAGGACAGATTTTGGGCCTGATTTTTAATCTTTTCACCCTGCATCTGTTTTTCAATCGCCGGCTTTAAATTGGCAGAGGCAAAAAATGTTGTCTCGAAAACGCCATCTGTGACTGTCAAAAATGAATTGGGAATTAAAGATGCTTGGTACATCAGTTTTGTTTGCTTATCGGCTAGAGTAGAGGAGTTTTCAAAGGTATATTCGACAATATTTAAACGCACAGTCATGTCTCCCAGTTGTGCCAGAATTCCTTCCACCTCTAGCCTCGCACCCCGGGGGTGCAGCCTCGAAGTAGCAAGTCGCTTTAAAGCCATTACAATAGAGCCTAGTTTTACATCTTTAAAAAGTTTTTTTTCAATTTGTGGCTTTAGTTCGCGGGCTAGTGAAGAAAGATTGATCAGATTGCGTGATAACCCTTCCTCTATAAAAGGCTGTTTAGCAATGAGATCTTCTACGATATCGGAAACAGTAAACATAATTTTTTTAAAGCCAATTTGCATTAGCCTGCATCTATTATATCATATTTTGTTAAAAATATAACAATTAGTTAGTATTTTGTAATAAAAGTTTAAAAATTTTACTTCTAACTCCGTCTTTCGTACTATTCTAGACATGGAAAGACAGACACATATTTCAAAGTTTGGTGGAAGTATTTTGATGGATAGCTATTCTTTTAGACGAGCTGCCGAAGTTATTAGTAGACAGCCTGGCCGAAACATTGTTGTAATATCCGCTTTGGGTGCCCGAGCGGGTGAACCAAAGGTGACAGATCAGCTGTATACCAGACAAATAAACGGTGTTTTAGATCGCTATCAAGCAATAGCTGAAGATCTAAATTGTCATGGGATACTTGCGCATATCGATCAATTACGGGGGCATTTACCACAAGCTCGAAGTGAAGATTTGGTTGTTTCACGCGGCGAATGGCTTAGCGCTCGAATTTTATCTGAATTTATGTCAGCCGAATTTATCGATGGCACTGAACTCATTCAAGTAGAAAATCACCAAGTTCACAAGAATACGACCCAGAGAGCAGCTACCAGACTTGAAAATACCTCGCAACGAGTGGTCGTACCCGGTTTTTATGGCGAAAATCTTCAGGGCCGTATTGAAACACTGAGTCGAAACGGTTCAGATCTGACTGCGGCTTTGGTGGCCCAAGCCTCTAGGGCCGAAAAGTTGACTCTATGGAAGGATGTTGAAGGTGTTTATTGTTCCGATCCTAGACTCAATCCAGCTGCCAGGCTGTATGAAGAGCTCAGTTTTGATTTTATAAAGCAGAATCCTTCACAAGTAATTCATCCTGATGCAGCATCATTTTTCCGTAATACTCAGGCCGATATTATAGTTAGAAGTCTTTTTAATTTAAATAATCCAGGTACACGAATTACAGCTGTGTCGGGATATTAATATAAAAGGAGGTGAAGAAAGAATTTAGAATTAAGAATACGAGGAAACTTTTCATAATTCCCAATTCATAATTAAACAATATGTATATAAGACTTGAAAGTGACCCGCGACGAGAACTTCCAATCAGCCCAGCACGAATATTTCATGGGCAAAATGGCCTAGAATATCATTGGGGAATTTCTGGAACCGAGCTGCGAGGACAACTTTACCAACGCCAAACAGACCAGTTGGTACCTGTAGGTGAAACATTATCAATGCAGCTGAGTAGACGAACCCTAGAACAAACAATTTTCTTTGCTGCTGCAAAGGGTTGTTTTAGAACAGATCAATAATTACCTGATGGCCGAAGAGGTAGCAGCTGAGGCTTTTGGTATTGCTGATGGGCGGGGAGTAGCACTGGCTTTAGATGAAGCACTCGCTGAAGCAGGTCTGACTGAAGCCGTCGGAGTAGCTACTATTTCATCAAGATTGTCCAGATCAAGCAATGTGTTATCAAACTGAAGTGGGCGATTGGTGTTTACAGCCGGGTTATTAGCCGTGGCCCGAAAGATCAGGTATCCGCCGCCGACGATCAGTAGCCAGCCAATAATGGCCATTATGCTCATCCAGATTAGCTTACCTCTGCCATCACCACCAGTTTTTTTGGCCTCCTGGAAAAGGGAGAGCATATATGAGATAGAATACCAGCCAAACAGCAGATTGAATATCAGAGACAGGATACTGCCCAAAACCCTGCTATCTTGCCCGGTCAGCATGCTGATAATCAATCCTCCGACAAAACCGATCACAAACAGCACTACCAGCCGGATAAAGATCGCCCCAAAATTTTTCGAGACGATATAAACACTTTTACGCATCGCCTCAATGGGAGAAACATTGTCCATGACTACGAAATAGACTGAAAATGTCAGCAAAATACCAAATAAAATTCCAGGTATTACTAGTAAAACTAACCCTCCTGAAACAATGAATCCACTCAATATCGACACCCAAAAAACTGGTAATATTTTCTTCAGACTTTTTCGGAAAACGCTCCAGGCAGAAAGAGCCGGATCAGCATTAGCTAAAAGCAGCATAGTACCAATATTGACTGTGAACATAAGAATAAATGTAGAAATAGCTACAATAATTAGCCCTATTACAGTCGACAAAGCACTAGCAGCAGGCAAAAGCGCTGCTACTCCAACCATTAGTGCTATCATCCCGAGGGAAATAGCAAAGCCAAAAGCAACACCAATGATTGTCAAAATAAACAGACGCAAAAGCTGTTTTTGGATTTTATCCCAAGCAGTCTTTAATAAGTTTGATACAGGGCTAAAACTGTTTGAAATCAAAGGAGTTGGGTGATTGAGCGGAGCAGTATAGGGCGGATTTTGTTCCATATATTTAGTGTGTCAGAACTAGGTAAAAATGTCAATTTGCTGGTAATACGCAACAGGCAAAATGAAACACGAAAGATACAATAAATGATGAATTACAAATTATGAAATTATAAAACTTGTCACATGGTTTTATAATTTATCCTTTATAATTTATAATTTCCCATATGTTTGGTTTGAGTTTTTCTAAATCATATCCTTTAAATAAAATATTGATCTCAAAAGATTGTCTGATCGCCAATTATCAGTATTTGGCTTCTCTTCAAGAGGGAGTTACTGTGGCTCCTGTCTTAAAATCCAATGCGTATGGTCATGGGATAAAAGAGGTTGGTAAAATAATTGATACTCAAAAACCACCGTTTATCTGTGTAGATTCACTGTATGAAGCTTTTCAGCTGCAAAAAGTTGGCATTAAATCCGAAATTTTAATTACCGGCTATATCGATCCACGCTCACTTCAAGGTAAAAAATTGCCTTTTTCCTATACGGTATTTGATCTGGATCAGTTAAAAAATATTGCTAAATATCAGCCTGGAGCCAAAGTCCATCTTTTTTTTGATACCGGTATGCATCGGGAGGGCTTTGATATCAGGGAAGTAAAACAGCTCATGCGCAACTTAGCTCAAATCTCAGGGGTAGTAATTGACGGGGTTATGAGTCATTTAGCTATATCAGATATGCCTGAAGATCCTCTGACGAAAGCTCAACTTGAAAATTTTAAATCCGCTAAACAGCTGGTTTTACAGCTGGGATATCAACCTCGCTGGTTTCATCTGGGAGGCACCTATGCTGTTCTCAACGGATTAACCACAGAGTGCAATGTAGTTCGCTGCGGGTTGGGCATTTATGGCTTTCCAACCGCCCGGGAATATCCGACATCACAATTATTACCAGTATTAAAACTGACCACCAAAATTGCTCAGTGGAAATATATTAAAAAAGGTGATTACATTGGTTATTCCAAAGAATACCAGGCAAAAAAAGACATGATTATTGCGATCTTACCGATTGGTTACAACGATGGAGTAGATCGAAGACTGAGCAATGGTGGGGAGGTCATGTGCAAGCCGGTGGGACTGGATGATTTTGGTAGTAAACGAAGTAAAGTTTATGACAAATTACCCCATAAAATCAGCTGCAAGATAGTGGGACTGATTAGTATGAATATCACGACCATTGAGCTCAGTAATGCTCATCAAGAACTAGGATCAAAAATGCCAGCCGTCGAAGATGAAATCGAAGTGTTTTCCGACGATCCACTTTTTCCTAACTCGATAGAACAGGTCTCTAAAAAGTGCCAGTCGACACCATATGAATTACTGGTGCATTTGCATCCTTCGACGAAAAGAGAAGTTTATTAGCAGTACAGAAGAGATAAGCAAAAAGAGATAAAGAAAGCAAAACGCAATGCGAGACACGCAATAAAACTGAGTATTATCGCTTACAGCGAAGCTGGAGGCACGAAGTAACTCACAGCGAAGCTGGAGGCACGAAGTAACTCACAGCGAAGCAAGAGGCGTGTAACGACTCATTGTTGCTGTGGCGTGGTATTCACAATCTCAACATAAGGGTTAAATGGTGGAGTTTTACCATCCTGTTTGTCTAAAAGCGCCTGTTCTTCCGGATTTAAAGGATCAACTTCAGTATTTGCTAGCTCCAAGGTTAGAGTACGATAACTAGGTGCTATGCTCAAAAGAGGCTCTAAAACTGTTGCTACAGCCGCATAGGCGATCGGTTCACCCCCAGCTAGGGATTGAATTAATACCGGATCGATCTGGGCATTCATCCTGGTGACTGCTGCCGGGCTGATAAAACAGCTGACAGTCTGTTGGCAAATATTGGCATAAGTCAGATAGTTGGTAATTAAAATATCTCCGGCTTCATTGCAACTTGGATCTACCTGTCCATTGTATTCACAATAAGGATACACACCAAAAGACTGAGCTTTGGATACCCATTCAGTAAAATCTTTATTCCAACTGCTGGGAGCACTCATTCCAACAATTGGAGGTTTAGCCGCTGGCATGACTGCCGACTGAGTAGCAGATGGTTTTGGTGTGGCGGCCGCAACAGTAGAAGGTAAAAATGGCCTCAGATAATACCGATATAGTTTATTTTGAAAAAAGATATTTTCCGACTGCACCA